>JAJDEM010000036.1 GCA_029259795.1 Planctomycetota bacterium
GGCGGTGCTCGCAGACTCGCCCCTTCGGGGTCTGACCCGCGTTCCTTCGCTGGGGGCTCTGCCCCCAGACCGCGACCGTTGCTCCACAACGGTTCGCTCCCCCGGCAGGGGGTCATCGGCGCGAGATGACGGCGGATGACCCGCGCCCCAGGGCGACGGAAGAAATGGTGGAGGTACACGGATTCGAACCGATGACCCCCTGCTTGCAAAGCAGGTGCTCTAGCCAGCTGAGCTATACCCCCACGCGGGTCCGCTGAGAGGGGCCATTCCACTGGGGAATGGTGGGCGTACCTGGACTTGAACCAGGGACCTCCGCCTTATCAGGGCGGCGCTCTAGCCGACTGAGCTATACGCCCTCTCGTGCGACCGGGAAGTGTAGCGGCTTGGCTGAAGATGCCAAAGGTCGCCCGAGACCTCTTCAGGGCCAGGAACCCTCTCGCGCGGTGCATTTCCGTGCATGATGGGGCTTCCGGCACACGTCCAATAGCCGCTTGGCAGCATCCGGCCTGCGGCTTCGGGAGACCCCATGCGCGTACTCTGGACCTTCGGCAGCCTTGCCGTGCTCTGCCTACTGGCCACGACGGCGTCGGCCGTTCCGATCTACGAGATCGACTACGCCGACTACGACGTCACCGTCACCGACTCCAAGGGGGTCGTGACCGAGCTGTCCGACTTCGGCTTCTGGACCGGCCCCAACATCCTGGTGGCCAAGCGGGGCGACGCGAAAGTCGAGATCCCCTTTCGGCGGATGAAGTCCCTCGAGGTAGGGAAGTACATCCCCGTGAAGGGCCACTCGCCCGCCACCGTGGTGACCAAGAAGGGCAAGAGCTACAAGCTCGAGATCGAGCGCTTCGAGGGCCGCCGCTACGTGGGTGGCCAGACCGAGTTCGGGAGCATGCGCCTGCAGCTCATGCAGATCAAGAAGCTCGTCCTCAAGCGCCTGAGCCATACCGAGCGCGAGTAGTGCGCCCGGTGTGCTCCCGCGGAGCCCCAGCTCCCGTCAACGGCCGTGGCGGCTGGCTCGCTTGCCCCGCAGACGATGAGGCCCCGCAGACGATGAGGCCCCACAGACCATGAGGCCCCGCGAAGGGCTCGCGGGTACCCTGGGCACGGATGCCTGAGACCACCCCCCGCTACCTCCTTCCCTTCGATTCCTATCGCCTCCCGCACCACCTGACGGATGTGCTGGTGATCGGTACGGGGGTCGCCGGCTACAGCGCCGCGCTCGAGGCCGCGAACGAGGGCCGGCGTGTCATGGTGCTCACCAAGGGGGCTCCCCAGGACTGCAACACCTGGCTCGCGCAGGGCGGCGTGGCCGCGGTGACGGCCGACGCGTCAGACGCTGCCGACGGCGACACCCCGGCCCTGCACGCGGCCGACACGCTCGAGGTGGGCCAGGGCCTTTGCGACGAGACGCTCGTCTCCGAGATCGTGGGGGAGGCCGATGCCCGCATCGAGCGATTGCTCGGCCTGGGCGCACGCTTTGACCACGATGAGTCGGGCGTCGCGAAGGGGCTCGAAGGCGGTCACAGCCGCGCGCGCATCCTGCATGCGGGCGGGGATGCCACGGGCGCTGAGATTGTGCGCGTCTTGGGCGACGCCGTCCGTGGCCACAAGAACGTGCGCGAGTGGGCCGACGCATTCGTTGTCGACATCCTCACGGATGACGACGGTCGCTGCCGCGGCGCCCTGGTCTCCTCGCGCGGCCACCTCCGGGCTGTCTGGGCAGGCAGCGTCGTGCTCTGCAGTGGGGGCTACTCGCAGCTCTTCCGCGAGACCAGCAACTGGAGCGGCGCCACCGGTGACGGTTTGGCCGCAGCGTGGCGGGCCGGGGCCGCACTTCAGGATCTCGAGTTCGTCCAGTTCCACCCCACGACGCTCTACCTCGCCGGTGTGCCGCGCCTGCTGATCACGGAGGCCGTTCGAGGCGAGGGCGCCCACCTCGTGGACGACTCGGGCGCGCGCTTCCTGCTCGACGACGACGAGCGCGGGGAGCTCGCCCCGCGTGATGTGATCTCGCGCGCCATCATGCGCCACCTCGAGCGCCCGGAGGTCACGGGCGTCTTCCTCGACCTCACCCACCTCGATGCCGATCGCATGGCGCGGCGCTTCCCCGGCGTCGAGCGCTCCTGCCGCCAGCACGGGCTCGACATCGCCCGGGATCGCATTCCGATCCGACCGGCCGCGCACTACAGCGTCGGCGGTGTCCGAACCGACCACCATGGCACGACGGACGTGCCTGGGCTGTTCGCTGCCGGGGAGGTCACCAGCACGGGTCTTCACGGCGCGAACCGCCTGGCAAGCAACTCGCTGCTCGAGGGCCTCGTCATGGGCGCGCGCGCCGGGCTCGAGGCTGCGAAGCACGCGGCGTCCCCCGCGGCGCGGCCCGCCGGCCTGCGCAGCACCGGCACGGGTTCGACCGAAGGCTTCATCGACGTGGACGACCTGCGCGCTTCGCTCAAGGCGGTCATGTGGCGTGAAGTCGGCATCCAGCGCAGCGCGGGCCGCCTGACGGGGGCATTGGGTGCCGTGGCCGCGTGGGAGGCATTCGCCCACCGGGTCGGAAATGGCGCATGGAGTCGGCTGAGCCTCATCAACATGCTGGGCGTGGCGCGTCTCGCAACAGCGAGCGCGCTGCTTCGTGAGGAGAGCCGCGGCACCCACAGCCGCCGCGACTTCCCCACGCGTGATGACGACGCCTGGCGTGTTCGCATCGTGCACCGCCGCGGTGAAGACGCGCAGCGTGTGCCGGTGGTGCCCACAGCGGGCGTCACCGGAGACCCTGCGTGAAGATCGATACCAAGCCGAAGATTCGCCGCAACCGCGGCGAGCGCGAACATGCGGTCCTGGCCGGGCTGGAGCTGCCGGATCGGGTGGCCTCCTACCGCGCACCGTTGGAAGAGCTCGCGCAGCTGGCCGACACCGCCGGCGCCGACGTGCTCGACCGCATCGTGCAGCGGCGCGAACAGCCCACCAGCCACGCGTTCTTCGGCAAGGGCAAGGCCGAGGAGATCGGGGAGCGCATGCGCGAGGTCGACGCCGACCTGCTCATCGTGGACCACGACCTCTCGCCGTCCCAGGCGCGCAACCTGGAGAAGATCGTGGGTGGCCGCGTCATCGACCGCTCCGAGCTGATTCTCGACATCTTCGTCCGGCGGGCGCGCAGCGCCATGGCCCGCGCCCAGGTCGAGGTCGCGCAGATGGAGTACACCCTCCCGCGCCTCAAGCGGCTCTGGACGCACCTCAGCCGTGAGGGTGGTACCGCCAAGGCGGGCATCGGTGTGCGCGGACCGGGTGAGAAGCAGATCGAGACCGACCGCCGCCTTGTCCGGCGTCGCATCCGCGACCTCAAGCGAAACCTCGAGACCATGCAGGCGCATCGCGTCCGCCAGACCCATGCGCGCGGCAAGTACTTCACCGCCGCCGTCGTGGGCTACACCAATGCCGGCAAGAGCACGTTGCTGCGCGCCCTGACCGGCGCCGAGGTGCTTGTCGAAGATCGCCTCTTCGCGACGCTCGACACCACCACGCGCGCGTGGGAGATCGCCCCCGGGCGCCCGATCTTCCTGTCCGACACCGTGGGCTTCATCAGCAACCTGCCGCACCACCTGGTGAGCAGCTTCCTCGCAACCCTGGAGGAAGCCCGCTTCGCGGACCTGCTCCTGTTCGTCGTCGATGCCTCCGACCGCGATGCGCTCGAGCACATCGAGGTCGTCGAGAAGGCGCTGTATGACATCGACGCCGGCGGCGTCCCGCGGATCTGCATCCTCAATCAGGTCGACCGCGTGAAGGACCCGCTCACGCTGCGCCTTCTCGAGGAGCGCCTGCCAGGCGCCCTGCGCACCAGCGCCCTCACCGGCGAGGGGCTCGAGGCGCTGCGCGAGGCGGTGCATGGCTATGTCACCCGGCGCCATGTCGATGTGGTCGTCGAGGGGGACCCGGGCAACGGACGCCTGCTCTCCCTTCTGCAGGAGTGGGGAGAGGTGGGGGAGATCACCTACCCCGATGGCACGGTCCGGGTGCCTGTCCGACTGGCCCCTCGCTACTTCGATCGCATCCGCAATGCGGGCGGGGAGATCCACGAGGTGCCCCAGGACGAGGTGTCCCACGAAGCGATTCTCGAAGCAGCAGACGGCCAAGCCTCTGTGCCGAAAGACGGCGGACTGTCTGCTCCGGAAGACGGCGGGGACTCTGCCACGGAGGCGTAGCCGACCCCCACCCAAGCGGGTGGGGGTCGCCTTGCCCGTTCCGTCTGCCTGGCCGCTAGGCCGCTGCGAGTTCCTGCTCTGCGCCGCCGCGAAGCGCCCACGGCACGAACAGCACGAGCCCGACCACGAAGACCACGAGCGCAAACGCCAGGGCCCACAGCAACCAGAACACGGCCACGAAGGGCGCGAGCAGCATCGTGAACACATTCGTGAGCAGGTTGGTCAGCACCGAGCCCTTGGGGGCGTAGTGCTTCACGCGCTCCCAGAGCCACGGCAGGTAGATCAACAGCGGGGTGGAGATGGCGACGGTGGAGTACGTCCCGATCACCGAGCCGAGGATCAGCAGGAAGGCGAAGCCTTCCAGCACGTTGCGCTGGCCGTAGTTGAAGGCGAAGAGGGCAATACAAACCAGAAGGAACGTTGCCGTCGTGCGAATGGTGCGCGAGAGCACCTGGTTGATGGAGGCGTTGATGAGCGCCTCGTCGATGGTCGGCCGCTTTCCGCGGTTCTCGCGAATACGGTCGAAGATGACCACCGTGTCGTTCACCGAGTACCCGACAAGGGTCAGGAACGCGGCCACCATGGCCAGGTTGATCTTCGCGTCGACGAGGCCAAGTGAGTTGGCCAGCGCAACGATGCCGAGTGTGATGGCCACATCGTGGAACAAGCACAGCACGGCCGCAAAGCCCATCGAGCGCGACCGGAAGCGGAAGCCGATGTAGATGACGATCCCGATGAGCGAGAGCAGCAGGGCGACGATGGCGTCGTCCTTCAGTCGCTCGGCGACCGTCGAGCCGATCGCGTCCTCGGACGGGAAGGGCTGGCTCAGACCGAACGACGCGCCGACCTGGGACTTCTTGGCCTCCGGCAGGTCCAGGGCCAGACGCGCCTTGAGGCCCTTGCCCCCCA
>JAJDEM010000351.1 GCA_029259795.1 Planctomycetota bacterium
CGCGTCGCCACGGCGCCCACGAGCTCCGCCCGGGCCTCTCGACTGATCTTCGCCATGCTGCCTCCTCGCTTTGCTCCCTTCGGTAGCAAAACTCATGAGGCAACGGGTCCCGTTCGGTAGCAGAATTGGTGACGCAATGCGCCTTGTCGACCGCCGAGCTCTCCTCGTTCAGCTTGGCGAGCACGCTGTCCTGCGCTTCGACCTGCTTCTCCAGGGCAGCCAGGCGCTCGATCGGCGTGGCGGCGCGGCCGGTCAAGCCAGCGGGTGAGGCGGTGGACAGCTCGGGGTTGGCCTCGCCCGCGGAGCGCAGGGTCACCTCGGGCTGGGCTGACTGGCCCTCGCGCAGGGCGACCTCGAGGGTCGTGAGGCGGTCTTGCAACTCGCGGTTGGACTCCTGGAGGCCCTCGATCTGCTCGTCCTTCTCGCAAAGCTGGGACGCGCCCCAGCCCGCCATCAGCAAGGCCCCGATGGCCAGAATCACGCCCAGTTTGCCCATTTTGTCGACCTCCACGCGCCTCGGAGCGGCGCCCTACCGTACCTGATTACGCTGCCGCACGGTCGCTGTTGGCGTCCATCGCCCGGCAGGCCTCGAGGGAGGGCCTGCGTCCCGGCCCTCGGGCCTTGGCTCGAGCACGACAACCGCGTGAAGCCGCGCGGCTGCCTTGGAGGCAAGACCCCCTACGAACGGCTACCGGCCGGGGATGTAGACAACGTGCTCGGTACGAAGAGCTAGAGCGGCGCGAGGCTCACAAGCGCAGCGCCCTTCTCGACCGCCTGGCCGGCGCTCACGTGGATCGCGCCCACGACGCCGTCGCGCGGCGCGCGGATCTCGTTCTCCATCTTCATGGCTTCGAGAATCAGCAGGGGCTGGCCGGCTTCGACCGCATCGTCCGCAGCGACGAGGACCTCCTTGACGACGCCGGGCATGACGCTGGCGATCTCGGCATCCGCTGATGCACCGCCCCCGGATCCGCCGGTCGCGAGCCTGGCGAGCCGCCCACGCTCGTCTTCGATGGGCACGCGCACTTCGCGATCGTGAAACGACAGCAGCGCGGCGCCGTTCTCAAAGCGCGCCGCGTAGGTCCAGCTCTGCTGGTCGACGAGGAGGTTCAACAAGCCACCTTCCTCGGTGGCCGTGACGTCCGCCGGATGCGGCTCGCCGTCCACCAGGACCTCGAGCCCCACCTTGCCCTGGCGGATCTCCACGATCCGTTCTTCCCCAGCCCACTGGACGTAGTAGCGCGTGCCTTGCTGCGCCATCGCTAGCTCGCAGGATTCATGAAGCGCGCTTCGTTGTGCCACGAGAGGCGGTGTTGAAGGGGTTGGCGGGCAGCATGGGTGGTCCTTTCGATCTGACAGGTTTCGATCTGACAGGATCGTCTCGCGACGGATTCGGGTACGAGGTCGAGGCCATCGGGGCGAGGCGCTGCCGATTCCATCGTTGAGACACGCTGGCAAAGAGATCGGGCCCGAGGATCAGCGAGAACAGCGCGATTCAACCTGAGTTCATGAATCATGCGGGCTACCTGCTCCACGTTCCGCGGTTCCACCATTGGCGGCCCGCCTCGACCCACGGCGCAGGCCGCGTGCTGGCGGCGGCGGGCGGGACGGTTGTCTTGCGAACCCGGCGGTGCATCGCCAGCGCGGCGGCGACGACCGGGACGAGATCGGCGGGGTCCTCCTCCGCCGGGGCGCTGCCCTCGAGGATCGACGTGTCGTAGCGGCCGCTCTGAAACCGCGCGTCATCGAGGGTGCGAAGCAGCAGCGGGATGTTGGTCGTCACCCCCGGCAGGCGGGTCTCCCACAGGGCGCGCTTGAGCCGCTCGATGGCCATGGTCCGGTCTGCCGCGTGGACGATCAGCTTCAGCAGCAAGTTGTCGTAGTCGAGTCCGATCTTCTGGCCGACGTAGACATGCCCGTCGCAGCGAACGCCCGGACCGCCGGGAAGCTGCACGGCACCGAGAGTGCCCGTGCTCGGCATGAAGCCGTGGTCGGCATCCTCAGCACAGATGCGCGCTTCGATGGCGTGGCCCGCGGGCTCCGGCACCCGTGCCCCGAACGAGATCGGAAGCCCCTGCGCGATGCGCAGTTGCTCCGCGAGCAGATCCACGCGGTAGCGCAGCTCGGTGATCGGGTGTTCGACCTGGATGCGCGTGTTCATCTCGAGGAAGTGGAACTCCCCCGACGCCCCGATGAGGAACTCCACCGTACCGGCGCTGCGGTAGTCACAGCTCTTGGCGCAGGCGACGGCCGCCGCCTCCATCCGGCTGCGCAGCTTTGGCGTGACGATGGGGGAGGGCGTTTCCTCGATCACCTTCTGGTGGCGCCGCTGGACCGAGCACTCACGCTCGCCCAAGGCGACGGTCGTCCCGTGATCATCGGCCAGCACCTGGATCTCGACGTGGCGCGGCTCTTCGATGAAGCGTTCGAGGTAGACCGTGCCGTCGCCGAACGCCGTCTGGGCTTCACCCGAGGCTCGGGAGATGGCGTCCGTCACCTCGCCGACCTCGCGTACGAGGCGCATGCCCTTGCCGCCGCCGCCGGCCGAGGCCTTGACCAGCAGGGGGAAGCCGACACCCGTGGCGGCTGCGAGGATGGTCGCCTCGTCGGCGCCTTCGGGAAGATTCGCGCCCGGCACGAGCGGGACACCCGAGGGCTCGACGGTGGCGCGGGCTGCGATCTTGTCGCCCATGGCGCGCATGGCGGCGGCCGGCGGCCCGACGAAGATCAGGCCGGCGGCCTCGCAGGCCTCGACGAACTCGGCGCTCTCGGCAAGGAAGCCGTAGCCGGGGTGGATGGCGTTGGCGCCCGTCTGCTCGCAGGCCGCAAGCAGCCGATCGATGCGGAGGTAGCTCTCCGACGGCGCCGCCGGCCCAAGGCGAACCGCCTGGTGGGCCATGCGCACATGCAGTGAGGTGCGATCCGCGTCGGAGTAGACCGCCACCGTCTGCATGCCCAGCTCGTGGGCGGCACGGATGATGCGGACGGCGATCTCCCCGCGGTTGGCGACGAGGAGCTTCGTGATGGGGCGGGGCGCGCTCACAGCGGGATGTTCCCGTGCTTCTTGGGCGGGTTGCTGTCGCGCTTGGTCTCCAGCATGGCGAGCGCTGCGATCAGCTTCGGTCGGGTGCGGCGCGGCTCGATGACGTCATCGAGGTAGCCGCGCTCGGCGGCCACGTACGGGTTGGCGAACTGCTCGCGGTAGTCGGCCTCGAGCCGAGCCGCCTCGGCCTCCTTGTCCTCGGCGGCTGCGATCTCGCGGCGGAAGATGATCTCCACCGCGCCCTTTGCGCCCATGACGGCCACCTCGGCGGTCGGCCAGGCAACGTTGTAGTCGCCGCGAATGTGCTTGCTCGACATCACGTCGTACGCGCCGCCGTAGGCCTTGCGGGTGATGACCGTGAGCTTCGGCACGGTGGCTTCGCAGTAGGCATACAGCAGCTTCGCCCCGTGCTTGATGATGCCGTTCCACTCCTGGTGCGTGCCGGGCAGGAAGCCGGGCACGTCCTCGAACGTGACGAGCGGGATGTTGAAGCAGTCGCACAGGCGCACAAAGCGCGCGGCCTTGACCGACGCGTCGACATCGAGGCACCCGGCCAGAACGGCCGGCTGATTGCCGACGAGGCCGACCACGCGTCCGCCGAGGTGGGCGAAGCCGATGACGATGTTCCCGGCGTAGTGTTCGTGGACCTCGAGGAACTTCCCGTCGTCCACCACGCTGCGCAGGACCTCGCGCATGTCGTAAGGCTTGTTGGGATCCGTCGGGACGATGGAGTTGAGCTTCTCGTCCATGCGGTTGGGGTCGTCGGTGCCCGGACCCGCAGGCGGCATCTCGGTGTTGTTCTGCGGCAGGTAGCTGAGAATCTGCTTGAGCAGCGCGATGCAGGCGGCGTCCTCCGGCACGCGGAAGTGCGCAACGCCCGAGCGCTCGTTGTGCGAGGCGGCGCCCCCGAGCTCCTCGTGCGTGACCTCTTCGTGGGTGACCGTCTTCACGACCGCCGGGCCCGTGACGTACATGTACGAGGTCTTGTCGACCATGACGATGAGATCGGTGATGGCGGGGGAGTAGACCGCCCCGCCCGCGCACGGGCCGAGGACGCCCGAGAGCTGGGGGACGACGCCCGATGCGAGGGTGTTGCGCAGGAAGATGTCTGCGTAGCCGCCGAGCGAGACGACGCCTTCCTGGATGCGTGCGCCCCCGGAGTCGTTGAGGCCGATGATGGGGCACCCGAGCTTCATCGCGGTGTCCATCAGCTTGCAGACCTTCTCGGCGTTGGCGCCCGAGAGCGAGCCCCCGAACACGGTGAAGTCCTGCGCGAAGATCGCGGTGACCCGGCCGTTGACGCGCCCGAGGCCCGTGATGACCCCGTCGCCGGGGAAGCGCTTGGCTTCCATGCCGAACTCACGACAGCGGTGGACCTTGAAGGGGTCCATCTCCTCGAACGTGCCTTCGTCGACGAAGAGGTCGACGCGCTCATGCGCGGTCAGCTTGCCGCGATCATGCTGCTTCTGGATGGCGGCCGTGCCGCCACCGAGGCGCGCGGCTTCGCGCCGCTCGCGCAGCTCCTCGATCCGGGGGTCCTCGCCATTGCTCATGCGTGTCCGCCCTCCGCCGGCGGCTGGGAGATCTCTACAAGCACGCCGCCCGCAGACTTGGGATGAATGAAGGCGACCTGACAGCCTCCGGCGCCGGGACGCGGGACCTCGTCGAGGGTGCGCAGCCCCTGGGCCTTCAAGTGAGCCAGGGTGGCGGCCACGTCCTCGACCCGGTAGCAGACGTGGTGGATGCCCTCACCGCGCTTGGCGAGGAAGCGGCCGATCGGGCCGTCGGGATCGGTCGAGGCGAGGAGCTCGAGGCGTATGCCGCCGCCGTCGAAAGCGGCGACGCGCACGCGCTCCGAGGCGACCTCTTCCTCGAAGACCAGCGCCAAGCCGAAGACCTCGCCGTAGAGGCGCTTGCCGGCCTCGAGGTCTGCGACCGCGATGCCGATGTGATCCACGGGTCCGAGTTGGGGCAGCGGGTTCGTCATGGGGCCCAGATCCTACCGGCCCCGCTCCACCTACGCGCCGGATGCTCCGCCCCTTGCGCCGCAGGGGGAGGCCTCGCGGGACGGCGGGATTGTCCTGGCTGCCGCGACGACCGCCGGGGCTCCGCCGGGACGGGGCTACACTCGCGGCCCCCTCCCGGAGAGACCCATGCGACTGCGCCCTACGCTAGCCCTCTTGTTGACACTGCCGCTGGTCCTCGGGAGCGGTACGACGGCGGTCGAAGCCGCACCGCGGGACGTGCGCGTCCACCACGACCTGCGCGTGCGCGTCGACCCGACAAAGCACACGCTCGAGGTCGAGGACACCCTGACCTTTCCCGACGGCATCAAGGCGCTGCCCCGAACCAAGGATGGCGGCTTGGAGTTCGAGCTGCATGCGGGGCTGAAGGTCGAGTCCGGCGAGGGTTCGTTCTTCGGTGTCGTCGCGCTTCCCGGGGAGTCCAAGAGCAGCCCGAAGCGCGCGCGCTACCGGCTGCATCCCCTGAGCTCTGCCGACCCTCGCAAGATCGTCGCCAAGCTGCGCTACAGCGGCACGATCCATCATCCAGTCACGCAGGTCTCCGAGGAGTACGCGCGCAGCTTCTCCCAGACGGCCGGGACGATCGAAGACCGCGGCGTGTTCCTCGGCGGCTCCTCGTGGTGGGTGCCGCGCTTTGGCGATGAGCTGGTCACCTTCAACCTCGACGTCTCCTTGCCCGAGGGGTGGGCGGCCGTCAGCCAGGGGGTCCGGTCGCAGGCGTCGCCGACGACCTGGGTGTGCAAGCACCCGATGGACGAGATCTACCTCATCGCGAATCGCTTCACCGAGTACCGCCGCGCGACAGGCAGCGTGGATGCCCAGGTGTTCCTGCGCAGCAAGGACGACAACCTCGCAGCCAAGTACCTCGAAGTCACCGCGCAGTACATCGAGATGTATCGCAAGCTGCTCGGACCGTATCCCTTCGGCAAGTTCGCGCTCATCGAGAACTTCTGGGAGACCGGCTACGGGATGCCGAGCTTTACGCTCCTCGGCCCCCGTGTCATCCGCTTTCCGTTCATCCTCCACAGCTCCTACCCGCACGAGATCCTGCACAACTGGTGGGGCAACTCGGTCTACGTGAACTGGCAGACCGGCAACTGGTGCGAGGGGCTCACGGCCTACCTGGCCGATCACCTCGTGAAGGAGGGCCAGGGGCGCGGCCATGAGTACCGCCGCGACGGCCTCAAGGCGTATCGGAACTACGTCAATCGCGGGAGGGACTTCCCCCTGACCGAGTTCCGCTCCCGGCACTCCGCAGCGACCCAGGCTGTCGGCTACGGCAAGTGCCTCATGGTCTTTCACATGCTTCGCCGCCGCATCGGCGATGAGGCGTTCGTCCGCGGCCTGCAGCGTTTCTACCGCGCGAACCGCTTCCGCCGGGCATCGTGGACCGACATCCGCGTGGCGTTCGAGGAGGTCACCAAGTCGGATCTGAACGCTTGGTTCTCCCAGTGGGTGGAGCGCACGGGCGCGCCCGTGCTCGAGGCACAGGCCCAGCGCATGCTGGCGCGGCCGGGTGTCCCGGGCGCAGGCACGACACTCACGCTTCGGCAGGTGCAGGACGGCCCGGCCTACGACCTCCAGGTGTCGGTGGCGCTGACCTACCCGGGGGGCGGGAAGGCAGAGGTGCGCACGTTGCACCTGACCTCCAAGGAGCAGAGCTTCGCGCTCGAGTCGAAGCAGCTGCCCGCACGGGTCGACGTCGATCCTGGGTTCGACTTGTTCCGCCGCTTGGATCGCGCCGAGATCCCCACGACCCTCGGGGCGGTGTTCGGCGCTCCCAAGGGCTTGATCCTCGTTCCGGCCGCGAAGGACGATCCGCTCGCCGCAGAGTGGGCCGCCTACGCCAAGGGGTGGGCCTCGCGCGGCGACGTCGAGGTGGCGGTGGCCGACCTTGCTACGCCACTCCCGAAGGACCGGGCCGTCTGGGTGCTCGGCTGCGGCAACCCGTGGCGCAAAGCCTTCGACGAGACGCTTGGCACGCAAGGCGCAAGCCTCAGCACGGACACGATCAGCTTCGGCCGCACGAAGCTGCCCCGCAAGACGCATAGCTTCGTCTACACGGCCGCGCACCCGAGCAACCCCGAGTTGGCGATCGGCTGGGTCGGCGCGGATCACGCCGCAGCGCTTCCGGGCCTCGCCCGCAAGCTGCCGCACTACGGCAAGTACAGCTACCTGGGCTTCCAGGGCGATGAGCCGACCAACGTCGCCAAGGGGCGCTGGGAAACCACGGGCTCGCCGCTGACGCTCTTCCTGGGCGAGGACAAGAGCGCGCTCGGCACACGCCCCAAGCGCGAACCGCTCGCACGCCTCGCACCCGTGTTCGATCCCGTGCGCCTCAAGGCGCACGTGGACTGGCTCGCGGATGACGCTCGCGAAGGCCGCGGCGTCGGTACCGCGGGCCTCGAGGCCTCGGCGACCTACATCGCGGCGGCGCTGAAGGCGGCTGGTCTCAAGCCGGGCGGCGACAACGGCACGTGGTTTCAGTCCTTCGAGGTGCCCGGTGGCCCCGACGGCAAGACGGTGACGCTCAAGAACGTCGTGGGCGTGCTTCCGGGCACGAACCCCGCGATGGCCGATCAGTCCGTCGTGCTCGGCGCGCACTACGACCACTTGGGCCGCGGCTGGCCCGAAGCCCGCAAGGGAAACGAGGGCAAGATCCACAACGGTGCCGACGACAACGCCTCGGGCGTTGCCGTCGTCCTGGAGCTCGCTGCGCTGCTCGGCAAGACCCTCAAGCCGAGCCGCAGCCTCGTGTTCGTCGCCTTCAGCGGCGAGGAGTGGGGGCTCAAGGGCTCGGCGCACTACGCGCAGCACGGCGCGCAGGCCGGGGCACTTCCGGCGAAGCGGGCCTTTGCCATGATGAATCTCGACTCCGTTGGCCGACTGCACGGCAAGAAGCTCACGGTGCTCGGCGCCGGGACAGCGACCGAGTGGCGCCATGTTGCGATGGGCGTCGGCTTCACGACGGGCGTCGAGTCGGAGTGCGTCGCCGAAGGCCCGGCGAGTAGTGATCAAGCGAGTTTCCACCGCATCGGCGTTCCAGCCGTGCAGGTCTTCAGCGGCCCGAACGAGGACTACCACCGGCCCACGGACGACAGCGACAAGATCGACATCGATGGGCTCGTGAAGGTGGCGACGTTCGTGCGCGAGTCACTCGTCTACCTCAGCGAGCGGGATCGGCCGCTCACCTCGACCCTGGGTGACGGATCGAAGCAGCCTGCCCGTGCGACCAAGGGGCGTCGGGTCACGCTGGGCACGATGCCCGACTTCACCTTCACGGGGCCGGGGGTCAAGGTTGGGGGGATTACCCCCAACTCGCCTGCGGCAGCCGCGGGGATCCTGAAGGGCGACATCCTCCTCACGATGGACGGCAAGCCGCTGAAGGACCTACGCGGGTTCACGGACCTGCTGCGCGAGTCCGAGCCCGGCGACGTGGCCGAGTTCACGATCCGGCGTGGCGACCAGGAGCTGAAGCTCCAGGCGACGCTGAAGGCGCGCTGACCTGCTCGTTCGCGGTTCTTGATCTGCCCCCCTGAAGCTGGCGGTTGCGGGGGGCAGATCACAAGCGCCGATCCGGTACGCTAGGCACGCGATCCCTGCCGGAGCCAGACGCAATGCCCATTCTCCCCCGACGGTGGCCCCTCCTTTCCTCCCTGGTCCTCTGCCTGCTCCTTCTGGGGCTGCCCGTACTCGAGGAGGCGGGTGCCAAAGACAGCAAGCTCGCGAAGGCCGTCGACAAGCAGCGCAAGAAGATTGCCCTCGTCTGGGTCAAGCTCGCCCAGGACCTTGCCAAGGCGGACCTGAAGACGGAGGCGGAGCAGGCGCTGGGAAAGGCCACGGCCCTCGCCCCCAAGGAAGAGGCCCTGACCAAGGCAACGGCGACCGTTGCCGTGCTCGCGGGCGCGGGCACGCCGACGGACGCAACGACGAAGCGCATTCGGAAGGCATACGCGGACGCGGCCAAAGGGCACGACAAGCTGGCCAAGGTCTACGTCAAGCATGGCGACGCGGGCGGGGCCCTGCGGGAGACCCTCGCGGCCCTCGCGCTGGATCCCTCCAAGAAGCGCATCCAGTCGATCGCCGCAGGAGCCATGAAGAGCCCGCTGCTCTTGAAGAGCCCGACGCATGACGCGGCCGCGTTCGTGTCGCTGCCGAAAGGCTGGAAGCCCGGCAAGAGCTACCCGGTGCTCGTCTCCGTCGATGGCGCCGGCGCGAACTTCAAGGGCAACGCCAATGCGTTCAAAGGAGGCCGCGGTTCACGTGAGTTCATCACCGTTGCGCCCCACGCGCTCTCGTGCACCAACGCGATCAACCCCTCGAAGTTCCCTGCGTACACCCAGGCCCTGATCGACAAGTGGAACGGGAATCGCGTCGCCTTCGATGTGCCCGGCCTGCTCGCCATGCTCGACTTCCTGCATGCGCACTTCGGCGCGGAGAAGAAGGTAGCCATCACGGGGTTCTCCGGCGGCGGCAACCTCTGCTACGGCTTCCTCCTGCGCCATCCCGAGCGCGTCTTCTGCGCAGCGCCGGCTTGCGCGAACTTCCAGCCGGGACTGGCCCAGGGTGCGAAGACGCCCAAGGACGGGGGCCCTCCGGTCCATGTCATGACCGGCGAGAAGGATCCCCACCGCCACCTGACCCACGGCAAGACCCCGCCTGGGATCGAGCAGCAGACCGACTGGGCCATGAAGGCCTTCGAGGAGAACGGCTTCACGAACGTGACCCGCACGATGCTCCCCGGCGTCGGCCACTCGAGTCTCGTACGGCAGGTCTGGGACTTCGTGGACGAGACGCGCGGGAAGTAGCGCACCGCCCCCCGCGTCCTTTGCGGCGACGTTCCCGGAAACCTGGCACAGAGGGCGCGCCGTAATGGTGGAAACGCTCCGGACTCCAGACGCCCGCGGTCTGCGCGCGTAGAGTGTTCGGCATGCGTACTGGCCTACTCGTTGCCTTGAAGGTGTTTGTGGCTTTCGTGGTTCTCAGCGCGCCCGCGGGACGGCGGGACGGCGTGGCCTGTGCGGAGGATGCACCGCCCCGGACGCCATCGGAGGCGGTCGCTCGCGTGGTCGCGGCGGTCGAGGCGGGTGACAATGCCAAGCTCACATCGCTCGCTGCACTCGCACGCCCCGACCCCTGGCTCGTGGCAGACGAGCTCTGCTTCCTTGGCGCCAAGGACACGGCGAAGAAGTATGCAGCGCTGACGACGGGAACCGACAAGGTAGACCTGTGCAGCTACGTCGCAGCCTGGACCGCGCGTCCGGATGAAGCCAAGGCCCGCGCGGCTCTCGCCGCCGCCAATGCACACCTCGCCCGGAGGGACGTAGCGGGGATTCTAGCGGCGGTCGAGAAGTTCGCCGGGGACGCGCGCACGGTGACGGGCATCCGTCTGACGTACGTCAGGGCCACAGCGGTCACGGGGCAGCGCCTGAACCTGGTGCAAACGACCGCCCTCGCCGCTGCCAAGGCGGCGGAAGATCTCGGCTGGTTGAAGCGGACGGCGCAGGCGCTCTACATTGCCGGCTACGTGGCGCATGTCGCCCGTGATTTCAGCGCAGCTGCGACGCACTTCCGGGCCAGCGCGGCCGTCGAGGCGCGCCGCGGCTTTCGTGGCGAGCAGGCCAGCCAGTTGATCAATGCCGGCTTGGCGCTGCAGTCAGGAGGGCGGCTCGATGAGGCGCTTGCTGTGTGGCAGGAGGCCGAGGCGCACGCGGTAGCAGCCGGGGACCAGGGCAAGGCCGCGACCGCAGCGATGAACCGAGGCACCGTCTTGATGGCGCGTGGCAGGACGGCTGAAGCCTACCAAGTCTTTGGCCGGGCCCGGGAGGCCGCGAAGGCCGCAGGGAACATGGACATCGTCACCCGTTCGCTCTCGAACTTGTCGACGCTTGCGCATCAACGTGGACAGCCCGGGGAGGCGCTGGCCCTTGCACGCGAAGCGCACGGGCTCGCCGTGCGGCTAGGGCTGACACCTCTCGCGATGCGCATGCGCATGAGCGAAGGGATGCTGCTCTCCGAACTCGGTCAGAGCGTCGAGGCGAGGCCCGCTCTTGAAGAAGCACTCGCGTGGGCCAAGAAGAGCCGGGACTTCGAACTGACCTACCGTGCACTGACGGGACTTGCCGAGATGGCGTCGAGAGCCGATGACCGGCCGCGCATGCTCGTCCTCCGGGAGGCGGCGGTCGGGGCGGCGACCGAGTCCCGGCTGGTCAGTCTCATGGCGGAAGCGCGCCTGAGTCTTGCCCAGGCCTACCAGACCCTGGGACGTGCGGAGGAGTCCAGCCGCCTCCTTCGAGAGGTCATTGCGCAGGCAGACCGCCACGGCCTCGCACTCACCCGGGCCTCTGCGCGGGTGATCCTGGCCCGCGCTCTCTGGCTCGAGGGCAGCGGTGAAGAAGCCGCTCGCTTGTGCGAGGAGGCGGTGACCATCTGCCGAGCGGGAGAGATGACGCATTTGCTCGCCGGGGCGTTGTCCGTGGGTGGGCGAAGTAGGTACTCCATGGGCCAGCGTGAAGAGGGGATTGCGCGGATGCGCGAGGCGCTTGCTCTCTATGACACGGGGGCGATTTCGGGTCCGCGGCAGATCTCGATCCTCCTGGGTCTCTCGGTCCAAGTCAGGGCCCTCGGGCGTCTGGACGAGGCACTCGTGCTGACCCAGAGGGCACTGGCCTTGGCGGAGGCTTCCGGGAGCAGCTTCTATCTCGAGGGCGTGTACGAGCATCTCGCCGTGTTGCGCTACATGCGGGGCGAGTATGCCGCTTCCCTCGAGGCGGCCGCGCAGGCGGTGGTACTCCTTGAGGTGCTCGTCCAGGGCTTCTCTGATACGACAGCAGCCTCGACGCGGTCCGTACACGCAGTCGCACACGAGTTTGGCGCGCTCGCCGCAGTGCAGCTTGGCGATGAGGTCGCGCTCGCCCGTTTCCTCGAGGGTGGCCGTGCCACCGCCTTGATGACGGCCCTCGGCGGTCGCGCAGCGCTTGACGCAGCGGTCCCGGAGGCCGAGCGGCGCGCGCTGGCGCAGGCGCGCGCAGAGGAGGCGCGCGCTGTGAACGCCCTCCGCCGGGCGATCGATACGCGCCGCCGGGCCAAGGCGAGCGCCGCCCGCAAGGTACTGGAAGCAGCGCAGGCGGAGGTCCGTCGCACCGTCGAGCGCCTTCAGCGTGCGGCCCAGGCCGGAGCTGCGCTCGCCTATCCGCGAATCCGGACGCTCGCCGAGTTGCAGGCGGCACTGGAGCCGACAGACGCGCTTGTCATGTTTGGCGTCTACCCGGAGATCGCTGTGGCGCTGGTCGTTACCCGTAGCAAGGCGCGGATCGTCGAACTTGGCGCCAGTTCCACGCTGAACGATGTGACGGAAGCGGCACTTGATGTGGCCGCAGACTCCAGCGACGAGGACCCGGCCCAGGCTCTGGCGGCGCTGGGGGCGCGAGTCATCAAGCCGCTCGGCATGCCCAAGGCCATCAAGCGCGTGTTGATCTCCCCGTCGGGCTCCCTCTCCCACGCACCCTTCTCGGCCCTGCTGCCCCGTCGTGAGGTCGTGTATGTGCCCAGCGGTTCCACGTGGCTCCTACTGCGGGAACGGGCACCGTCCAAGGGCAGCGCTGTACTTGCGCTCGGCAATCCCAACTACAGGGCGAAGCCAACGGCGGCCTCCTCCCGGGCAGGCGCGGGCTTCAATCTCCCGCCGCTGCCAGCCACGGCTGACGAGGCGAAGGCGGTGGGCGATGTCGTGCTGCTCGCGGGCGACGCCACGGAAGCGCGTCTGCGTAGCGAACTGGCGCGTCAGCCTGCTTGGGCAGCCTTGCACCTCGCCTGTCATGGTCTCCTGCGCCCGTCGGATCCTCGCTTCTCGGCCTTGGCCCTCACGCCCTCGGGCGAGGACGACGGCTTCTTGACGGGTCATGAGGTGTTCTCGCTCCGCTTGGATGCAGAGCTCGCGGTGCTCTCCGCGTGCGAGACAGCGCGCGGTCGCGGCTACGCAGGCGAGGGCGTCATGGGGTTCGCGCGCAGCTTCATGAACGCCGGGGCGCGTCGCGTCCTCTGCTCTCTCTGGAGGGTCGATGACGAAGCGACGCAGGCACTCATGACGAAGTTCTACGCACTCTGGCTCCCCAAGTCGGCGCCCGGTGCGCCACGCATGCAGGGTCGTTCGGCGGGGGCCGCGTTGCGCGCGGCCCAGGACCATGTGCGAACCTTCGAGCGCGTAGTCGAGGACGTCGAGGCGAGTCGCGCGGCCGGTCGCAGGGTGACGAAGAAGCAGCGACCGTGGCAGCACCCCCGCTACTGGGCAGCGTGGGTGCTCTGGGGGCTTCCGGACTAGGGCCTGTCTGCGGCGTCCACGTTTTGGGCCCATCTGCTGCGCCGGCCGATGCCCTCACGATCCGTGCCCCAACGGCGCCATGGCTTCTCAACGTGCAGGAGCGCGCCTCCGGGCCCGATCGTCGTCGTGACGACGGCTCGCTTCGACCTCCCCCGGCTCGCGACGCAACGCTGAACGTCGAAGACGACGGTCCAGGCATCCCTCCCGAGCGGGACGGGGCGCGCTTCGAGCGCGTCGGCCGGGGACCGGAGGTCGGCCGTCGTGGCATCGCAGGCTGCGGCCTTGCGCTGTCGCTCGTCAAGCGCATCGCGGGTTTGCCCGGAGTCCGTGCGTCGGTTGACACACGGACGCCGGGCAAGGGTGCCTTCAGCCTCGCGCTTCCGCGCTTGGCGTCGCCCTCAAACCAGGGCGCAGGCCCTAGTTCTGCGTGAGATCCAGGCGGACGGGCTTGGCCCGGTCGAGGACGACCTCCGCGCGTGCCTTGGCGAGGCCGGGGACGTGCATCCGCACCGTGGCGGGGACGTCCGTGCGCATCCAGCCGGAGTAGCGCACGACGTGCGAGCGACCGAGCTTGAGGACTTCACCGCGGGTGAAGCGACTGCGGGGGATGTCGTGTCCAGGCAGGACGAACGTTCCGAGGTGATCGGCGGCCAGCACCGCCGGCGGCTTCGCGCCAGCAGGGAAGCGCACGACGATCTCGGTACGGCCGCGTACGGGGACGACCAGCTTGGCCTCGCGACACGAGTCGGGGATGAGCGCGCCTTGCAGCGGGATCAGGCCACCGGGGAGCGTGATGCGGGTGTGCGTCGTGCGCCGGTTGGTGAACTCCACCCAGCCGTTCGCATCGGTCTTGCGGGAGCCCGGCATCTTCGCGTACCCCGCCTTGGCGTGGGCCAGGTCGCCCACAGGGCTGAGGTTCACCGTGAGGTTGGCCATGGCCTTGCCGCCGGCGTCTACGAGACGCAGGCGCGTCTTGGGCGCGCGCTCGCGCCACGCCTTCGCAGGCAGGCCGGGCCGCTCGTCGCCGGAGAGCGACTCCATGAACGCCACGAGATCAGCGACGTCCTGCTTGCTGGCGGTGAACGCCTTCACGTGCGAGGCCTTCGTCGGGTCCGGGCTGGCTCCGCGGGCGTAGTAGGACACCACCGAGGTGAGCGTCTTGAAGCGACCGTCGTGCATGAACGGTCCGCGCTTGGCGACATCGCGCAGCGTGGGCGTCTTGAACGAGCGGAGGTCCGCCTTGCGGGTGCTGCGGCGCGCACGACCCTCGTCGGCGCCTACCGGCATCTCGAGATCGTCGTGCTTGCGCTTGAACGTCTGGTCGTGGCCGGCCAACTGCTTGCGCTGCTTGGCGGAGAGGCCGTTCCAGACGACGCCCGTGTTGTGGAACGCGAAGTCCGTGAACGTGGGGTGCTCGCCATCGATGGTGTGGCACTTCGCACAGGCCGCACGGCCGCGGAAGAGATCCAAGCCACGCTTGGCCGATTCGGAGAGCGCGTCCCTCTGTCCCGCGACAAAGCGGTCGTAGGCAGACGTCGTGCTCTCGAGCGAGCGGCAGTAGGCCGCGATGGCCCGGGCGATGCGTGTGGTGTTCACCTTGTCGTTGCCGAAGGCGGCCGTAAAGGCCTCGTCGTAGCGCCCGCCGGTCGCGAGCTCCTCGTGAGCGAGCGGAAGCTTGCCGAGTGAGCGACGCAGCTCGGCCGCGCGACGCTGCAGCTCCTTGTCGGAGAGCTTCGTCTTCTTGGCCGGCTCCGCATCCTCATCCTTCGCGGCGTCCCGGTCCTTCGCGTTCGCGTCTTCGGCGTCCCGCTTCGCCTTGGGATCGGCGTCCGGGTCGTCCTTCGGCTCGTCGTCCTTCTTGCCCGTGTAGGGGTTGGAGCCATCGGCGCCGCCGCCGGTCTCCGGCAGGTCGGGCTTGCCTTCGTCGGAGCCGCCGCCGCCTTCGGCCTTGGACGGATCCTTGACCTTGGGCTCCTCAGGCCGGGGCCCGCAGTCGAAGCAGCCGCCGCCGGCGGGCTGCTCCTTCTTCGGCGTGGGGCCACCGCGTGCGCCCTTGGGGGCCGCGCCGCTGGGGCTGCTCGGGCCGCGCGCTCTGGCGCCCTCGGGGGCCTCGCCTCCGCGGTCATAGCTGTTGCCGTCGTCGCCGCCACTGGGGTCTTCCCCGTCGTCGATGAGCTCGTTCTCATCGTCTTCGGTCACTTCCACGCGAAGTGATTCGCCGTCGCCCAGTTGCTGCGCAACGACCTCCATCAGCGTGACACCGTGACCCAGGCGACCCTTGCGGCCCTTGATGGCGCCGATGCGTGCGAGGACGAGCTCTTCGACACTCTCGAACTCCCCGTCCCAGTGGGCGGTGGGGTTGAGATGGCTGTCGAGGAGGGTCTGGCTGTGTCGGCGGGTGCGACCGAGGTCGTCATCGCTGACGCGGGCAGGATCCGAGAATCCGTGATCCGGGTCATGGCAGGAGGCGCACGAGCGGGCGCCGGAGCGACTCACGAGCGGGTCGAAGAACAGCCGCCGGCCGAGTGCGACCAGCGCCTCGTCCTTGGGTGTGAGGCGCTTGGCGGCGCGCGTGTTCTTGCCTCCCGCCTCCGCGGTGGCGTGGCCACCGGGGGCGAGGCCAAGGGTGGCGAGGGAGAGGGACCCGAGGCCGATGAGCACGACGGACAGGGTGGCGAGACGGCGCATGAAGAACTCCTGACTGTGGTGCTGCCCCGCCAGGAGCAAGCGTGGTGCCGCCCGCCGGTTCCCCAACAAACAGGGCTCTGCGCCCGATCCGGCCCCGCCGAAGCGCTACGCGATGGTAGCACCGGTACCCTGAGCGTCCTCGAGGAGGCGGTCCGGTGGATGAGGGAGCGATCAAGTTCGACTGCCGCTGGCAGCGCGGCCCGCCGCCCTCGGCGATCGAGGTCGCTGAGTTGTGCCGCTGGCGCGACCGCCTGCACGCGCTGGGCAGCATCGGCTACGACCCCGCCCATGCGGTCGGCTACGGCAACCTCAGCGTGCGTGCGGAGGGGGATGAGGTGCTGATCAGCGGGACCCAGACGGGCGGGCTTGCGCCGTTCGGCCCCGAGCACGTGACGCGCATCGTCGCCCACGACATCGCCTCGAACCAGGTCACCTGCGTGGGCCCCGTGGAGGCGTCGTCGGAGGCGCTGACGCACCTTGCGCTCTATGCCCTCGGGCCGGCGGTGGGGGCCGTCATGCATGTCCATGATGCCGCGCTCTGGCGAGGGCTCCGCGATGTCGCGCCGACGACCGACGCCGGCGTGGCGTATGGCACGCCCGCCATGGCGCGGGAGATCGAGCGCCTCGCCCGGCAGCATCCGGAGGCGCGCGTCCTGGTCATGGCCGGTCATCCGGACGGCATCATTGCGTACGGCGCGGATTGCCAGGAGGCCGGGACGGCGCTGCTGGCGGAAGCGGATCGGGGCAGGTAGCGTGCGGCGGCCAGGGCGCGCTCGCACTGGGTAGGGGAATCCATGGCTGACTCGACAGCGCACGTGCTCGTGACCGGAGGGAGCCGCGGGATCGGCAAGGAGACGGCACGCCTCCTGGTGGAGGCTGGAGCTCGCGTCGCCATCGCGGGCCGGGACGGCGAGGTTTTGGGGGCGGCGGCCGAAGAGCTCGGCTGCACGCCCATTCAGGGGGATGTGAGCGTCGAGGCAGATGCCGAGCGCATGGTCGCCGAGACGATCGCCGCGCTGGGGGCCTACGACACGCTCATCAACAACGCGGCGATCGGAAGGTTCGCGCCGCTCGTGGATACCTCGGCAGAGGACATGGAGCGGGTCTGGCGCGTCAACGTGCTCGGAGCCTTCCTGGTGGGCCGGGCGACGGCGCACCACTTCGTGTCCACGAGCGGCGGCACACTCGTGAACGTCGGCTCAACGGCCGCCCGCAAAGGCTTCGCGGGCGGCAGTGCCTATGCGTCAAGCAAGTTCGCCCTGAGCGGGCTGACGGAGTGCTGGCGCGCCGAGCTCCGCGCGCACGACGTGCGCGTCATGCAGATCAACCCGTCGGAGGTCCAGACGGGCTTTGGCGGCAGCGCACCTGCACCCAACGAGTCCAAGCTCCAAGCGTTGGACATCGCCGAAGCCATCGTCGCCATGCTGGCGATGCCCGCCCGCGGCTTCGTAACCGAGACCACGATCTGGGCAACCAACCCGAAGTAGGTGTGGTGTGGTTTGGTCGGCTTCCGCGCCGGGACCCCGAATGGCCGAGCACGCTGAGCCTGCCGTTGTTCGCAACGGCACCTTGCTCCGTCGTACTCGCCGAACGCCATAGGCGTCAATAAGCCAACCCCCTTGGAACCCGTTCGATCCACAGCGACCGATTCATGAGGTCGCGGAGGGACTGACGCCAACAACGCGGGACCCGCTGGCAGCGGCCGCGCAGCGGCCTTCTGCCAGCGGGCGGTGGCGGCCGCGACGTCC
>JAJDEM010000352.1 GCA_029259795.1 Planctomycetota bacterium
ACTCCCTTGGGAGCGCTGTAGATGTCAAGGGGGGTGGCGGCGGCACCGCTCGCGCCACGGCGCGAGCTCGTGCTTCGCCGCGGGGGGCGTGAGCCCCCCAGCACAAGACGCCGATGCACAGGCGTCGGTCGCCGGCCGTCAAGCGCGAACCACAGGGGTCTCGATGCACCACCCGCGTTCGCACGCAGGCTCCGGCTCGTACCCGCTCGCGGCAGGCACCGTTCGAGCTTCGGGCGGCCCCCAACGCGAACCCTCTGACCCGCGCGTCAGCGCGGAACACCGGCCAGCGACACCCGCCCGCGGCAGGCACCGTCCGAGCTTCGGGCCGCCCTCAACGCGACCCCTCCGACCCGCGCGTCAGCGCGGAACTCCGGCCAGCACCCACCCGCCCGCGGCGGGCCCCTCCCAAACCTCAAGCTCCCACCAACGCGACCCCTCCGACCCGCCCGTCAGGGCGGAACTCCGGCCAGCACCCACCCGCCCGCGGCGACCACCGTCCAAACCACAACACCCGCCCAACGCGACCCCTCCGCCCCGCGCGTGAGCGCGGAACGTGGTCTAGCGATCTACGTCCCCCCCGCCAACTGCGCCAGCGCCTCGACGTCGCGATTGGCGACGATGGCCTCGACGAGGTCCTTGTCGAGGCCGTCCATGCGCTCGAGGAGGCCCGTCGCGCGCTCCCAGAGGCGGTCGGCCTTCTTGGCGGAGCTGGCGAGGAAGATGTCGGTCACGAGCTCTTGGAGTCGCTGGCTGTCGATCGCTTCGCGATTGTCGTAGTAGCGGCGAATCAGGTTCTTCTGGTACGCGCTGTACTCGCGCTTGTTCGCAGCCATCAGCGGATCTCCGTATCGGTGCCAAGCACCCGGGACACTAGCGTCCGAGATTCTCGCGGACGAACGCGGCGCGCACGGCGTCGCGCGCCGGCGGGTCGATCGTCTCGCCGCGCATCTTCTGGATGTGCGCGGGCTGGGTCAGCACGAAGAGCTCATTGACCTGCTCGACGTCCAAGCCCGTCACGATGCCGGTGACGATGCCCAAGCGGACGGCCGAGAGGTTGGCCATGGCCTCATCGGAGCTGAGTACGCGCGCGGCGCGCAGGAGCGCGAGGGCCCGGTGGCAGCGATCTTCGACGGAGATGACCCGACGCGCCGTCAGAAGCTCGTCCCGGCACTTGCGCTCGTAGTCGAGGATCGTGGGCAGGATGGCTTCGAGGCCTGCGAGGATCTCCTCCTCGGTGACGGCGAGCGTGACCTGGTTGCTGATCTGGTAGAGATCGCCCGAGGCCATCGTACCTTCGCCGTAGAAGCCGCGAACGGTGAGCCCCGTCCGGTGCGCTGCGTTGAAGAGCTTCTCGATCTGCTTCATCTGCACCATGGCGGGCAGATGCAGCATGACACTGGCGCGCAGGCCCGTGCCGACGTTCGTGGGGCACGCCGTGAGGTAGCCGAAGGTCGCCGAGGCGGCGAAGTCGAGCTCGCTCTCCAAGGCGCGATCGATCTCGACTGCCGTCCGCCAGGCCTCCTCGAGGCCCAGGCTGGTCTTGATCGACTGGATGCGGATGTGGTCTTCCTCGTTGACCATCACGCTGACGGCCTCGTCGGAGCCGAACGCCACCCCGCGGGCGCCGCGACCGTGCTGCAACTCGCGGCTGATGAGATGCCGCTCGACGAGGAAGGAGCCCAAGGTCTCCGCGGCGTCGTCGACGTCCACGTAGTAGGGGCTCGACGCCAGGGGCAGCTGCGCCAGGGGCAGCTTCACGCGGTCGACGATCTCACTCTTCTGGTCCTCGTTGGCGCAGGCGAGGAACGGAAAGCCGGCGAGGTTGCGGGCCAGGCGCACGCGGGAGGAGATGACGATCTCCGAGCGGGGACCCCCGCCGCGCAGCCATTCACCGCCACGCCGGTCCATGTCGCCCAAGCCGAGGTCGCCCTTGCCCACCATGATGCCGGACCTACAACGCGAGCGGGTCGCTGTCGCGCCCGCCGTCCTCGAGGGCGATGTCGATGCCCTCATGCTCGATCCGCTGGATCTCGTCGCGGACGCGCGCAGCTTCCTCGTAGCGCTCGCCAGCGACCGCTTCATGCAGCTCACGCCGCAGCTGGAGCAGTCGATCGCCCACGATGTTGCGCACCTCGAACGGGCCCCGGGGGACCCGACCGCGGTGGCGCGGGGTGCCGCAGGCGTGCATCTTCTGGAGCATCGATTCGAGCGGCGTGGAAAACACCTCGTAGTCCCGCGGGCAGCCGAGGCGTCCCTTGCGCTTGAACTCCTGGAAGGTCATGCCGCAGTGGGGGCAGTGCAGGCCCTCCTCCTCGGCGGTCGGGGCGGCGTCTGCGGCGGAGGTCACGGACGCCACGGCGTTCGCGATCATGCTCGGCACGGCGGATTCCTGGCTGAGGCCGGCGAGCGCGGCGCACGCCTCGCAGTAGTGCAACTCCGTCGTCTGCATCCCGGGCGCAGCATCGTCCGAGATCTCGGTGAGGTGGAACGTGGCGGGGTTTTCACCGCAGCTTTGGCAGACCATCGCGGACATGGATCCGAGCGTACCACAGGCCGTTCGGGCCCCGAGCGCGGGCTCAGGAGGTCTTGATCAACGACCGAACAGCCTGCTGAAAGCGGTCCCCACGCTCGGCAAAGGACGTGTATTGGTCGAGGCTGGAGTAGCCCGGCGAGAGCAGGACGATGTCCCCCGGCGCCGCCTCGGCGGCTGCGATCCGAACGGCGGACTCCACATCGATCGCCGCGTGAAGGGGCAGCGCGTCGGCGAGCGCCGCACGCAAGCGCGCGGCGCTGCTCCCCATGGTCACGACGGCCTTGGCGCGCGCGCGCACGTCGGCGAGCAAGGCCGCCGGGTCCGTGCCTTTGTCCTTGCCGCCGAGCAGCAGGACGATCGGGCGATCCAGGGCCCGCAGGGCGGCGCGGGTGCTCTCCGGCTGTGTGGCGTTGCTGTCGTCGAGGTAGAGCACGCCGTCCACCTCCGCGATGGGCTGCAGGCGGTGCGGCAACGGCTCGGTGCTGCGCGCGCCCTTCTCGACGGCGCCCCACGCCGTGGGGGCTTCGCTCAGCACCGCGGCCGCTGCGGCGAGGGCGTTGCGGCGGTTGTGGGGGCCCAGCAGGGCCATGCCGTCCAAGGAGGCGGAGCCGTCAAGGCCCCGCACGCAGTCCTCCTCGAGGTCCAGCGCCCCCCCCGGCCCGTAGAGCACCCGCCGCGCGTCGCCGGCGGAGTGCCAGCCCGCCTCGCGCACGGCGGCGTCGTCGGCCGGGAGCACGGCAACGTCCGTGGCGTGCTGGTAGTCCAGGGCCGCGCGCTTGGCCTCGGCGTAGTGGGCCTGGCTGCCATGCCGATCCAGGTGGTCGGAGAGCAGGTTGGTCACGACGGTGACATGCGGGGAGCGGGCCACGCCTCGACTCCACCAGAGCTGGAAGGACGACAGCTCGAGCACGACGCGATCCTCGGGCTGCATGGCGTCCAGCCGGGCGACCAGCGGGGCTCCGATGTTGCCGCCCAGGAAGACCGTATGGCCCGCCGCCTCCAGCATGCGCGCCAGCAGGCTCGAGGTCGTCGACTTGCCCTTGGTGCCCGTGACGCCGTAGATCGGCGCCGGACTGCGCGCGAGGACCACGTTGATCTCCGTCGTGATGGGGATGCCGCGCTCCCGCGCCGCGAGGAGTACGGGATGGTCGAACGGGATGGCAGGGTTTACGAACACCACCTCCCGGTCATCGAGCAGGTGCGCCTCCTGCGGTCCGAACACGAGGCGGGCCCCGAGGCCTTCGGCTTGTGCAGCGGAGTCAGCCAGCGCTGCGCGCGTGGCGACGTCGGAGACAAGGACGTCCGCCCCCTCGGCGCGCAGGAAGCGCACCGTCTCCAGCCCCCCGGCGAAGCGGCCGAGACCCAGGACGAGAGCGGCCCGTCCTGCGTAGGACGCCAGCTCCCCTGCCACGGCGCTGCTCAACGGAGGATCTCCGGGGCTTGGCGCCCCGGGGTGTTGGGCTCCTTGATGGCCCGGTGGGTCTCCGCGCGGAACGCGCGCGCCCCCCCGACGATCGCCTTGGCGCTCTCCGGATCGAGCCCCTCGGGAAGGGCCGTCAGCGCAACCACCCGGCGGAAGCGCTTGTGTCCGCCCAGGATCTCGAGCGGCAGATCGACGACGGGGTAGCCATCCAGCTCCGTCGCCACGTTCAGCCTCGTGGCGACCGATTGGTAGCCCTCCTTCTCGACGCGGACGTCGAAGCCGCCGTAGTACGTGAAGGGGATTGTCACCGGCGTGAGGCCCGGCTGCTTCTCGTCGTTCACCCAGATCGTCGCCCCCTGGGGCTCGGTGTCGATTGTAAGGGAGTGCTTCATGACGCACCCGCCAAGGCAGCCCAGGGCGACGAGCAGGAGGGGAAGCCGGAGCGCGTGCATGGGCTCCTGTGTATCACGACCTGCCGCGGCGCTCCTGCGTCGGGATGCGCGCCAGCGGTACAATCCAGCCTCGCCCATGAGCACGCCGCTACCCCCCGCTCAGCCCGCCATCGATCTGGCGGAGCCGCTCCTCGCCCAGGTGGGTGCGATGGGGACGGGCTACGACACGTGGATCCACAAGAGCATCGGCCCGACAACCGCGTCGCGCCTCATGGCGCCCAAGGCCGCCGCGGGCGACGCGCTGGCCACACGCTGGCCGGCGTCGCTCCGGATCTTCCAAAGCCCGCTCCTCGAGCGTCTCAGTCACATCTCCTGGAAGCTCATTCCGGCGGTCTGGCTACCAATCGTCCTGGGACTCCTGCTGGGTTCCACGCTGGGCCTTGGCCTCGCCTGGGGTCGCGCCTTGGCGTGGATGCTCGTCGGGATGCTCGGCTGGACGCTGCTTGAGTACGTCCTTCACCGGTTCGCCTTCCACTGGCGCCCGCGCAGCGCGCTCGGGCGCAAGCTGCACTTCCTGGCGCATGGCATCCATCACCTGGACCCGTGGGACGCGACCCGCTTGGTCTTTCCGCCGTTGGCGGGCGTGGTAGTCGCGGCCCTGATCTATCTCCCCCTCGGCCTGCTCCTGCCTGCGACGATCGCCACGGCGCTCATGGCGGGGATCCTGCTCGGCTACATCGTCTACGACATGTCGCACTACCACGCGCATCATGCACGTCCGAAGGGGCGCTGGGCGAAGGCCATCAAGATCGCCCACCAGGCGCATCATCACAAGTGGCCGAACCGCCTGTATGGCGTGAGCTCACCCCTCTGGGACCTCGTGTTCCGTACCGGCAGACCCTAGCCATGCGCCTCCTTGCGCTCGGGGTCGTGCTGGCGGTCGGGATCTGTCTGGGCTTGGTCTTCGTGGGGGGCTGGGGCGCGTCGGGTCCGCCCGCGCCTACGGAGCCCGAGGCCGAAGCCCGTCTAGGCCGCTTCCCCCTCTCGCAGTTCTATCTCGAGCACGATCGCTTCCTGGCGGCCACGGATCCACGCGTCGTCTCCGCCGAACAAGCCGACTGGCTGCGTGCGGACGACGAGGTGTTTGGCGTCGTGTTGGGGGGGCAGGCGCGCGCCTATCCCGTGCCCATGATCAGCTACCACCATGTCGTGAACGATGTGGTGCGCGGCATCCCCGTGGCGGTCACCTACTGAGTGATCTGCTCGTCGGGGATCGGTTTCGATCCCATGGTTGGCGGAGAGCGGCTCACGTTCGGCTTCGAGGGCATCTGGCAGGGGACGGCCGTTCTCTACGATCATCAAACGCGTTCGCTGTGGATGCACCTCACCGGCGAGTGCTTCGACGGCAAGCATGCGGGCACGGTGCTTGCGCGGGTGCCGACCGGCCGCCACACCACGTGGGCTGACTGGAAGGGCCTGCATCCAGCCACCGAAGTCCTGGCGCTCGTCAAGGCGCTGGTCGGGCGCGCGGACGACACGGGCTACTTCCCGCGGGAGAGCTCGCGGGCCGGCGAGGGCTACTTCCCGCCGACCTTCGTGCCGACGATCCAAAGTCGGGATGCGCGGCTGGCTCCCCACGAGCTGCTCTACGGCGTGGTCGTGGGGGGGCAGGCGCGGGCCTATCCGTATCGACGGCTTCAGAGCGCGGGGCTCGTCGAGGAGCGCCTCGGGAAGGTGCCGATCACGGTGTGGTTTGACCGCAAGGCCCGCTCGGCCGCGGCGTTTGATCGACGCGTCGGCGAGAACGAGCTGCGCTTCCAACGCGACCCGGACGGCTCGATTCGCGACCAGAAGA
Source organism: Planctomycetota bacterium (assembly GCA_029259795.1). Taxonomy (GTDB): domain Bacteria; phylum Planctomycetota; class PLA2; order PLA2; family JAEUHO01; genus JAHEIK01. Next base: position 6,204 of record JAJDEM010000352.1, read on the forward strand.
CCCGCAGTCGCTGGACGCTCGACGGTGTGTGCGTCGAGGGCGCGCGCCAAGGCGTGCAGCTGACCCCGCTGCGCGGTCTCCAGGCGGAGTGGTACGGCTGGTACGCCTTCCACCCCAAGACCACGCTCTGGCGACAGTACTGACCGCGCGGCGTATGCTCGGCACCCATGCCGGACACCGATCGCGAACGCTGGAACGCCCGCTACGCCGAGCGCGCTGACGCCATCCGGGAGCCGGATGGCTTTCTGCTCGAGGTCGAGCGACAGCTCCCGCACGAAGGCCGCGCGCTCGATCTTGCGGGCGGCACAGGCCGTCACGCCTTATGGCTTGCGCGGCGCGGGTTGGACGTCACCTTGCTCGACGTCGCCGACGAAGCCCTGGCGATCGCGAGCGCGCGGGCCGACGCGGAGGGATTGGCGCTCACGTGCCTGCAATCCGACCTGACGGAGCGCGCGCCGCCCGCCGGCCCGTGGGATCTCCTCGTGTCGTTTCACTACCTGCAGCGGGACCTGTTCCCGCGCTTCCCCGCGCTGCTTGCTCCCGGCGGCCTGCTGCTGTTCGCGCAGCCGACCGTTTGCAACCTCGAGCGCCACGACCGCCCGTCGCGACGGTTCCTGCTGGCCGAAGGCGAAATCAGCGATCTCGTTGAAGGCTTGGCGGTGCTCCACCTCGACGAAGGCTGGAGCGCGGCGGGGCGTCACGAAGTGCGCCTGCTCGCGCAGCGGCCGGACGCGTAGCGACTACGCGTCCGGCGTGCTCTTGCCGTCGTCGGCTTCATCCGACGAACCGGACGAGACGTCCTTCGCCTTGTCGGCGATCTTCTGAGCGAGCTTCTCGTTGAAGGTGAGGTACATCGCAAACGAGCCGACGATGCTGGCGATGAAGCCGAGCCAGAAGCCAAAGCCCCAGCTCGCCTTCTCGTGCGGCGTTCCGGCGATGAGCAGCGCGAGGAAGAAGAATCCGGCGAGCTTGTAGCCGAGCAGACTGAGCATGCGGCAGCGGTCTTCCGCGATGCCGATGTAGTCCGCCTTCTTCAAGAAGACCAAGGCCGAGAATGCACACGCGAACCACGCGAAGACGAGCAGCCAGGGGCCTGTGTCGCCCTCGATGGCCCGGCGCGTGTCCGTCTCATCGCCGTGGGTCATCGTCATCAGCGGGAACAACACAAGGGCTGCGAGCATCGCGAGCCCCGCGATCGTGGCAACCATCAAAAGAATGCGTCGGCTCATCACGAACCTCCTCGGGGGTGCAGGGTCTGCGAACACCATGGGATACCGCAATCAGGGGCTGGACGCTAGACACTAGGCGTTCGGCCCCGACGGTCATGGCAGGATGTGGCCATGCGGGCATGCGTCACAGGAGGTGCGGGATTCATCGGCTCCCATCTCGTTGAGCGACTCGTCGCGGACGGTTGGGACGTTTGCGTCTTGGACGACCTCAGCAGCGGCCACCGGGAGCGTGTCGAAGGCCTCGGGGGCGTCGACTTGCACGTCGGGGACGTGCGTGACGCCGCCGCGACCGGAGCGGCCGTCGCCGGCTGTGATGTCGTGTTCCACTTGGCGGCACTGGCCTCGGTGCAGCGGAGCGTGGAGTTCCCGCACGAGGTCATCGACGTAAACCTCGGGGGCACCCTGCAGATGCTGGAGGCCTCGCGGGCCGCGGGCATCAAGCGCTTCATCCTGGCGTCGTCGTCGTCGATCTATGGCGACACGCCGACGCTGCCGAAGGTCGAGTCCATGCCGCTGACGCCGCGCTCGCCCTATGCGGCGAGCAAGGCCGGCGCGGAGGCGCTCGTGTCCGCGTTCGAGCGCACCTGGGGCCTGGAGGGCGTCATCCTGCGCTTCTTCAACGTCTATGGGCCCCGGCAGTCGCACACCTCCCGCTACGCGGGGGCGATCCCGATCTTCACCTCTGCGTGCCTGGAGGGTCGACCGTGCGTGCTCGACGGCGACGGCGGCCAGACGCGCGACCTCACGTACGTCACCGATCTGGTGGACGCCGTCGTGCGGGCTGCCACCGTGGCCGAGGCGGCTGACGGGGAGCCGTTCAACATCGGCGCTGGCCAACGCCGCCGGCTTCGTGACGTACTGGGGATCATCGAGCGCGTCTGCGGGCAGAAGCTCAACCTCACGAGCGGCCCGAGCCGCATCGGCGACGTGCGCGACTCCGAGGCGGACGCCACCCGCGCCCGCGAGATCCTGGGCTGGGCGCCTGTCATCGAGCTCGAGGAAGGCCTGCGGCGCACCGCGGCGGCGCTACGTTCCCGTGACCCGCAGGTGGGATCGTCCGGCTAGACAAGTCCCCAGAGCCCTCCCCCTGGATTCAGGTCACCCTGGGCAATGCATGGGCCGGAAGGAACCGGCCGCGAGAATCGTCCCTATGTCCATGACCCTACAAGACCGCATTCGCGACCGCTCGTGCCGCTACGGCGTCATGGGCTTGGGCTACGTCGGCCTCGCGCTCGCCACGGCGTTCGCCAAGCGCGGCGTGTCCGTCCTCGGCTTCGAGACGGACGACGCCAAGGTGTCCGCCGTCAACGCCGGGCGCTCCTACATCCCGGATGTGGATGCGGCCGATGTGCGCGCTGTCGTCGAGGCCGGCACCCTCGAAGCGACCAACGACATGAGTCGCCTCGCCGACATGGATGTCGTGAGCATCTGCGTGCCGACGCCGCTCAGCAAGAGCCGCGACCCCGACCTCTCCTACGTGAACGCCGCGCTCAAGAGCGTCGAGCGCGCGTTGCGCCCGGGGCAGCTGATCCTGCTCGAGAGCACGACCTACCCCGGCATGACGGAGGAGGTCTTGCGGCCGCGCCTGGAGCGCCAGGGCCTCCGCGCCGGTGAGGACTTCTGGTTGGCGTTCTCGCCCGAGCGTGTCGATCCCGGCAACCACGGCTACGGCGTCGGCAACACGCCCAAGGTCGTCGGCGGCGTCGATGCCGCCTCGACCCGCGTGGCGAAGGACTTCTACGGCATCGCCGTCGAGCAGGTCGTCCCCGTCAGTTCCGCCGCCGCGGCCGAGATGGTCAAGCTGCTCGAGAACACCTTCCGGAGCGTGAACATCGGCCTCGTCAACGAGACGGCGCTCATGTGCGACCGCCTCGGCCTCGACGTACGCGAGATCGTCGAAGCGGCGGGCACGAAGCCCTATGGGTTCATG
>JAJDEM010000353.1 GCA_029259795.1 Planctomycetota bacterium
CCGCGGCGGGCTTCACGGGCGGGGGAGCGTCGGCGGTTCTCGCCTCCGGCTCCGGGGGCAAGGGAGGCTGGGTCGGTGCCGGTGCATCCCCATCAAGGTCGAGGGCGACGGGCCCCGGGCTGTGATCGAGCCACAGCCAGAGCAGCACCCCGAGCGACGCCAAGAACAGCAGCCAGGGCAAGGTCGTGCTCCCGCGCTCCCGCGTCACCATCCGCTGCATGCCCTCCATCGTAGGTCGGACGCCGCAGGCGCGCCCGGACGTCCCATGAAGGCTGCGCGCACGTAGCCTTGGGGGCACACCCGGAGGCTGCCGCTTTCTCCTAGCTGCCCGCCTAGCCGCCTGCGCGCTTCACGACCCACCCCTTGGCTTCGAGCAAGGGGATGAGCAGCTCGCGGTGATCGCCCTGGACCTCGATGGCGCCATCCTTCAGCGCGCCGCCGGCACCGCAGCGGGCCTTGAGCTTCTTCGCGAACGCCTTCAGCTCGGCTCCTGCGAGGGGGACGCCCGTGATGATGGTGACGGCTTTGCCGCGGCGGGCCTTGGTCGAGTGCATCACGCGGACGATGCCATCACCCGCCGGCGTGGCGTCCTTCGCCTTGCAACGGCACTTCGCCATGGGCTTACGGCAGCGCGAGCACGTGCGGCCGTGGTCGGTAGAGTAGACGAGGCGGTTGGAGGCCATGATGGACTGGGATACCCCTGGTCGGAGCCTCACACAAGAGCCGAACCCCCTCGGCCCGACCGCGTTGGGACCTCGGGGGGTGGGCTGGAGGATCCCGTGCGCGTTCCGGCACTGACAGCGCTGATCACCCTGGCGTTGGGCGTGCTTGCCGTCGTCAGCGCCTCCCTTGGCGTGCGGTCCGCCGGCGCAGAGCCCAAAGCCAAGGCGTGGGGCACGCAGCACCCGTGTGTGTTGGACGCGGCCGATCCGGCAGGGGCATGGATCGTGCTCTGCCAGGCGCGCAAGGACACCGACGGGGACGGGGAGATCTCCGTCCTCATGGGCCACCACGGCGACATGCTCGGCGATGCGATGGTGCCGTACGTCATCCGCGGCGGCGGGGCGGGGGAGGCGGTCGATACCTACGTCACGCACAGCACCGACGGCCGCTACCTCGTCGTCATCAAGGAGGATCGGCTGCTGCTCCTCGACATGCGCGCCGGCACGCGAACCGATCTGTCGAAGACCGGCGCGAGCACGGCCGATGGGAACTCCGCGTTCGGCCGCCACCGCGCGGCGCGCTTTGACCGCGCAGGGCGACGGCTCCTCACCATCCGGGACGGAAAGGAACGCTCGACGATCGTGGTGCGTGAGCTCGCCACCGGCAAGGTGACGATCGTGGATCCTGGCCCCGGCGTGCTCTGCTCCGCCACGCTGGATGAGACCGGTCACTGGGTGTTGCTGCGCGTCGTCGCGAAGGACACCGACGGCAATGGCACGCTCGAATGCCCGACCGTCCATACGACCCTGGCTGCCCGCGGCTGTCGCGGTTCGCCCCGCAGCTACAGCTCGTTTGGCGGCGGGGGCGACGCCACCGTCACGCGCGTGGCGCCCGCCACAGGCGGTACGGCCGTCGTCATCCCGGGTCTGATCGCGGCCATCGGAGCCGCCCTGCTGCGGCGCGATGCGCGCGAAGCCCTGCTCTTGCGGACACCCGATGGGAAGGAGACGGAGGTCGTGCCGCAGGAGGCCCGCGCGGTTCTCTATACGCGGTTCCCTGAGCAGGGAGCCTTCCTTGCCGCCCATCGCGGGCCGCGACCCCGTGCTGGCGGTCCCACCAAGTCGGCTCACCCGCTCTGGATTCACGTCGGCAAGAAGAGTGCCCCCGCCGGGATGACGCGCCGCATCGGCCGGGACGATCCGGATGACACCGCCTACGGGACCTGGCTGCGGGCGTTCCACAACCCCACGCACTCGAAGTTCATCCACCTGCCTTCGCTACGCGAAGTCCGATTCGACGGCGGCACGATCACGTTCCACGGGGACCGGGTGCTCTTCAACCACCAAGGCAAGCGGGCCGTTCGTGATCTCGTCACCGGACGCGTGTGGCCGCTAGCCTCGCAGGTCACGACGAGCTACCCGCGGCGCCTGCAGGGATCGATGTACACGAACCGCCACGAGGTGGTGGACCTCCAGTCGCCGGCGGTCCTTGGGAGCTACGTCGGCGATGCCCTGGCCCTGGCGCTGAGCGGCCGTGTGTTGGTGGCAGCACGCACCCACTGGGACCTCGCCTACGGCCCCCTTCGCTGGGTCCAACCGAAGCCCCGGTGAGGGCCCGGGGCGGTTAGGATGCCGAGAGTCCTGCGTGTTTCGGGAGGAGCCTGTGAGAGTCGTGCGGCATTGGTTCTGGCAGCGAGCCCTCATCGTCCTTGTGGTGTCGGGCGCCTTCCTCGCCCCGGCGCTGGCCGAGGACGAGCCCAAGGGTGCCGACGCGAAGAAGGCAGACGCGGCGAAAGCCAAGAAGACCTACGGAACGCGCCTCAGCGAGAACGTAGGCCGCGAAGGCATGTGGCCTGCGCCCACGGCCCGGCACTGGGCGCAGCCCTGCTTGATTCCGTTCCAGCGGACCTGGGCCGACGCCCGCGCGGTCTCCATCGAGACGGGCAAGCCGATCCTTTGCTGCATCAACATGGACGGCGAGATCGCCAGCGAGCACTACGCCGGCGTTCGCTACCGCCAGAAGGAGATCGCTGAGCTCTACAAGCCTTACGTGTGCGTCGTGGCGTCCGTCTACCGGCACACGCCCCGCGACCATGACGAACAGGGCCGCCGGATCCTCTGCCCGCGCTTTGGGAGCGTGACCTGCGGCGAGCACATCGCGATCGAGCCGATTCTCTTCGAGAAGTTCCTCGACGGTCAGCGGGTCGCGCCGCGCCATGTCATGGTCGATGTCTCCGGCAAGGAGATCTACGACGTCTTCTACGTCAACGACACCGCGGGGGTGTTCGATGCCATCCGCGACGGCCCCGAGAAGGTCGCCGCGCCCAAGCCCGACATCGTGCGGGGGGATCGTCCGCTCGTGGAGCGCGTAGCCAGCCGCCATCGCGAGGACCGCGAGGCCGTCGAGAAGGCCTACCGCGAGGGCGACGGTGCCATGCGCGCGCGGCTGCTCGCGGCCGCCAAGCAACATCCCGACGCCGCGCCTCTCGAGCTCCTGCGCCTGGCGGTGTTCGGTCTCGACGTCGACGCGAGCAAGCTCGCACGCGCCGCCCTCGCCAAGACCAAGACCGCCGACGCGACGGAGCTGATCTCTGACGCCCTCCAGGCACCCATGGCCGAGGGCGAGCGCAAGGAGCTCATCGCTGCGCTGAAGCGCCTCGGCGGCGACTCGACCCTGGCGCGCTGGCTGGCCGGCGTGCACTCCGGCCTGTCGGCCAAGCCCGGCGCGGTCGACGCCAAGGGCTGGGCCAAGGCCCACAAGGCAGGTACCTACCCGGCGCCGAAGACGAGCGACGATCCGCTGATCACCGCGGCCGAGGATCGCGCCCGCGAAGCCGAGGCGAACCCGAAAGACCCCGAGCCGCGGCTGGCCTTTGCCGAAGCCACGCTCGAGCTTGCGCTCGAGACGCGCCGGACCTACGTAACGAACCCCAACCGAGGCAAGAAGCTCGCGAAGCATCTCTACGCCGACGCGCGGCGCTCTGCCGAAGCCGCCGAGGGCTTGGGCGCCAAGGGCTGGCGCGTGAACGCCGTCCTCGCGCTGTCTGCCTACTACGCAGGGGACGTGCCCGAGGGCTATCGGCGGGCCGAGGCCGCGATGGCGGCCATGCCTCCGGGCGCTGCGGACTGGCGTTCCATGGCGTTGGTCACCGTCTTCGCCGAGTCGCGCTGGAAGACCATCAAGCAGGCGGTGCGCGACAACAAGGAGTGGCCGCCCTCCTATCTCGCCGATCTCGACGCCGCCTACTCCATTCTCCGCAAGCACCCGCTCGGCACCGACGGCCAGGTGGTCTGGCACTACGAGCTGCTGCTCTGGCTGGGCGCGCGCGCGAAGGCGATGGGGGTGCTGCACGACGGCTTGGCACGCTTTCGCGACTCGCCGTCGCTGCACGAGCGTCTGCGCAAGCACGAGCTGCGCCGTCGCGGCCCCGTGGGCCTCGAGCGCACCTACGACGCCCTGCTGAAGAAGTACGACGATCCCGCACGCCTTGCTGCGTTCGCAGGCGTCGCGTCGATTGCGGCCGGAGACCAGCTGCGTCGGCGCCGTCGCTACGAGCTGGCGATCGAGGCCTATGCACGTGGCATCGCCCACTACGAGAAGGCCATGGCCGCGCACGAAGCCCACAAGGCCGGTGGCGCGCTGGCGATTGCGCTCGCGCTGGCCGCGCGGGCGCGCGTCTTCTACCAGCTCGGCGACGACACCCAAGCCCTGCGGGACATCCTCGCCTCCTTCAAGCAGAGCCCCGGGGCGGCCGGTACGCGTGACGGCATGAACGTTTCACCCGCCGAGACGGCCCAGATGCTGCTCGCCCGCCTGCAGGAGGCCGAGGACAAGGAGCCTGCCAAGGCGCTCGCCGCGGCACTCGGCGCTCTCGACCCCGAGCTCCTGGTGCCCGATTGGGGACTCCAAGGGCCCGCAGGAAAGTGAGCGACGTCACTGAAGTCACCGCTCGCATCGAGCACGAGACTGCGTTCCTCCGCGATGTGCTTCGCGAGGTGGAGCGTGTCATCGTCGGTCAGCGCGGCCTGCTCGACAGTCTGCTGATCGGCCTGCTCGCCGATGGGCACGTGTTGCTCGAGGGCCTGCCGGGCCTGGCCAAGTCCCTGGCTGTGGAGTCCGTCGCCGGCGCGCTCGGCGGGACGTTCCGGCGCATCCAGTTCACCCCGGACCTGCTGCCGTCTGACCTCCTCGGTACCCAGATCTACAACCCGGCCTCGGGCGAGTGGACGGTGCGCCACGGCCCCGTGTTCGGCAACTTCGTCCTGGCCGACGAGATCAACCGCGCTCCGGCCAAGGTGCAGTCGGCCTTGCTCGAGGCGATGCAGGAGCGTCAGGTCACGCTCGCTGGCGAGACCTACGCGCTGCCGGCTCCGTTCCTCGTGTTGGCCACGCAGAACCCCGTCGAGATCGAGGGCACCTATCCCTTGCCCGAGGCACAGATCGATCGCTTCATGCTCAAGGTCGTCGTGGACTATCCCACCCGCGAGGAGGAGCCCCGGATCATCGAGCGCATGATGCGCGTCACGGAGACGCCCTCGGTCAGCGCCGTTGCGACGCCCGAGGACATCCTTGCGGCGCGCTCGCTGCTCGATGACATCCATGTCGACCCGAAGATCATGACCTACGTCGTCGATCTCGTCTTCGCGACGCGCGAGCCCGCGAAGGCGGGGCTGCCTGCCCTCGCACCGCTCTTGCTCTACGGCGCGTCGCCGCGCGCATCCATCGCGCTCGTGCGGGCAGCACGCGCGCGCGCGCTGCTCGACGGTCGCGGCTTCGTGACCCCGCACGATGTGAAGTCCGTTGGCCTGGAAGTCCTGCGCCACCGCGTCATCACGACCTACGAGGCCGAGGCCGAAGGGCTGACGTCTGAGAGCATCATCCAGGACGTGTTCGATACCGTGCGCGTGCCCTGACGACGGACCGACGGCCGGAGCACGCGCTCCCGCCCTGCAGGGATCCAGCAACCCATTGATCCAACAACCTGACCCCGGCTTGGAAGAGATCCTCCGCGAGGTCCGGCGCATCGACATCCGTACGCGCCGGCTCGTGACCGGCGCGATGTCGGGCGGCTACCTCTCGGTCTTCCGCGGCGCAGGCCTCGAGTTCGATACGGTCCGGGCCTACGAGGCGGGGGATGACCCGCGTGCAGTGGATTGGAACGTGAGCGCCCGCATGGGCAAGCCGTTCGTGAAGACGTTTGTCGAGGAGCGCGAGCTCACGATGCTCTTCGTGCTCGATCTCTCGGCCTCGATGCAGGCAGGGATCGGTGCCTACACACCGCGCCAGACCGCCGCGCGCGTCTGCGCGTCGCTGGGACTCGCAGCGGTCGGTCATGGCGACAAGGTGGGCCTGGTCGCAGGCAGTACGGCCGTCGACGGCTTCGTGGCGCCGCGCAAGGGCCGGGCCCACGCGCTGCGCATCGTGCGCGACTGCCTCGCCCTCGCGCCCGGCGCGCCAGGAACCGACCTCGCGCCGCTGCTGCGCTTTGCCACACGGGGCGTCCGTCGGCACGCCGTCGTGTTCGTGCTCTCGGACTTCCTCGGCACCGGCTGGGAGCGGCCCCTGCAGATCTGCGCCCAGCGCCACGACGTCGTGGCCGTGCGGCTGATGCCGGCCGAGCTCGAGCTGCCGAAGGTCGGTCTGTTGCGCGTCCGCGATCCCGAGGACGGCCGCCGTGCCGTCGTCGACACCAGCAGCCGCCGCGTGCGCAGGGACTACGCGGCCCGGGTCGCCGCGTGGACTGCCCGGACCGAGCGTGCGTTCCGCACGGCCGGCGTAGACCGCATGGACGTCTCCGTGCCCCGCGAGCGGGAAGGCCCGAGTGCGTCCGTCGTCGATCCCATCCTGCGGTTCTTCCGCATGCGGGAGCTCCGGGGCGCGAAGCGATGAGGCCTGCGCGGCTGCTCGTGCTGCTTGCCGTGGCCCTGCTCGCGGCCTGCGGTGACAGTCCCGCCCGCGGCGGGCGAGGCCCGACCGATGCGGATCTGTGGGTGCGGGTCGCCGTTGCCGCGACCACGCTTCGTCCGGGCCAGGGTGTTGCGCTGACCGTGACGAGGGTCTGGCCGCAGGATCTCGAGCCTGCGCCGTGGGACGAGGCCGTCCTCGCGCCGTTGGTGCTCCGCGAGCCGCGTGTCGAGCGGCGCACCTACGCCGGTCGCATCGAGGAGACGCGCAGCTACCGTGCCTACGCCTTCAGCCTCGAGGACGTGCGCGTGCCGTCGATCCTGTTCGCGGCGCGCGGCAAAGATGGGGGGGGCGTGCGGCTCGCGCGCTCCGAGCCGGTGGAACTCACCGTTCTCCCGGAGCTCGATCCGACGAACCCCGGGCCCCCGGAGGGGCCGGGCGAGCGGCCGCAGGCGCCCGGGATGGGCGGCTGGCTGGTTGGCTTGCTCCTGCTCGTCCTCGCGTTCGAGTTCACGGCGTGGCGCACGCGACGGGTGCGCGTCGCGGCGGCGCTACGACGCCTGAGCGCCCCGCTCCGTCGACTCCGCGCGCTGGAGAGTCTGGGCGCCGACACCGCGGAGGCTCGTCACGCAGCGCTGGTGGAAGCCGTCGACGCTGTGCGTGACCACATCGCCCTGAC
>JAJDEM010000354.1 GCA_029259795.1 Planctomycetota bacterium
CCGCAGGCGACGAGGCCCCCGCCGCGCTCAACGACCTCGAGGTCGCACTGGCGCTCCGGCCCACGGGCGACATGCATGTCTCGCTGCGCTGTGTCGCGGCGGGCGCGGCAACCGGCGGCGGCAACGCGCGGATCGCCCTCACCGCGGAGCGCAAGCCCGATGGCTCCGGACCGTTCGACATCACGGTCCCCTCGCTGGACCTCGCCCGTCTGGCCCCCCTCGCCAACGACGCCGCCGGCATTGCCGACCTCGCAGGCACCGTGGAAGTCAGCGGCAAGGGAACCCTCTCCGCAGACGGCACCGTAGACGGGACGCTGCACGCGAAGGCGATCGGCCTGCGCGCGACGACGCCCGCCGGCGCGCAGCTCGCGCTCCAGCGCCTCGTGGCCTCCGCCACGCTCCGCACGGTGCAAGGCGCGACCGATATCGACGGCTCCGTCATGCTGGGCGACCTGCGGGTCAGCGATCCCCGCGGCACCGGCTCGAGCTACCGCGAGCCCGCCGTCACCCTCGAGGCCAGGGCCCGCTACCACCCGCGCGGCTGGCTGCGCGTGGAGACGGCGAAGATCGACGCCGGGCAGACGGCGCAGATCACGATGCCCGACGGCTTCAAGTGCCAGTTCGAGCCGAGCCTGCGCTTCCAGGGGAAGCTGGGCGTCACAGCCGATCTGGGTCGCCTGGGCGCCTTGCGCGCGCTGGTACCCGCGCTCGAGCCGCTGAGTGGTGGCCGACTGAACATGACGCTCGACGGCACCGGCGATCGCGGCATGGACATGGGCGTCGGCGTCGCCATCACGGCGCTCGCCCTGCGGCCGTCGGAGACCTTCCCGGACGGCTACACGGAGCCGCGCATGCGCGCCTCGTTGCGGGTCAGCCAGACCGAGAAGGACGGCTCGACGTTGCGGCTCTACACCGTCGAGTCGCGCCTGCTGAACGTCACGATCCGCGAAGGCTGGAAGGGCCTCGCCGTGGGCTTGGATGCCGAGGAGCGGCTTTGGGTCGAGGGGGCGTTCGACGCCGCGGTCGACCTGGCTTCGCTCTCCCGCCTGCTCTCGAAGCAGCTGGGCCTCGCACGCGGGGAGCAGATCACGGGTGTCCTGGCGCTGGGTGGCTCGGGGCGTGGTCGCGCCGAGACCATGACGTTCGCAACCGACCTTAGGCTGAAGCAGGTCATGGTGCCTCAGTCCTGGAGTGAGGCGCGCACCCCGCTCGAGCTGCGCGCGAAGGTGACGCTGCGCAACGAGCGCACGAAGACCCACGTCGAGTTCACCGACATCGACGGCATGGGTCTCTCCGGTTCCGGCCAGGCGCAGCTGCAGCGCGGTCACGACGGTACGAAGCTCGCGGACCTCGAAGCACAGATCGACGCGAACCTGGAGCAGGCCCGCCCCTGGCTCAGCGGTGCGCTCGGCCTCGAGGCCCGTGGGAAGCTCGCGGGGAAGCTCCGCGCCCGCGTGCAGATGGCCGGCGAGAACCGTGGGCAGCGCCTCGACGCCACGCTGCAGCTAGACGACCTCCTCTACCAGGCCGGCCCCGGCACGGCGCTGCTCAAGGAGTCGCGCGTGGTTGCGCGCGCGAACGCGTGGCTGGCTCCCGAGGGCGGACGGCACGCCGCGGACGAGCTCAAGCTCACCACCGCCGGCTTGGTGATCGACGCCTCAGGCTCGAGCTACGTCTCGAGCCCCGAGGCCGACGTCGACGTCGCCCTGCAGCTGGGTGGGGACGCTGGGAAGCTCGCACCCACGCTGGCGGCCCTGCTTGGCGAGGGCTACGAGGATCTCACCGGCACCGGCCCGCTGAGCGGGCGTCTGACCGCGCGGGGGTCACCGGCCCAGAACGGTCGCACGCTGCGCGTGGACGGCAATCTCGTGCTCGGCTCCTGGAAGACGAGCGGACTCGCGATCGACGGGCTCAAGGCCACGCTCGCGCGCGCCGAGCTCTCCGAGCCGCTCTCGCTTGGCGTCGTCGCGGGTCTCAACCGGGGGCGCCTGTTCTCGCGTGGCGCGCTCACCTTGGGTCAGAAGCAGATTCCCTGGGAAGGCAATGCGGACCTCACCGACGTCGACACCTCCGGCATGCTGACGTCCAAGGGAGCCGGTCGGCTGCTGGCCTTCGCCCTCCCCGCGTTGCTCCCGGCCGGCTCGAACGTGCCGGTCCTCACGGGTCTCCTCTCGGCGCGCCTCGAGTTCCGCTCACCGTCCCTGGACGATCCCGCGCTGCTCGCGGGCCTCACCGGCAGTGGCAAGGTCACGATGGCCCAGGGTCAGATCGCCAACTCGACCCTCTTTGGCGGCGGAGGCAGCTCGGGTCTGGGTCGGGTGATCCAGGGGCTGAAGCTCGCGGTTCCCGAAGCGGGCCGTGTACTCGAACGCGCGACGAAGGCACTCGCGTTCTCGTCGCTGGAGTCGGAGTTCCGCGTCGCGGACCGCGTCGTGCACGTAGACCGCACGAAGCTCACAGGGGAGTCGCTCGTCGTCGACATGCGCGGCACCGTGCAGTTTGACAAGCGCGTGGCGCTTACGAGCAAGCTGATCCTGCAGGGCAACGCCGGCCGCAAGGTGGGCAAGGTGCTCGAAGGCGGCGCCATCCCCCTGCGCATCGGCGGCACGCTCGCCGACCCGAAGGTCACCCCCGATGTGGACATGAAGAAGCTGCTTGTCGGAGCCGTCGGCGACCCCAAGGACCTCCTGGACCGCGTGAAGAAAAACCTCCCGAAGATCCGCAACCCCTTCAAGTAAGGCCGCTGGGGCTGTCCATGGCCCGCGCGATCCTTGCGCCATGGTGAAGCCGCGTCCCGGACTCGAGAACCGCCTCGTCCAGGCGGACGCCCTCGACCTCGCGCGCTCCCTGCCGGCCGGGTCCGTCGATCTGGTCTACCTCGATCCGCCGTTCTTCACGGGACGCACGCAGCGCGGCCGGGGCACGCAGGCCTTCACGGATCAGTGGGCCGACGGGATGGACGGCTATCTCACCTGGCTCGAGGCGCGACTGCTGGCCCTTCGAGCGGCCCTCGCCCCCACGGGGTCCATCTACGTGCATCTGGACTGGCACGCCGTCCACTACGTCAAGGTCCTCATGGATCGTCTGTTCGGTTACGACCAGTTCCTCAACGAGGTCGTCTGGCTCTACGGCTTGGGGGGCAGCTCCCATCGACGCTGGCCGCGCAAGCACGACACGCTGCTGTGGTACGCACGGGAGGCGGGAGCGCAGTGGTTTGAGGCCGCACGCATACCGGCGACCTCGCAGCGCTTGGCGGGCCAGACAAAGAAGGCGCCCGACTGGTGGGACATCCCGGCCCTGAACAACATGGCGAAGGAGCGCACCGGCTACCCCACGCAAAAGCCCCTCGCCCTGCTGGAGCGGATCGTCACGAGCTCGTGCCCGCCGGGTGGGACGGTCCTGGATCCGTGCTGTGGGTCAGGAACGACGGCCGTTGCAGCCGCCGCCGCCGGCCGCCACTTCATCGTGGGCGACGAAGCGCCGGCTGCGATCGAGGTCACTGCGTCGCGCCTCGCGACGTTAGAGATCGCCTTCGCGCAGGAACGTTACGGAGAGTGCGCCGAGCCGACGCAGTAGCCCGGACATGTGCAGCTGCGTATCCATGGTCTGCAGGCCGATGCGCAGCTCGGGACCCAGCGCGCGCGCGTGCGGGCCCACCTCCCAGTCGACGTCCTCTTCCAGCGACCAGGCGTAGTCGGCGGTATCCACGCCGAACGCCTCGAAGGCCTGTGGCATCTCGTCGCCGCGCGTACCAAGGATCCAACGGAACCAGATGTTGAGGGCTTCGGCCACTTCGGCTGCCACGACTTCGTCGACGTAGGGGGCGCGAATCTCGATGATCGGGTCTTCGGGGGTCATGTCTTCGGGCGTCAGGGCTTCGGGCTTCATGGCATTGCGCTTCGCGTCCCCAGGAATCAAGGCAGCGGAGACTCTACCCGCGCCCCCGCTCCGCGCGGCATGCGACCGCAACCGTCACGGAGAGCGCGCCGGCCCGCCGCAGCGCAAGCGCGCACGCCTTGGCGGTCGCACCGGAGGTGAGGACGTCGTCGATCAAGATGACGCAGCGCCCCGCGACGCGGGAGGGCCGCGCGACGAACGCGCCACGCGGCGCGCGACGCCGCGCCGAACGCGAGAGCCCACTCTGCGGCGCGGTGTGGCGCCGCCGCCGCAAGGCGCGGCGGCTGCGCTCGACCCCCAAGGTGCGCGCGACATGGCGCGCAAGCAGCCCGGCCTGGTCGTAGCCACGCTGCCGCCGCCTCAGGGCCGAGAGCGGCACATGGACGACGAGATCGCCGGGCACCTCGGCATGCCGAAGCGCCTCCGCCAGGGCCAGCGCCAGGGGCCGTGCGGCGGCGGTGCGCGCATGGAACTTCAGCGCGACGACCAGATCGCGCGGCACGCCGCCATACGTCCAAGCCGCGACCACGCCGCGGATGGCCCGCCGGCTTGGCGCCGAGGCGTGGCGCGGGGTAGCCAGCGCGTCCTCCTCGGCATGCGGGCCCGCGCAGCGCTCGCAGGTCTGCCGCGCCTCGGCGCGCCCGAGTCGCCGGACGGGCTCGGGCCCGACCTGACGGGCGCAGGCCAGGCAACGCTCCACGGGCCCCCCGAGACCGCGGCGGCAGCCCGGGCACAGGCCCAGGGCATCGAGGTAGACCCGCTCGACGCCCAGCGCACAGGCCACGCAGCGCGGCGGAAAGCACAGGTCCAGCAAGGCTGTGAGCAGGCCGCCGTCCACCCCCTGCCCTCGCGGCGGCGCCGGAAGCGGTCCCCCGGGTCTGACGGGGACCCGCCTGACGGGGACGAGCTGGGCTCGGGGGACCTGCGCTGCCGGAGACCGGGCCGCGGAGGGAAGCAGGCCGCGGGTCAGCGGAAGTGGCGCTGGAAGTCCAGGGCGAGGCGGAGGTCGTCCCAGCCGCTCAGCTCCGCGATCGCGGTGAGCACCAACAAGCCCACCCAACCCCAGGCCAACCACGGCAGCCAAGCCACGCGGCCGGAATCGGCGGCCGTCGGCGACGAGCCAGGGTCGGGGGACTGGGGATCGGCGTCAGCCATCGTTTCCTCGTGTTGGAGGCCCGCGTACGATGCGCGCCCGGGAGACGAGTCCAGCATATGCCGCCGCGCCCGCCCGCGCATCTGATGTTGCCCTCACCCTTGGGGCTCCTGGAGTATGACGTACTCGAGGACGCGGTATTCCTCGGCCCCGGTCGGAAAGGCGGTCTGCGTGCCAGCCCGACGCCCTTCACCGGCGCGCTCATCGCCCTGAAGCGAGGTGCCGAGGGCTACGTGGCCCGTCCCCTCCCGGGAGAAGACGCCCCCGAGATCAACGGCGAGATCGTCCAGGAGCGCGCGCTGCTCGACGGAGATCGCATCCGGCTGGGGGAGCAGGTGGCGCTCTTTCGCACCTCGCGCGGACCGCTGGCGGCTCCTACGCCCGAGGCCCCGCGCGAGGAGTCCTCGCCGCGGCTGCCGCGCGTCGAGCGCCGTAGCCCCCCGAAGCGCAAGAACCCCACCGTCGCCATCATCACGCTGACAGCGCTCGCACTGCTGCTCGCGGCGACCTACCGCGCCGTCAATCACCTCAAGGCGATCCAGAGCGCGAAGCTCTCAGGCTCGGAGCTGCCCGAGCTGCAGGGCTATGAGACCGCCGAGGCCACCCGCGCCGGTCGCGAGTTGGCGGCGCTGAACGAGGAGGCCGTACGCCGGCCCAAGCAGTTCCGCGAGTTGATCCAGCTCTTCCGCGAGTTCCAGCGACGCCATGTCGGCTCGAAGGAGGCCGAGACCGCCGGTGAGCGCATCCGCGAGCTGATGGCCGCGTCCAGTCAGGAGGCGCGCACCGCGCTCGATGGCAAGGTCGAGAAACTCATGGCCGCCCATCAGTTCGCCCGCGCCCTCCAGGAAGTTCGCACCTTCGAGGGCAAGTTCGGCACGACGCAGGCAGCCGAGGGACTCGTCGGACTGCGCCAGCGGGTCCGGGCGGAGGCCCGGACCGCGCTCGACACCCTGATCGCGAAGGTTGGGCCGTTGATCCTCCCGCAGCCGCGCGAGGCCCACCGCCTCCTGATCAGTGTCAGCCACGAGTTCCCTGCCGACATGGCCAACGAGGTCGTCATCCTGATCGAGCGCTGCGTCGGACGCATGCTGGAGACGCGTCCTCAGGATGCGCCGCGCCGGGATGCCCCGAAGCGCGATCCGAAGCGTGAGCCGAAGAAGGCCGGCAAGCAGGCCCCGGGGGCTGCGCCGCCAGGGGAGGTGGTCCCCGGCAAGGAAGTGCCGCCGCCGGCGCGCGACGACGCCAAGCGCGACGAGCAGTGCCGCGACGCGTGGAAGGTCGCGCGCGCCCACTTGCTCAAGGCCGACTACCCCGAGGCCCTGCAGGCTTACACGACGGTCATTCAGCAGTACGGCAACACCGGGTTCTTCCGGGCGCACAAGGCCAAGATCGCCGCGGGTCGCCTGGCAGCTCGCGCAGGCGCGCTGGGTCCGCAGGCGCTCGTCAACGTGCCCGTCGAGGTGAAGAAGGGGCGCCTCGAGCTGGAGTACAACTTCAACGACGAGCGCGTCTTCCAGGAGGACTGGACGCTCGAGCAGCCGTTCTCCAGCGCCATGCCCGTGCAGGGACGCTGGAAGCGGGGCGACATCACCCTCGAGAAGGCGACGGGCCTTCTGCACCGTCTGGTGTTCCTCTCCGACGTCCACCTTGTCGCCTCGGTCACCGTTCACCAGCCGCACGACTTCGGCACGTTCGCGGTGCAGGAGTCCGATGACTTCCGCGCGATCCTCTTCAACGTGGGCAACACCCTCTTCAAGCTGAAGAAGGGTGACGCCAAGATCGACAACCGGGGTCACGTGCTCTGGTACATCGGCCAGGGCGTCTGGAAGGACGCGGACAAGGACGCCAACGGCTTCATCAAGATCGCCGAGCGCTCCAAGGTGAAGCTCGAGAGCGGCGACAAGATCCAGATCGAGCTGACCCGTCGCAAGAACAGCGCCGAGGGAGCCTTCCAGGGCAAGACCGACGGCGTGCATCTCGAGGGCAAGGTCAAGGGCGACGACGGCAGCACCATGGGCCCGGGTCGTGTCGGCTTGTTCACCAACTCAGGCATCATCGTCGTACACAGCGTGCGCATTGCGGGCAGCGTCGACATGGAGTGGTTCCGCAAGGAGCTCGCGTTCATGGTCGCCGCCGATCCCGGCCCGCCCGACGGCAACTGAACTTCGGGGGATCCCACCTGTGACCGGACCGCAGTCCACTGCCGGCGAATCGCCGGTGCCGCTCGTATTGGGCGACCACGTAAGCGCAGCCGACGCCCGCGAGGCCGCGCGTGGCGCGGTCTCGCTGACGCTCGCGCCGGAGGCGGCCGAGCGGGTTGCCGCCTCGGCGGCGCGTATCGCCAAGGCCGTGCAAGACAAGGAGTGGGTCTACGGCGTCACCACGGGCTTTGGCAGCAACGCGGTCACCCCCATCGCCGACGAAGACGCTTCCGCGCTGCAGCACAATCTCCTGATCAGTCATGCGTTCGGAGAAGGCCCGCCGCTGGACGATGAGGTGGTGCGGCTCGCCCTCCTGCTGCGCATCCACGCGATCGCCCAAGGCCACTCCGGCATGCGCCCCGAGACGCTGCGGGCCATGCTGCGCCTCTACGAAGCCGACATCCTCGCCGTGGTGCCCACGCGCGGAAGCGTCGGTGCGAGCGGCGATCTCGCCCCGCTCTCGCATCTGGCCCTGCCCCTCATCGGCGAGGGCGAGGTGCGCGTCGGTGGACGAACCCTGTCGGCCAAGCAGGCCCTGGCCGACGCCGGACTCGAGCCGGTGACGCTCTCCTACAAGGAGGGTCTCGCGCTCGTGAACGGCATGCAGGTGACGCTCGCGATCTGCTTGTTCGCGTCCGAGGAGGCTGCACGCCTGCTGCGGACCGCCGATCTGGCAGCCGCCCTCACGGTGGAGGCCCTCGCGGGCCGCTCGCCCGCGTTCGATCCGCGCATCCACGCCGCACGGCGCCAGCCGGGGCAGCAGGTCTGCGCCGCGCGCATTCGAAGGCTCATCGAAGGCAGCCAGTTGGTGGACGCCCCCATCGAGAGCATCCCGGGCAAGCGCACGGCACCGCAGGATGCGTACGGGATTCGCTGCGCACCCCAGGTCCACGGCGCGTCGCTCGACGGCATCGACTTTGCGACGGGCGTCTTCGAGCGCGAGATCGATGCGATCACCGACAACCCGCTCGTGTTCGGCGACGACATCCTGTCGGGAGGCAACTTCCATGGGCAGCCGCTCGCACTGGCAGCGGATCACCTCAAGCTCTGCATCCACGAGCTGGGCAGCATCAGCGAGCGGCGCACGGCCACGCTGATCGACCCGCACATGAACGAGGGCCTCCCGGCCTACCTCGCGCCCAAGGCAGGCCTCCACTCGGGCTTCATGATTCCGCAGTACGTCGCCGCCGCGCTGACCTCGGAGAGCAAGGGACTGTGCTTTGCGGCCAGTGCCGACTCGGTGCCGACCGGCGCGAACATCGAAGACCACGTGAGCATGGCCCCCATTGCCGCCCGCCGCGCACGTGAGGTGGCAGGGCTCGTGGAGTCGATCCTTGCCATCGAGCTCATGTCGGCCGCGCAGGCGATCGATCTGCGGGCGCTCGAGCCCTCGCCGGCGCTTGCCCGCGCCATGGGCGTGATTCGCCAGGCCGTGCCGTTCCGCGGCACGGATGCGCTCTGGCAGGACTCACTCCCGCGCGTGAAGGCGATCGTGCGCGACGGTACGATCCTCGCTGCCGCCGGGATCTAGGAACCACCGCCCGGCTCGGAGACGACGATGAGCCTCATCCAACCCCGCACGCTGAAGGGGTTTCGCGACCTGATGCCGGACCAGGCCCTGCGCCGGGCCGAGCTTGTGCGCACGGTCGAGGATGTCTTCCGCGCCCACGGCTACGGCCCCATCGACTCCCCGGTGCTCGAGTACGCCGAGATCATCAAGGGCAAGCAAGGCGGCGATACCGACAAGGAGATCTTCGAGTTCGTCGACAAGGGCGGTCGTGCAGTCGCGCTGCGCAACGACCTGACCGTGCCGCTCGCGCGCTACGTCGCCCAGCACGAGGGCAA
>JAJDEM010000355.1 GCA_029259795.1 Planctomycetota bacterium
ACCCGGACGACGACGAGTGGCTGCAGGGCTGGCGCTTCAAGTTCACCAGCCTGCCCGCGCAGCAGATCATGACGGACGAAGACACCTCGGCCCGTGATCGTGCCCGGGCGCTGCGAGCGCGCGAGCGCGAGTGGCTCTACAGCGGCTGGCATGCCGCGCCGTCCGAGGTCAAGATCGTCGGCATCAGCACGCAGAAGGGCTCGTGGGAGAAGCTCAGCGATGGCGGCAAGGCCATCTCCGTGCGCTTCTTCGCGGACGGCACCATCGAGAGCGCGCTGGCGATCCGCATCGAGAACGTCAACATGGAGGCGAGCCGCGAGTACCGCACGCTCACCGTCATCGTCAACGGCCTCACCTCGGAAGCCAGCTGGACGGAGGGCCTCAAGGAACTCCACGAGTCACTCCCCGCCTCGAACTTCGGAAACTAGCCCGGGGCCGCCATGAACCTCACCGACGTCTCCCCCACGACCCCCGACCGTGCCGAACGCCCGCGCCGAAACGCCGGCTTCACGCTGCTCGAGGTCATGCTCGCCTTCGCCATCCTCGCCGTGATCACGGGCACGCTGGGCCAGCTCATCCACGAGAACATGGTCATCGCAGCCGATGCGATCGATCAGCGCGAGATGCGCGAGATCGCCGACACCATCTTCGGGAAGTTCCTCTTCGAGCAGGATGAGCACCGCGACGGCGACGAGGGCTCGATTGCCGTCGAGTACGGCCAATGGGCAGGCCTGCCCCAGGAGCGCGCCGACCGCTACGCGATCTATCGCTGGCGGCTGCGCAAGTCCGAGATCGTCGCGGCCGGCACCGCCGACCCCAACGACGACGCCGAGAGCCTCACAGGGGAGGACGACGAAACCTCCTCCAGCTCGGGCTCCAGCGAAGAGGACGCGGCCAATGCCGACAAGGGCAGCATCAAGCTCATCCGCTTCACCTTGACCGTGTTCCGCGAGGGCAGCCCCGACGATCCCCTGATCACGCTCACGCGCTTCTTGCCGCCGCCGGAGTTCCAGGAGACCGGCAAGTGATCCAGCGTCGCGCAAGCTCCCGTTGCTCGCAGTCCGGTCGTTCGAGCTCCGGCAGGCAGAGCGGCTTCACGCTGCTCGAGCTGGTGATCTCGGTCGCGCTGCTCAGCATGATCATGGCGCTCATGTACCAGTCGCTTGGGCAGACCATCGAGAAGCGCAACCTCGTCCAAGACGAGCTGAAGGGCCCGAAGGTCGCCAACGCGATCCTCGCGCAGATCTTCAAGGACTTCCGCTACATCTACTACGGTGGCTTGGCCGGCGACGGGGGCTTCCGCGGCAAGGCGATTCGCGCCTCGGGCATGGACGCCGATCGCGTCGCGTTCATTACCGCGCGTCGAACCCGCACGGTCGGCACCGAGGACGACGGCCGGCGGGGCGATGACGACCGCGAGAGCCCCCTGACGGAGGTCGGCTACGCCTGCCGCCCGCATCCCGAGCACGCCCAGTGGCTCGAGCTCTGGCGTCGCGAGGACTACTTCGTCGACAGCAAGCCCACCGAGGGTGGCTTCTACTCGCTCGTCTACGACAAGATCCGCAACTTCCGCCTGCGCTTCTACCCGCGCCCGGAAGAAGCCACGGAGAAGCAGGGCCTCGAGGAGTGGGACTCCGCGACGAAGAAGGGCATCCCCTACGCCATCCTGCTGAAGATCGAGTTCGACGTCTCCGAGCCCCTCGAGGGCGAGACCTACGAGCCCGACGACATCGACCCCATCCACCGCATCATCCTGCTGCGCGGCGGCTACAACGTCGAGTGGGGTGACAGCACCACCGGCGCCACACCCCCGGCGACTCCGCCGGGCCGCTAAGCGTTCGGCATCCGCCGGTTGATCCAGGCGGCGTTCCTTCGGGTCTTTGCGTCGACGGACGTCGCTCCGGGCGCCCTCGGCGTGCCCCGGCGGATGAAGAGGCCCGCCACGCGGGCCTGCTTCCCCCGGGCCCCACGCCTCGCCCCACACCAAGGGACGGGCCTGCCGCGAGCTCATGAATCGCTCGCTGGTTGTTCGAAAGGTGTACCGGCGTGCTTGGGACGCCCGTACGGGATCTACGCCTCCGACGCGGTACCGAGAACCTCACGGCCCTGCAGGTGCGGGCGGAGCGCCTCGGGCACGCGGATGGTGCCATCGGCCTGCTGGTGGGTCTCGAGCAGCGCAATCAGCACGCGCGGCGAGGCGATCACGGTGTTGTTGAGCGTGTGGCAGTGGCGCACCTTGCCCTCGGCGTCGCGGTAGCGCAGGCCCAGGCGCCTTGCCTGGTACTCGCGAAAGCGCGTCGCGCTGTGCGTCTCGCCCCAGTCACCCCGGCCCGGCATCCACGCCTCGAGGTCGTACTTGAACCGCGCACCGCGGCCCATGTCGCCCGCCGAGACGGCCACGACCCGGTAGGGCAGCTCGAGCAGCTGCAGCATGGCCTCGGCGTTCTCGAGGATCGCGGCGTGATGCGCGCGGCTCTTCGCGTCATCGCTGACGTCGATCACGACCTGCTCGACCTTGTTGAATTGATGCACGCGGTAGACGCCGCGCGTGTCGCGCCCGTACGTGCCCGCCTCGCGACGGAAGCACGGGCTGATGCCGGCGTACTTCAGCGGAAGCTGCTCGTGGTCGAGGATCTCGCCGCCGTGCAGCGCCGTGACGCTTACCTCGCTGGTGCCGACCAACCAGAAGTCCTCGTCGTCCGCCGTCGGGTTGGCGATGCGGTAGGTCTGCTCCTCGGCACCCGGGAAGTACGCCGTACCCCGCAGCGCCCACTCCTTCACGATGACCGGCACCGAGAGCATCGTGTAGCCCCGGCCCACGATGAGATCCATCGCCATTCGCAAGACGGCCTGCTCGAGCAAGACGGCGTCGCCCTTGAGCACGTAGCTGCGGCTGCCGCCGAGCTTGCCGGCGCGGTCGATCTCGAGCCAGTCCTGGTCCTGCATGAGGGCCACGTGGTCCTTGGGCTCGAACGCGAAGGTCGGCTTCTCGCCCCAGGTGCGCAGCTCGACGTTGGCACTGTCGTCCTTGCCGTCGGGCACGTCGTCCGCCGGCGGGTTCGGGCAGGCGTACAGCAGGGTCTCGATCTCGGCCTGCAGCGGCTGCAGACGCCCTGTGTGCCCCTTCACGCTCTCCTTGATCTGCTTGAGGCGCGCAAGGGCCACCTGCTTGCTGTCGCCTGAGAGGGTCGCGACCTGCTTCCCCAGGGCGTTCTGCTCGGCCTTGGCCTGCTCCTGGAGCTGGATGACCTCGCGGCGCTCCTCGTCCAGGGCCAGGAGGGCGTCGACGTCAAACGCAATGCCCTTGCGCTCGGCACCGCGGCGCACCTCGTCGGCGTGCGCGCGAATCCAGGCCAAGTCCAACATGGGAGGTCTCCGTTCGGCTGGCTTCGCGCCACGCGCTCAAGATCGGTCGGCGGCACCGCCTCCGGGCGGCTCCGCAAAAACAGATAATGCCCGCGCAAACGCGCGGGCATCAGTTCTGCATCGGGCCGCCCCGTAGCCGAGGCGACCCCATGAGAGCGCATAGCGCCGGCCCCGGGCACCGTGCCTCTCCCTCCCTCAAGGGACGCACGGCGAAGACCCCTCCCAGAGCCCCCCTTGTCACTCGGTGGCGAACCGAGCGACCACCCCTCGCGGGGCCACCTCTGACGAGGCGAAAAGGACCCGAGGCCGGCGCTACGCCAGTCGGCTAGTAGCCGACGAGGCAGTCCCCGCGGTACGGGTCGTTGATGTCGTAGTTCAGCAGGTACTGGTCGACGAAGCGCTCGTTCTTGCGCGTGTCACGCGCCCACTGGCGCATGATCATGTTCGACTTACCGGGACCGCCACTGCAGCCTGCACAGTTCGCGCCACCCACACCCTCGAGCAGCGGTGCCGCGAAGCGGCAGCCACCGACGAAGAACGTCGACGCAAGCAGGATGACGGCGAGCATGATGCCCTTGGCCATAGCGAAATCTCCTCTGGCCGCTCGATGGCGACCCGCCCCCCGACCGCGCGAAGCGATCGACGAACTGCCCTAGCCTGCCTCCCTCGGCAGGTGTCTTCTGGGGAGTCTAGGTACCAATGCGCACCCGTAGGGTCAACACATTCTTGTCGCCGAATGCGATCCAAGTGCTGTGTCTACCGCCGGTTACGCAGGCGTGACATACGATCACGCCGTACCCAGCCTCCGAAAATGGTTCTAGTAGCCCGGACCTGCGGGCTGCCCGTTGGCGCAGCCGGATGTGCACCCGGTGTCGCAGGGGCAGCAGTCATCACAGCGAACGCACGGCTCACAGCCATCCACCGAGTGGCGGTTGCCGTGGCGGGGGTGCAAGGGATCGCTGAGATCCCAGGCCTTGCAGCCTCCGAGTGCGGCCGCACCCAGGGCCAAGGCGAAGAGGATCGCGAATCGACGCATAACCGTAGCCTCCTGGCGATGCCGCACATCGTGCGCTCGCCGGTCTCCCAAACGTGCGGGAAGGATACCCGCCCGGGCGCTGGCCCGCCACGATCGCATCTGGCCCTCTTCGCAGAGATTCTGCCCAGACGCCCCGGAGCCCTCCGAGAGGCTATCTCGACGCTAACGGGGTCCTGCGAGCGGTTCCCGGTAGAGGCCATGATCCCGGATGTAGGCGCGGATGGCGGGCGGGACGTTGTTTCCGGCCTCGCCCCCCCCACCCACGCGCTCGCGAACGGCCGTGGAGGAGACCTCCAGCTCCGGTGCCTCGAGGCCCAGGATCTTGTCGGCGAAGGGCTCGAGCGCCGGCGGCGAGTCCAGCGCGTGGCCCGGACGCCGCGCCACCAGCAGGGTGACGCGGTCGATGATCGCCTCCCACTCCCGCCAGGTGGGGAAGTCCTGGAACATGTCCGCCCCCACCAGGAGCCGCCAGCGGGTGCCTGCGGGGTAGCTGGCGGTGAGCGACGCCAGGGTGTCGACGGTGTAGCTGGCCCCGGCGCGGCGGCCCTCGAGCTCCAAGACCTCCGTGCGGGGCAGCCCCTCGACGCCCAGGCGGGTCATCGCCACCCGGTGGTGAAAGGGCGTGCGGTCGACCGTGCCCTCCTCGCCGAGGAACTTGTGCGGCGCGGAGCCGGCCACGACCACGAGCAGCCGGTCGTTCACGCGCAGCGCGGCCTCGCAGAGCGCGCGGTGGCCGCGGTGAAAGGGATCGAACGTGCCGCCGAACACGCACACGCGCTGGCCAGGCGGCGGGGGCTTCTCCGGACGCAGGCGCGAGTGAAAGACCTGCAGCGCGAGGAAGAACGCCCCGGAGACGAACAGCCACACCAGCCCCTTGTCGAGGACGTCCAGCATCGCGATCAGCGAGAGGATCGCGAGTACCGCGGCCGCGATCAGCATCCCGGCACGGCTTCGGAACGGGGCCGCTTGCATGGGCAGGAGGAAGGCACACGCAGCCACCAGCAGCGAGATCATGTGCACGATGCTCAGCGCGTCGCCGGGCACCAGCAGGAGCATGCAGAGGGCGGCCCCGAGGCCAAACTGCACGACCCGCACCTGGCCCTTGCGGATGCGCAGCGGCAGGCAGGCGACCGCAGAGGCCAGCCCAAGCAGCAGGGCGGCGGTGCCCATGAAGGGGCTTCCTTGCGCGTGGCCCAGGTGCCAGGCAAGCAGGCCCGCGCCCCCCAAGGCGAGGACAGCGGGGACCCAGAGATCGCGACGTTCGCTCAAGCTTCGGTCCCTCTGACGTGGCGCGAAGGTACCACGGCAGGTCCCCGTAGCATGCGCGCATGGAACGTGTGCCCGTCCCCTGCCTGATCGGCCCGACCGGCTCGGGGAAGACCGACGTCGGCATCCACGCCGCCCGCCAGACCGAGGGCGAGGTGATCTGCTGCGATGCCTACACGGTCTACCGGGGCATCCCCATCCTCACCGCCGCGCCCACGCCGCCGAGCGACGTCCGCCACCACCTCGTGGGCATCCTCGAGCTCTACGACACCTACGACGCCGCGCGCTTCCTCGTCGACGCCGACCATGCGATCGGCGAGATCGAAGGCCGCGGCCACCGCCCGTGGATCGTCGGCGGCACGGCGCTCTACCTGCGCTGCTGGCTCAAGGGCTTCGGCTCGCCCGTACCGCGCGATGAGGCCTATCGCGCGGCGCTCAAGGCCCGCGTCGAAGCCGAGGGCCGCCAGATCCTCCACGAGGACCTCAGCGCCCAGGACCCCGCCCGGGCCGAGGCGCTCCACCCCCATGATCTCCGCCGCGTCGTCCGCGCGCTCGAGATCATCAAGGCCACCGGCAAGCCCGCCAGCGCGCAGCGCGTGGAGTGGGCGGGCCCCGATCGCGTTCAAGCCAAGGTCTTCGCGCTTAGGCGCTCCATGGACGACCTCGACGAGCGCATCAACCAGCGCACCGAGCTGATGTTCGACGCCGGGCTCCTCGAGGAGGTGCGCGCCCTCGAGGAGCCCGGCGTCACCCTCAGCCCCGAGGTCAGCCAGACGCTGGGCCTCAAGGACGTCCGCGCCGTGCTCTCGGGCGAGCTCAGCGAAGCCGAGGCCAAGGCGACGATCCAGCAGCGCACGCGGCGCTTCGCCAGGAAGCAGATGACGTTCTTCCGCGGCTTCGACGCCATCACGTGGATCGACGTCGCGCCGGATGACGAACCGGAGGCCGTCGCCGCCCGGATCCTCGAGGCCCTGTAGATCCGAGCGCGCCCGCTAGCTGCGCGTGGCGACGTCCGCGTACAGCGCGCGCGTGTCTTCCATGCGCTCGCGGTACTCGAGTGCGAGCCGCTTGGGCTCGACCACATGCGCGTGCTGGCCGAACTCCGCCATCCAGCGGTAGAAGCCCTCTTCGCTGCGGATCGCAACACGGAAGAGGCCGCGGCCGTCCTTGAGCTGCTCGAGCGTGCCCGCCCCGCGACGGCGACGCGCGAGGAGCCACGTGGCGACCTCGTCGAGCTCGACGGTGACGTTGATCTCCGCGCCCTCGCCCATCTCGAACTCCTCTTGTTCGATGTAGCGCGAGATGTCGAAGTCCGCAGGGACCTCGTAGGCGTCGTCGGTCTTGTCGGCGAACGTGACCTTGCCCGTTACGCGATCGAGCCGGAAGCGGCGCACCGCCCCCTTGGGCTTGCGCGACTCATCAAACGCCACGAGGTGCCAGTTGCTGTCCACAAGGCCAAGGCCATACGGCCGAACCGTACGGGCCTCGGTGCGATTGGCATCGACGGTGTGGTAGCGGAAGGTCACGCGCCGGCGGCGGCCGACGGCCTCACCAAACAAGGCCACGTGCTTGCGGCCCGGGTCGGTCTCGGGGCGGCCCAAGGTGAGCAGGTGCTGCTCGCCGATGGAGGTGCGCAGCGGCTCGGGCAGCTGGCTGTCGATCGTGAGCTTGGCGAGCGCGGACTTGAGGTTGCGGCCGAGGTTGTCGTCGACGACCCCGAGCGTGCGCTGGAGCACGGCGAGCAGCATGGCGTCCTCGGGCTCGAGCTTGGTCTGGCGCAGGAAGTAGCCGCGCGGGTCGATGACGTAGCCGGCGCTGCCGAACGTATCGCTCTGGATGTACTCGAT
>JAJDEM010000356.1 GCA_029259795.1 Planctomycetota bacterium
GCCACGCAGCGCCGAGGGATCGACGCCCTGCTTCTTCGCAACGGCGATGAGCAGTGCCATGAGCACGATGGCCGTCGAGTTGATCGTCATCGAGATGCTGATCTTGTCGAGGGGGATGCCTGCGAGCAGCGTCTCCATGTCCTCGAGGGTGGCGATCGACACGCCGACCCGGCCCACCTCGCCGGCGGCCATGGCGTCGTCGGGGTCGTAGCCGATCTGGGTCGGCAGGTCGAACGCGACCGACAGTCCAGTGGTGCCTTGCGCGAGGAGCGCGCGATAACGGGCGTTGCTCTCCTCCGCCGTGGCGAACCCGGCGTATTGCCGCATGGTCCACAGGCGGCCGCGGTACATCGTCGGCTGCACGCCGCGCGTGAAAGGTGCCTGGCCCGGCAAGCCTACGCGCTCGTCGAAGGTCTCGTCGGCATGCTCCGGGGCGTACAGCGGATCCAACTCGAGATCCGACGATGTCGCGAAGCGTGACTTGCGCTCGGGGAAGCGGCCCACGGCCTTGGCGTAGGTGTCTTCGAGCCAAGCCTGGAGACGTGTCTTCGGTTGGTCCTCGCTCATGCATGGGTTGTATCCTCAACCCGGCGGCGCCGCCCGGTTGGGCTGCAGCGGAGGGCGTTCATGATCTGGATCATCCTGTTGGCAGCGGTTGAGGTGGCGGGGGTGATCTCTGCCGTCCACGCGGTCATGCAGGTCCGGACCTCCCAGGGGGCGATCGCCTGGGTGGTCTCGCTGATCGCGATGCCGTATGTGGCGCTCCCGCTGTACTGGATCCTCGGCCGCAACAAGTTCCAGGGCATGGCGTCGGCCTACGAGGATCACGCAACGGAGATCGAGGCACGCATCGCGGAGGCGCGCGCACGCCTCGCGCCCTACGTCGGCTCGGACGAGATGGGACCTTCGGAGCGCTCGCTGGAGAAGCTCATCGGCATGCCCGTGCTGGGGCAGAACGAGCTGACGCTGCTGATCGACGGGCAGGCGACGTTCGACGACATCATCGCGGGAATCGAGCGCGCCGAGCACCACGTCTTCGTGCAGTTCTACATCGTGCACGCCGACGGACTGGGACGGCGGCTTGCCGCCGCCATGGCGGCGAAGGCTCGGACCGGTGTACCGACCTACCTGCTCTACGACGAGATCGGCTCCTTGGGTCTCTCGGCGAACTTCCTCAAGGATCTGACGGCGAGCGGCGTGCATGTCTCGAGCTTCAACACGACGCGCGGCCGCTCCAACCGCTTCCAGCTCAACTTCCGCAACCACCGCAAGATCGTGGTGGTCGACGGGCACGAGGCCTGGATCGGCGGCCACAACGTCGGGGACGAGTACCTTGGCATCAACCCGAAGCGCGGTCCGTGGCGCGACACCCACATACGCATCGACGGCCCCGCAGCCCTTGAGGCGCAGGCTTCGTTCGTTGGCGATTGGATGTGGGCAACGGGAGACCTTCTCGATCCTCGCGCGCTCCCTCGCGTACAGCCGGGCGCCTCGGCCCGCGTGCTGATTGCCGCGACGGCCCCCTCGAGCAAGCTCGAGACAGCCTCGCTGATTGCCGTCGAGTTGCTGCACGTCGCGAAGAAGCGCATCTGGATCGCCTCGCCGTACTTCGTGCCCGACCGCGCCGTGATGGGCGCGCTCCGCGGGGCGGCGCTACGCGGCGTGGACGTGCGCATCATGATCGCAGGGGAGTCCGATAGTGTCCCGGTGCACCTTGCGTCGTACTGGTACCTGGATGCACTCGGCGGCGTCGGAATCCGCTTCTTCCGCTACCGCGCCGGGTTTCTCCATCAGAAGGTCGTGCTGGTCGACGACCACATCTCGTCGGTCGGCACCGTGAACTGGGACAGCCGTTCCTTCCGTCTGAACTTCGAAGTGACGGCGCTGGTTCACGACGCCCCCTTTGCGGCCGAGCTCGAAGCGATGCTCGACGCCGACTTCGCGCGTTGCGACGAAGTCGGCTCTGGCGAGCTGAGCTCACGCGGGTACTTCTTCCGACTCGCCGTGCAGTCAGCACGCCTCATGTCGCCGTTGCTCTGACCTCCTGCGCCGGCGCGACCTGGCAGGGAGCGTCTAGCGCAAGCGCCGCGGCAGGTCGAGCAGGCGCAACCCCGCGAGGGCGGCTTCAAACTCGGGCGGTAGGGGGGCCTCGAATGCCGCGCGCTCGCCCGTGACGGGGTGGGGGATGTCCAACCGGTGCGCGTGCAGCAGCAGGCGCTCCGTGAGGTCTTCGCCGGCCTGGCCGGAGCGGCCGTAGAGACGGTCGCCCACGATCGGATGCCCGAGGTGCTGGAGATGCACGCGAAGCTGGTGGGTTCGTCCGGTCTTCGGCAGGCACCGAACAAGCGCGTGCCGCGGCATCCGCTCCAGGACCTTCCACCGGGTGGTGGACGCCCGCCCACCCTCGCGGATCGCCATCTTGGTGCGATGGTTCGGCTTGCGTCCGATGGGCGCGTCGATCTCGCCCGTCGCGTCGCGCGGGGTCCCGTGGGTGGCGGCGAGGTAGGTCTTTGCGACGGTTCGCTCGGCGAATGCGGTCGAGAGGGCGCGCATGGCCGCCTCGGTCTTGGCAACGACCATCACGCCCGAGGTCTCCTTGTCCAACCGGTGGACGATCCCCGGTCGATCCGAGCCGC
>JAJDEM010000357.1 GCA_029259795.1 Planctomycetota bacterium
GGGGTTGCCCGCCTTGCCGATCTGGAGTTCGGTGCCCGGGCCGAGGAGGGCCTTGCCGTGGGTGAAGGCTACCTCCAGGGCGTGGGCTCCCCGGGGCTGGGTGCGGAGGAGATCGCCGGGATGCAGGACCGAGTTCGGCCCCAGCGGGGTCCAGCGGGCGTGTCCCGCGGGACGCACCAGCGCGGTGCCCTGGACGTTCAGCACAACCCCGGCGCGTCCGTCCTCGGAGAGCTTGCCGGCCTCGCCGTCTGACGGCGGAAGGGCGAGCATCGCCAGCAGCAAGGCGAGGGGGAGCAGCCAGCGGGTCGGTGAGCGTCGGGGCATGGGCGATCTCCTGGCAGTGGACAGACCACTCCCGTTGCCCATTGGACCCGAAACTCGAGCGAGGGTTCCGGCGTGACCTGACTTCCGGCCCCACAGGACTAGACTGCTAGGCCCGACCCCTTCCGGAGAGCCCATGCCCGAATCCGCGCTCGACTCGTTCAAGACCCACCGTCCCCTCGACGTCGGCGGCTCTTCATGGACCATCGCGTCCCTCCCGGCCTACGCCGAGGCCACCGGGACCGACCTGGACCGCCTGCCGGTTTCCCTGCGGGTCCTGCTGGAGAACCTGCTGCGGCGCGAAGATGGGCGGTCCGTGACCCGCTCCGACATCGAAGCCGTGGCTTCCTGGGACCCCCAGGCGGAGCCGGCGACCGAGATCGCCTTCATGCCCGCCCGGGTCCTCCTCCAGGACTTCACCGGCGTCCCCTGTGTCGTGGATCTGGCCGCCATGCGCGAGGCCACGGCAGCCAGGGGCGTGGATGCCGCCTGCATCAACCCGCAGGTGCCGGTGGATCTCGTCATCGACCACTCCGTCCAGATCGATCAGTTCGGCGGCCCGGACTCGCTGGCGGCGAATGTGGCCCGCGAGTACGAGCGCAACCAGGAGCGCTACGAGTTCCTCCGCTGGGGCGCCGAGGCGTTTGAGAACTTCCGCGTCGTGCCGCCGGGTCAGGGCATCGTCCATCAGATCAACCTCGAGTACCTCGCTTCGGCTGTCTTCCAGTCCAGCGCCAGCGGCACGCCGTGGGCCTACCCGGACAGCCTGGTCGGCACGGACAGCCACACGACCATGATCAATGGCCTTGGCGTCCTGGGCTGGGGTGTGGGGGGGATCGAGGCCGAAGCCGCGATGCTCGGTTGCCCGATCTCGATGCTGGTACCCCAGGTCGTCGGCTTCAAGCTGACGGGTGCCTTGCCCGCAGGCGCGACAGCCACCGACGCGGTGCTTACCGTGACCCAGCGCTTGCGCGAGGTCGGTGTGGTCGGCAAATTCGTCGAGTTCTTCGGGACGGGACTCGCGCACCTCACGCTCGCCGACCGCGCCACGCTCGCCAACATGGCGCCGGAGTACGGCGCGACGATGGGCTTCTTCCCGATCGACGACAAGACGCTCGACTACCTCCGCTTCACCGGTCGCTCCCCGGAGCAGATCGCCCTCGTGGAGGCCTACACCCGCGCCCAGGGCATGTTCCGTACCGACGAAGGCAGGGATCCCGAGTTCACGCAGGTCGTCGAGCTCGATCTCGCGACGGTCGTACCGTCGTTGGCTGGCCCCCGGCGGCCCCAAGACCGCGTTGCCTTGACGGACGCCCACGCATCCTTCGCCGCGACGCGGGATGAGATCCTCGGCGCAAAGGACGACGCGGGGGGCACGGCGGTCGCTACGGCCGTCGAGACGAGTCGTGGCACGCTCACCCATGGGGCCCTCGTCATCGCGGCGATCACCTCGTGTACGAACACGAGCAACCCCTCGGTGATGGTCGCAGCCGGGCTGGTCGCCAAGAAGGCCGCCGCACGGGGCCTCAAAGCCAAGCCCTGGGTCAAGACCAGCCTCGCCCCGGGCTCGCGGGTCGTGACGCGCTACTTGGAGGAGGCCGGGCTGCTTCAGCCTCTGGCCGACGTCGGGTTCTCCCTGGTCGGGTACGGCTGCACGACCTGCATCGGCAACTCGGGCCCGCTTCCGGAGGAGATCAGCACAGCCGTGAGCGAGCACGAGCTCGTCGTCTGCTCCATCCTCTCGGGCAACCGCAACTTCGAGGGGCGCATCAATCCGCAGACAAAGGCCAACTACCTCGCCTCGCCGCCGCTCGTCGTGGCGTACGCCCTCGCGGGTTCCATGACCGTCGATATCGCTCGGGATCCGGTCGGGTTCGATTCGGACGGTCAGCCCGTCATGCTCGCCGACATCTGGCCCAGCCCCGATGAGGTGGAGGCCGCCGTACGCAGTGCGGTCAAGCCGGAGCAGTTCGAGAGTGAGTACTCGACCGTCTTCGATGGTGACGCGCAGTGGCAGGGACTGCCGGTGCCGGAGGGCAACCGCTTCACGTGGAAGGAAGACAGCACCTACGTGCGCTACCCCACGTTCCTGAAGGATGTTCCGGCGGAGCCCGTCCCGAAGGGCAACCTTGTGGGCGCCCGCGTGCTCGCCCTGCTGGGTGACTCCGTCACTACGGACCACATCTCCCCGGCGGGTGCGATCCCTGCCGACGGCCCCGCGGGCCAGTGGCTGCAGGAGCACGGGGTCGCGCCCAAGGACTTCAACTCGTTCGGAAGTCGCCGTGGCAACCATGAGGTGATGATGCGCGGCACGTTCGCCAACATCCGCCTGCGCAATCACCTTGCGCCGGAGACGGAGGGGGGCTGGACGATGCACCCCGACGTCGCCGAGCCGATCTCGATCTACGACGCCAGCATGCGCTACCAGAGCGCGGGCACGCCGCTGGTCGTGCTCGCCGGCAAGGACTACGGCATGGGCTCGTCGCGCGATTGGGCGGCGAAGGGCACCAACCTGCTCGGGGTCAAGGCGGTCATCGCGACCTCGTTCGAGCGGATCCACCGCAGCAACCTCATCGGTATGGGCGTGCTGCCGCTGGAGTTCGAAGACGGCAAGCAGTACGCCGACCACGGGATCGACGGCAGCGAGACCTTTGCCATCGCAGGCATCGGGCCCGACCTCGAGCCCGGCGCTGTGG
Source organism: Planctomycetota bacterium (assembly GCA_029259795.1). Classification (GTDB taxonomy): domain Bacteria; phylum Planctomycetota; class PLA2; order PLA2; family JAEUHO01; genus JAHEIK01. The sequence goes on from JAJDEM010000357.1 coordinate 3,018, forward strand.
TCACCGTCACCGTGACGAAGGCCGACGGGAACGTCACCAGCTTCCGAGCCACGGTACGCATCGATACGCCCGACGAGCTCGACTACTACCGCAACGGCGGCATTCTGGACTACGTGCTTCGCAAGCTGTGGGCGAAGCCCACGTAGTCAGGAGAAACTCATGCACCGCTTGAAGACTATCGTTGTCGGCGTCCTCCTGGTCGGGTTGAGCGGTGGCCTGTTCGCATCCGCACCCGCCCAGGCTGACGAGAAGCCCCGGCTGATCCCGCGCTCTGTCTTGTTTGGAAACCCGGACAAGGGTGGAGTGCGGATGAGTCCCGACGGCTCGCTGCTCTCCTTCCTGGCACCGCGCGACGGGGTCATGAACATCTGGGTGGCGCCCATCGAGGATCCGAAGGCGGCTCGCTGCGTCACGGCCGACAAGGGGCGGGGCATACGCCGCTACCACTGGTGTCACGACAACCGGCGCCTGCTCTTCTTGCAGGACGAAGGCGGAGACGAGAACTGGCGCGTGAACGTGCTCGACCTCGTCACGGGCCGCGCGAAGGCGCTGTCGCCCGCCAAGGGGGTTGCGGCGCGCATCACCTCGCTGAGTCCGAAGCATCCCCGCCATGTGCTGCTCTCGCTGAACGACCGCGACCCGCGCAACCACGACATCTACAAGGTCGACCTCGTCACGGGCGCGCGCGAGCGCATCTTCGAGAACAACGGTCTCGGCGGCTTCGTCATCGATGACGACTACAACCTTCGCTTTGCCCAGCGCCCGACCAAGGCCGGCGGGGGCGTGATCCTGCGCCGCACGAAGGAAGCGACATGGGTGCCTTTCCTGGAGATCGAGCCCGCCGATCTCTTGAGCACGCGGCTGCTGGGCTTCGGCAAGTCCGGCCGTCTTCTCTACATGCTCGACTCCCGCGGCCGGGACACCTCCGCCTTGAAGGTGCAGGACCTCGAGAGCGACGAGGAGCCGGTCGTCATCGCGGCGAGTGACCGCGCCGACATCGCCAGCGTGTCGTTTCATCCGACCGAGCGTTATGTCCAGGCCGTGAGCGTCAACCACGCCCGCGTGAAGTGGGACATCCTCGATCCGAAGATGGCCGCCGACTTCAAGGTGCTCTCTGCCGTGGACGACGGGGACTTGTCCATCAACAGCCGCACGCACGATGACAGCCGCTGGATCGTCACGTCAAGCCGCAGCGATGGCCCCGTGCGCTACTACGTCTACGACCGGGCGACGAAACAGGCGACGTTCCTCTTCACGAACCGACGTTCGATCGAGGACCTGCCCCTCACCAAGATGCGCCCCGTGATCATCAAGGCTCGGGATGGCCTCGAGCTCGTCTGCTACCTGAGCCTGCCTTACGGCATCGAGCGACGGCCCGCGAAGCCCTTGCCGATGGTGCTGCTCGTTCACGGCGGTCCCTGGGCACGGGACTCTTGGGGCTACAACAGCATGCACCAGTGGCTCGCCAACCGGGGCTACGCGGCCCTCTCCGTGAACTTCCGCGGCTCCACGGGGTTTGGCAAGCGCTTCCTCAACGCCGGCAACCTCGAGTGGGGCCGGAAGATGCACGACGACCTGCTCGACGCCGTCGCCTGGGCCGAGGGCCAGGGAATCGCGGAGCCGACCAAGGTCGGCATCATGGGCGGCTCCTACGGCGGCTACGCAACCCTGCTCGCCTTGACACGCACCCCGAGGCGCTTTGCCTGCGGTGTCGACATCGTCGGTCCGTCAAACCTCATGACGCTGCTCAGTACGATTCCGCCGTACTGGGCGCCGATGATCGACATGTTCGCGACGCGGGTGGGGGACCACCGCACCGAGGAGGGCCGCAAGCTCCTCATCGATCGCTCCCCGCTGACGCATGTCGCCAAGATCGAGCGACCGCTCCTGATCGGCCAAGGCAAGAACGATCCGCGCGTCAAGGAGAACGAGGCGCAGCAGATCGTCGATGCCATGACCAAGCGCGGCATCCCCGTCACCTACGCGCTCTACCCCGACGAGGGTCACGGGTTTCGGCGCCCCGAGAACAGCAAGTCCTTCTGGGCGGTGGTCGAGGCCTTCCTTTCTCAAACCCTGGGAGGCAGGGCCGAGCCGTTTGGCAACGACCTGAAGGGTTCTTCCCTACAGGTGCCTGTCGGTTCCATCTGGGTGCCTGGGCTCTCCGAAGCGCTGGAGGCCGAGGCTGAGCTGGCTCCTGCCGGTGGTCGCTAGCGGCAAGGCGCACCGGGAACGATGATCCTCTACGGACTCGCCGGCTGGTCCTACGACGACTGGGCCGGGCGCGTCTACCCGCAGAAGAAGCCGCGCGGCTTCCACCCGCTCGCCTACCTCGCGAGGTACGTCGACCTCATGGAGATCAACAGCTCGTTCTACGCGTTGCCGAATCCGCGCTACGCCGCGCGCTGGGCTGCGCTGGTGGAGCCGTTCCCAGAGTTTCGCTTCACGGCGAAGCTGCATCAGTCCTTCACCCACGGCGCACTGGAGGAGGTTGGGCCCGACGCGGCGGAGGCGTTTGCGCTGGGCGTGGCGCCGCTTGCCGACACCGGGCGGCTGCTGACCGTCCTGGCGCAGTTCCCCGCTACCTTCCAAGCCAACGCTTTCGGCTGGAGGCGCCTGACGCGCATCCGCGAGCTCCTGCCTGCCATGCCGCTCACCCTCGAGCTGCGCCATCGGTCGTGGTTTGACGATCGGCACTACGCACGCTTGGAGGCCTTCGGCTACGGCTTGGCGCACATCGACTTGCCCGCCGCCCGCGACCACCCGCCAGCCGAGCATCCTTGCTTGGGGTCGCTGGCCTACCTGAGAGTGCACGGGCGCAACGCCTCGACCTGGTTCGACGCCAAGGCCGGACGCGATGCACGCTACGACTACCGCTACGACGCGCGCGAGGTGGAGGGACTGGCGGAGCGGTTGGTCGGTCTCGCCGGGCGCAGCGAGAAGGCACTGTTGATCACCAACAACCACTTCGGGGGCCAAGCGGTGGCCAACGCCCTCGAGATCAAGGCCGCCGTCACGGGCACGCGTCCGCGGGCCCCCGCGCCGC
>JAJDEM010000358.1 GCA_029259795.1 Planctomycetota bacterium
TCGTGATCGTGCCGCACAGCCACGGCGGGGTGCGCGCGCACGCGGCCATCCGCGCGAAGCCGCTCGTCCCGGTGCGCCTGTTGGCAGACCTGGACACGAGCTCCAATGGCTGGGCGACGGTGCATCCGGCGGACGGTCCCGCGATGGGCGGGGGGCCCGTCAACGCGTTCAACATCGCGGGCAACACGGGGTGCGCGGCGTTCCCGGCGGTCTTGAACGAGGCCGGCACCTTGTTCGACCTCGAGGACGTCGTGCACGACCACGTGCAGGAGGCGTTCGAGGTCCGCACGGGCGACATCGTCCCGAATCCGCTGCAGCCCGAGGCCTACGACGAGCGCTGGAACACGCGCCTCGATGGCTCCCAGCGCGGGCTGACCTGCCACTTCTCCGGGACGCTGCACAGCGAGCCGACCCTGCCCGCTGGGATCACGCTGCCGGTCGTACGGGACTGGATCCTGGGGCGCCTCGCATCGGATCCGTAGCAGCCGAGACTTCCCTAGAGGTCGAAGTACTCGAGGACAAAGGGCGCGAGGTCCTCACTGCGCACGAGCTTCATGACCTCGAGCAGGCGCTCGAGATCGCGCTGCTTCTTGGCGTGCATCTCGGCGACGTCGAGCTCGGTCGCGTCGAACACCTTGGCCGTGCGGCGGTAGCGACCCTCGACATGCGTCGGCTCCACCACGCCCATGTCCTTGAGCGCGATGACCGCGTACTCGATGCGCGGGTCGTGGCGCCGCTTCGCATGGATGTCGCGGGTGAGCTCCTCGATGTCGAAGTCGGCATGGGGATTGGCTTCGATGGCGTGGGCCACGCGCAGGAGGAGGTCGAGCGGCGGGTTCTGCCACTCCAGGAACCCCTGCTGAATGGCGAGATCGTCCTGGTTGTAGAGCAGCACGCAGCGCGAGGGCTTGCCGTCGCGACCCGCGCGACCGACCTCCTGATAGTACGCCTCTACGCTGCCCGGCACCTGGGCGTGGATGATGAAGCGGATGTCGGCCTTGTCGACGCCCATACCGAACGCGTTGGTGGCGATGAGGAGCAGCCCCGCCTCGGGCGGGGCTGCAATGAACTCGTCGTAGACGGCCTTCTTGCGCTCGGGTGGCAGCTTGCCGTGATAGAGCATCACGCGCCGGCCCGGCAATGCGCGGCGGATGTCCGTGGCCATGCGCTCGAGGTCCTTGATGAGCGCGAAGTAGACGATGCCCGTGCCAGCCAGGTTGCTGGCGATCTTCGTGACGGCGGCGATCTTGTCGCCGTCGTCCCACACATCCTGCATCTCGAGGCGCAGGTTGGGGCGGTCAAGCGGCGCGGAGAAGAGCGGCATGTCGCTCTCCTCCAGGTCCAACGTGCGGAGGATGTCCGCGCGCACGAGCCGCGTGGCGGTGGCTGTGAGGGTGATCGTGGTCGGACAGCCCAGCTGCTTGCGGAACGCGCCGACGCGTCGGTAGGCCGGCCGCAGGTCGTGGCCCCACTTCGTGATGCAGTGCGCCTCGTCGATCGCCAGCAGCTTGATGGCGCCCTCGAGCCCGCCGGGGCGCGCGGCCAACGCCGCGACGAACTCCTCCTTGAGCATGCGCTCGGGCGTGGCGTAGATGAGGTCGTACTCGCCTGCGGCAAGCGCGGCGTAGCGACGCTCGCGTTCCGGCTTGCGCAGCGTGCTGTTGATGTACTCCGCCCGGATGCCCTTGGCTTTCAGGGCGGCGACTTGGTCTTCCATGAGGGCGATCAGCGGACTGAAGACCAGCGTGATGCCCTCCCCGGGCAGGCAGAGCGCCGGGAGTTGGTAGCAGAGGCTCTTGCCACTCCCCGTCGGCATCACGACCAGCGCATTGCCGCCCGCCATGACCTGCTCGACAATCTGCTCCTGGAGCGGCCGTAGCGAGGCGAAACCGAAGCGCTCTTCGAGAGTGGACTGCCAGACAGCCATCGCGGAACGGGTGGGCCTACTTGCCCGTGACGACGGGGCCCTTGGAGCCGCCCGGTCGCTCGTCGGGATTGGGGAACAGCTCGGGGTGGCGGAGGCTCTCGCCCTTCCACCAGTCGTGCCACTTGCGCTTGTCAGTGCCCATCGTCTGGCCGGTGATCTTGCGCAGGGTGAAGGAGATCCAGATGCCGGCGGCCTTGTTGTCAAGCCGCGCGACCAACTCCGGGACGGCGTACCAGCCGATCTTGAGGAGGGCATCGTGGGCCGGAGCCTTCGAGCCGATGTCGAACTTGAACCGGTTCATCAAGTGCACGAGCGGGGGAACGGCGCGCGTGTCGCGCTTGGCGCTGAGGAGCTTGATGGTGTGGCTCTGGTAGCCGAAGTCCTCGACGTAGACGAGCTCGCCAAGCGCCGCAATGCCCTCGGGGTCCATGCTGTCGAGCTGCTCGAGGATGCGCAGGGAGAGGGCTCGGATCTTTAGCTGATGGAACGAACGCACGGCGCGCAGAAACGGCTTCTCGGGTTCGTAGCGCTCGGGCTTCTCCAAGCAGAGGTAGATGACCGCTAGCGCGTTGTCCCAGTGCTTCTCGCGAGACTTCTTTGCGTAGCCGCCCATGCGCTGGGCCACGCGGTAGGTGCCGACCATGGCGAGCGCCTCGTGGACGCCCTCGCGAACATCCGCCTGCTGGACGGTCTCGAAGAGGCGAAACAGGGTCGGCAGGCTGACAACACCACCTTTGGAGGCGAGCCCCCGGATCAGCGCGGCCTTGCCAGCGGGATCCTCTGTTCCCTTGAGGGTCTTGAGCACGCGCCTGCACCAGGCGCCAATCGCCTCGCCGGGCTTCATCGGCGGCGTCTTGACCTCGCCCGTGCGCATGCCGGAGCCTGGGGCCTGTTCGGCCTTGGCCTCCTGACGGACCATGCCGCGGTACCACTCGATGCGGGACTCGACGTCCACGACCCACGCTTCGATGCGCTTCTGCTCCTGGGGCGTCAGCCCCGGAGCCTTCAGCGCCGTGGCAAACTTCTTGTTGGCGGCCACGAGCTTCTTGAGGCCTTCTGCGACGCGCGATTTGTCGCCGCTGTCCGTGCCTGTCTCGATCAGCAGCTTGCCGTGCTCGACGAGCTTCTTTGCGTCGGCAACGAGGTCTTCCTCGCTCCATGCCTCCCGCGTCGTCGTCAACGCCCCGATGCAGAGCAGGCACGTGGCCAGCACGAGAAGGGGGACGGATCGGCGATGGAGGGCGGAAGAGCGCACGAGCGGCCCACGCTACCAGCGCGGCCGCGCCCATCCAATCGGTACGCGGCGGTCGGCGCGGTCCGTTGGCAAGGCGCGCACCTGTTCACCCCGAGAATCCAGTACAATCGCCGCACTGGAGGGCTCTTGCGTGCTGTTGCCGCCGAGGGCGTTGGCATCCCGATGCCAGAAGGGAGGAGCCATGGCGTGGTTCCTACGCGGAGCGTTGCTTGTTGGCTTGATCGCCAGCCTTGGGGGCCTGGGCTCCCTCCCCGCCGCCGAGGCGGCGGACAAGCCCGGCAAGACCCACAAGAACGAGAGCTGGGGCTTCAAGGTCCGCTACCCCAACAAGTGGACCGTCGTGAACATGTCCACGAAGGAGCAGTGGATCTGCGCCAAGTTCCTCGGGCCGCGTGAGCTCTACGGTCCCAAGGGCGAGGGCTGGGGCGAGACGCCGGAGATGTGGGTTGTGGGCTTCCCCACAGAGCGCAAGCGCAACCGCGGCGCCAAGCGCGAGAAGATCGCCGAGAACGTCACGCGGATCTCGATCGAGAACCCGTACAAGAACTTCAAGGACTTCGTCAAGCGCGAGAAAGGGCTGACCACCGAGGGTGGCTACTACTACACCCGCGAGGAAGAGACGACGATCGGCAAGATCCCTGTCTCCATCTTCGAGATCAAGGTCGAGAAGATGGTGGAGACGCCGCGCATCCTCCTGACCTACGTCTACCACTTCGAGGATGTCGACTTCGCCGTGATGTTCAAGATCGTCGAGCACCACTACAAGAAGTGGTCCGGCACGATCAACACCTGCCTGGGCTCCCTCGACCAGATTGCGCGCAGCAAGCCCATGCCCGGCACGGCGACGACAGGCAAGAAGATCGTCGACGTCGAGGACGAGTCGACGCTGACCCCCGATGAGCGCAAGAAGCGGCGCAAGCAGAAGGTCGAGGCGTTCATCACCGCCGAGAAGGACAATCTCCCGAAGGACTGGGTCTACGTCGAGAGCAAGAACTTCGCGGTCTTCTCCCACGCAGACAAGAAGCACACGAAGCGAGTCCTCGCCCACGCCGAGAACGTCTTCAAGTATCTGGAGACGACGTTCCCAGGTCTGGGCGACGACTACGTTCCACGCGCAATCATCCGAATCTTCGGAAGCAGTGAGGAGGAACGCGCCTTCGGCGAGGGCACGCAGAGCCTCTGGTTCAGCGGCGACGATCAGATCCTCATGAGCAAGAGCAGCTGGGGTGGCGTGCTGTTTGAGTTCTCGTGGCTCAGCCAGAAGGTGACGAACCTCTGG
>JAJDEM010000359.1 GCA_029259795.1 Planctomycetota bacterium
TCCCGCCTGGCAGGCCTACCTGCGCAAGTACCAGCCGCCGACGCTGATCGTCTGGGGCAAGAACGATGTGATCTTCCCCGCCGATGGAGCCCACCCCTACAAGCGCGACCTCAAGAACCTCGAGTTCCATCTCCTGGACACGGGGCACTTCGCACTCGAAGAGGACGGGCAGATCATCGGTCAGCGGATGCTGCGCTTCTTGAAGCGCTCCGTGAAGCGGAGTGCTCGATGAGCACGCCCTCCTCCGACATCGCCTTCACCCCACGGGTGAAGGCGATGCAGGTGCGGCTCGGGTCCCGCTCCGCCTACGAAAGCGTCGAACAGCGGGGCGGATTCGAGACGCTGATCACCGACGAGCTCGCCGGGTTCATTGCCGAACGGGATTCGTTCTACTTGGGGACAGCCAGTGCCGACGGCCAGCCCTACATCCAGCACCGCGGGGGGCCGCGGGGCTTCCTGAAGATCATCGACGGACACACACTGGCCTTCGCAGACTTCGGCGGCAATCAGCAGTTCATCTCGATGGGCAACCTCGACGAGAACGACAAGGCCAACATCTTCCTGATGGACTACGCCGGACGCCGCCGTATCAAGATCTGGGGTCGCGCCCGATTCGTCGAGAACGACGAAGTCCTGCTCACGGCCGTGCACGACACGGAGTATCCGGCGCGCCCCGAGCGCGTCCTTGTGTTCGACGTCGAAGCCTGGGACCGCAACTGCCCGCAGCACATTCCGCGGCTTTACTCCGAGGAGCAGATCGCCGAGCGCGAAAAAGCCCTCAGAGACCGCATCACCGAACTCGAGCAAGGGCTCCCCTAGGAACGAAACCCATGGACACACGGATCATCTTCGTCCTCCAGTTTTCGCTCAGTCTCGTTGCGTGGAGCACCGTCGCTCTCGTCTTCATCGCCCCTGCACTGCGCGCTCGCTCGAGGTCGCACGCGCTCATGTGGCTGGCCCTGCCCCACATGTTCCGACATGTCGGCATGGTCTTCCTCGTCCCTGGACTCACATACAAGACGCTGCCGAGCGGTTTCGCCAATGCTGCGGCCTACGGGGATCTCGCAGCCGGCGTCTTGGCGCTCGCCGCCGTATTCGCGCTCCGCGCAGGCTGGCGAGCGGGACTAGCCCTCGCGGTGCTCCTCAACGTCGTAGGCTCGCTCGACCTTCTGTACGCCCTGAGTCACACCGGCATATCGGCGCGCCTCGGGGCCGCGTGGTTCATCCCGACGATGCTCGTGCCGCTCCTCTTGGTTACGCACGCGATGAGCTTCGCACGGATGATCCGCAAGTAGCAGGTGGCCTCCGCGCTCCGCTCGGCCGCCCCGTCTCTAGACCGTGGCGTCCAGGCACATGCGCTGGGCAGGCTTGAACCCGCTCGCGCTTAGGAAGCGGATCAGGGCCCAGTCGTTCCACTCCGCCTCGGTCTGGATCCGCTCGATGCCGAGCGCCTTCACGTTGCGGCGGAACTGATCCATCAGCGCGCGGCCGATGCCCTCACGGGGGTGCTCTGGGTCGACGCCGATCGTGTCCAGGATGGCGACGGGTTCCGGGACCCCGAACTCGCCGTAGTAGAGGCGGCCCATCAGGTAGCCGACCAGGTGGCCATCGATCTCGACGGCAAGGGAGACCATCAGGCGCGCGTTGTTCAACGCCTCCTGGAGCTTCACCTCGAAGTAGCTCCGCCGCGAGCGACCCACAATGCGTTTGTCGATACGCACGACCGCTTCGAGATCCGCCGGCCGCAGCGAGCGGACCGGAAGCGGCTCGAACTCTTGCGTGCTGGGGGATTCCAGGTCATCCATGGTGTCCGCCATGAGGTCCTCCTGATCAGATGTACTGGCCGGCGTCGACGCGCAGCGTCTCGCCGGTGATTTGGCGCGCCTGGTCCGAGAGCAGGAAGAGCACCGCGCCGGACACATCCTCGGGCTCCGTCGGTCGGTCGAGCACGGACTCGGCCAGGGCGCCCGCAACGACCTTCTCGGGGAGGGTCTCCGTCATCGCGGTGCGCACGAGGCCGGGGGCCACGGCGTTCACCCGGATGCCGAACGCGCCGAGCTCCCGCGCAGCCGTCTTGGTCAAGCCGAGCAGCCCGGCCTTCGACGCCGCATAGTTGGCTTGGCCGAACTTTCCGCGCATGCCGTTGATCGAGGTGACGTGGACGACTGAGCCGCCGCCGCGCGCACGCAGGTGCGGCGTGACGGCGCGCAGGACATGGAACGCCCCGCTGAGGTTCACGCCGAGGACCCGCCCCCAGGCCTCGTCGCTCATCTTCCAGTGGACCGCGTCGTCCGTGACGCCGGCGCACTGCACCAGCGCGTCGATACCCTCGAAGTGCTCGGCGACCACTCGGATCGCCTCATTGACCGCAGCGGGAACGCTGACGTCGCAGCGGGCCTCGAGAAGCGAGCCCGACAAGGCTGCGTCACTACCCCCCGCAGGCGCCGCTTCAGCGAAATCGACATCGAGGGACGCCACGCGCGCTCCCTCCGCGAGCAGATCGCGAACCACGGTCCGGCCGATGCCCGCGGCACCGCCTGTAACGACGACCACACGGTCCTGCAGTTCGAGGCCACGCCGCATCAGATCTCCCCTGGGGCCGCACTCGCCAGCGCGTCTCCGCGACGGCGCAAGACATCGTGCCGGTACGCCCCCCACAGCGCGGCGCCGATGGCTCCCGCAAGGATGGAATCCGGATGCACGCGCACGTCGAAGTCCTTCTTCTGCTCGACCAGGGTCTCCTGGACGGCGGCTCGCAGGCCGCTGTCGGCCGCCAGGCCGCCGGACATCAGCACGGTCGCGTCCACTTTGGCCGCAACGAGGAGCCGGGTCAGCCGCCCGGCCATCGAGAGGTGGATGCCCTTCAGGATGTTGGGCGTGGTGATCCCGCGCGAGACCATGTTGATGACATCCGTCTCCGCCAGGACGGCACAGATGCTCGAGCACAGCTCGGGGTCGTCCGCGCTCTGGGAGAGGTCCCCCACCTCATCGAGGGCGATGCCGAGGTAGCGCGCGATGTTCTCGAGGAACTGCCCCGAGCCGGAGGCGCACTGATTGGTCATCCGGTAGCTCAGAACCTTGGACCGATCGTCCATCAGGATCGCGCGCGCGTGCAGCGCGCCAACGTCGAGTACGGCGCGCGCCTCAGGCTCCAGATACAGCCCCCCACGGGCGTGCGCGGTCATGCTGTAGAAGTGCCCCGTACGGAAGGGCACCAGCTCACCCTCCCCCGTCGTGGCGATGTAGTCGATCTCATCCGGCCGGGCACCTGCTTGCGCGAGGCAGTCCTCGTAGCAGCCCTTGACCACGGCGACCGGATCGCGGCGTCGGATGCGCTCCACACTCCGTCCCAGGATCTTCGCGCCTGCGCCAAGCCCCTCGATGAGGACGGTCTTGACCGTGCTGCTGCCGACGTCGATACCCACGCTCTTGCCCATGACCACTCCTCAAGCCGCCGGAACGGCGCGCTCCACCCGGTCTCGCTTCGCGAAGAGGGCTGCGCCGATCGCCCCCGTGTAGATCGAGTCCGGTGAGATGTTGATCGTGCGATCGCCATAGTTCTCGGCGACGAGGCGATGCAGCGCGTCGACAGCCGCCGGGTTCTTCGCGACCCCGCCGGTGAACGTGAACTCGTCGTCGATTCCGCCGGAGCGGGCGAGCAGCGACATGGCGCGGAGCATCATCGCGCGGTGTAGGCCCGCGAGGACATCCTCCCGCTTGTCGCCGAGCGTGAGACGGTCGCGCAGCTCCGCGCCGGCGAACACCGTACATGTCGAGCTGATCTTGATGCTGCGGCAGGACTTCTGCGCCAGCGGCCCGATCTCATGCACCCCCAGGTTCATCTCGTCGGCGATGTAGCCGAGGTAGCG
>JAJDEM010000360.1 GCA_029259795.1 Planctomycetota bacterium
CCCGCCCAAGCCCATCGAAGAGACCCACGCAGTTGCCTTGTCCGCGGGCTACACCCCGCAGAAGGGCGGGACGCGGTTCAGCAAGGACATCACATGGAACGCACCCAGCGCCGGCAAGCTGACGGCCACCTACACGTACGCCAATCCGATCGGCTCGAACCTGGGCTACAACAACGGCCACTACGTGGCGTGGCTCCGCTGGAAGAGTGACGACAAGGCGGTTACGAAGGGGGGCCGGAGCGGATTGCCTCACATGTCCCACATCAAGGACGGGAAGTTCGCGGTTCGCGAGAGTGCGAGCACCAGGCGCACGATAGCTGTCGGCAAGGCCGGCAAGCTGACGTTCACGCTCGTCCCCGAGATTACGCAAGCGCGCAAGAACAGCGACGGCTCGTGGCACGACGACTACTACCAAGCCAAGCACTACCACTGCCTGGGTGGCAATGGGTCGCTGCACATCTCCTTCGTGCCCTCGAAGTAGCGAGACCCTCCCCCGGTCTGGTGGCGTCGTCCTCAACGAGTCCTTGTCCGGCTGAGGTCCCGAACGAGACTCAGAGGGGGTCAGGCACTTCTCGCGCTGCGTAGTCGCAGAGGGGCGGCTACGAAGCGCGCGCGGTGGGGAGGCGAGCACCCCTCGCCCGTCACCGGACGCCCTCGGTTGTGGAGTCGATCGCCGTCTCGAGGCGGCCAGGACGTCGCAGCCTCGCATTCGATGTCCCACTTGGCAAGTGCCGGTAGCCTCTCGCCATGGATCGAGACGACATGCAGATCAAAGCGGAGCGCGCACCGTGGCTTGCAGCCGCGACGACGTGGTTGGTCGCGCTGGCATGCCTGGTCTTGGTCCGCTACCGGGGCGAGGTCGGCTTCTATCGGTCGCTGCATGTGTGGGCCGCCGAGTCCGGGATGGCGGGCTGGGCGCGCAACCTGGATACCGAGCTCTGGTACTTCGTGCTGGGCATCGGCGTCTGGGCCTTGATGCGGCAGCTGGGAGGCGCAAGGCGTCAATCGAAGGGGCTGCTCGACGATCTTGGGCTCAAGCGCGGGCTCGTGCCGGGGCTTGTCGTTGGCGTCGTAATCTGCCTGCCGATGCTGGTGCTGGGTGCCACCTTGGGGGAGGTACGCCTCGAGCCGCGCATGATCCGAATAGGGCTGGTCGGGCCGTTCGTCGAGGAGTGGTTCTTCCGGGGCGTGCTGGTGCTGGCCATGGTGCGCCTGACGGGCGTGTCGTTCTGGGCGGCGGCGATCGTCGGCGGGCTTCTGTTCGGCGCGGTGCACGTCAACCCGTGGAGTGTCGACGGCTTCGCGACGCAGTGGCCGCACATGCTGGTGACGGGCGTGGGGGGCGTCTGGTTCGCCTGGATGGCGTTGGCCTGGGGTCGGAACCTGTGGGTTGTCGTGACAGCGCACGCGCTGATGAACACGGTGGCGCCTTGGTACGTGGGGGACACGGGCACCGTCGGCTCACACGTCACATTCGAGGTCGCCCGCGCATTGACGATCGCGCTGGCCACCGTGATGACGATCGAGCCGCGCTGGTTCCGGGTGGCGTGGGCGCGGGGCGCGCGCGAGTGAGTCAGCTTGCGGTGGGGGCGCTGGCTCCGCAAACGCTCGTCCACGCGAAGGCCGCGGCCTACTCAAGCGCCCAGAACACCAAGTAGCCGACGGCGAGTGCGGCAGCGAGACGCCTGAGCCAGCACTCGAGCCTGGAGTGCTGGCCGCCGACAAGCATGGCGACGGCGATGCACGCCGTGGCGATACCCGTCGACGCTTCTCGCAGTGAGATCGTCCCGGACTCGGCGTCGATCCATGTCGTAACCACGCTCACGAGCACGATGACGATCCAGAAGACCGGCCACGGCGCGTATCGCTCCCGTGAGGCCTGGGTGTCGCCAGCGTGCATCGCCGGAGTATAGCTAGGACGATCGGACACGGGGTCGTCGTGCTTCACGCAGCTGCCCCGGCGGCTTCACGGGTGCGGGTCGGGTCCTGAAGCTGTTGTAGCGCGCAGCAGGCCAGAGGGGGTCAGGCACGTTCTCCCACGGCCTGTGACAGGGGGGTGGCTTCACGGGGCGCGGGCGGTGTGGGCACGGCGTGCCTGACTCGCTCTTCTCGCTCGGGCGCGCTGGCTTCCGAGCGCCCCGGGCGGATGCCAGCGACCAATCCCTGCAGCGCCGGCAACTCGCCGGCGCGGTCCGTGCTCGCGACGGTGGGGGCTACAGGTCGAGCGAGAGTCGCACGACAATGCGCGCACGGCCGGACGTGGCGCTGTCAAACAGCGTGACGGTGTCATTCACGAGGTCGCCGTTGTTGGGGACGTCCAGCCTGACCACGAAGGCCGAGATGGTCTTGCCACCCTGGAAGTCGCTCAGGAACTGCGCCGTGACATCGAAGCTACGCCAGCCCGGCGTCTCGACGCCGGTCATCTCCGTGAAGTCGTTGCCCGGCGGATCGGGCACGATGCCGGGGGTGAGCAGCACATCGGGATGGCTGGGCAGATGCGAGATGCGCAGGGGCGCGAGCGCAGCAGGGTCGCCGCTGCCGGGCCCCACGAAGACCTGCAGTGTGACGCTGTCGATCTCGGTGTTGTTGGGGAGCTGCGTGCCTTCGCCCAGCGGAAACGCGAGCAGGCAGATGGCATGCTGGCCGGTGAGGCGGTCACCCGCGCTGTAGCTGTCGACCTGGACTTCGGTGTCGGTGCCGTCCGCCGTGCGGAAGATCGTGCCACTGCGATCGGGGCGCACCTCGACGGTCACCGTCTCGTCGTCGACGAACTTCTCGGCGATCGACTCGGCCACGCCGCAGCTGGCGTGCAGGAGCGCAGCCATGACCAGGGGCAAGATCCACAGGCGTCGGGGGCAGGAAGGCACGGGCATCCATCATCCCCATCGACGCGTCGCATCCGGGACTTGAACGTCCTCCGGGCTCCCCGGCCGCGTGGGGGCGACCAGGCCTCACCCGTCACCCGCCAAGGGGCGCTCTCGGCTGCGCGACCAATGGCCGTCCGGAGGCGGCGAGGACGTCGCAGCCTCGCACTTGACCTCCCTTCTGTCGTGGGCCGGTGCGCGGAGTCCCTGACTCCCTCCGCTCCTCCGCGGCTCATCGCTGCGCGAGCGGCCGCGCCTGGGCTACCCCCGAACCCGGTCGGACGTTCGGAAGCCAAAAATGAACAGGGCCCCCGGCTGTTCGACCGGAGGCCCTGGAAGATGGTCGGGGCGAGAAGATTCGAACTTCCGCGCCAGCCCTCTGCTCGCTGCGCTCGCGGCGGGGCTGCGCGTGAAGTCCGGCGTGTCGTCAGGTGGGGATCTGTATCCCCCCCTACGCCCAGCGCGTTCGCCACTCGCTGCGCGAGCGGCCGCGCCTGGGCTACCCCCCAACCCGGTCGGACGTTCGGAAGCCAAAAATGAACAGGGCCCCCGGCTGTTCGACCGGAGGCCCTGGAAGATGGTCGGGGCGAGAAGATTCGAAC
>JAJDEM010000037.1 GCA_029259795.1 Planctomycetota bacterium
ACGCGCCCGAGACCCAGGCCTTGGCGTGCACCCCGCTGTTCTGGAGCGGCGCGCAGGGCGATGCCATGGTCGGGTTCGCTCCGGGTGAGGGACCCGTACTGTGGCGCCCTGGGCCGGGCCGGCATCCCTTCGCCGCCCTCACCTTCTCGGGTCGCCATCACGACAGCGATCAGATGCGCTCGAACGCGGCCGGGCTCGGTGTGCGGGTCTCCGTGCGCGTGGGAGCGCAATGGACCGTTCGAAGCACCTACCGCCCGATCTCGGGCCCCGGCCAATCCCTGCAGCCGCTGGCGATCGGTGCCTTCGGAGCCCGCCGGATCGATTTCGTCGCACTCCTTTGGACCGACGGTCTCCTGCAGACCGAAACGCTCCTTGCCACCGGCGCGCTGCACGCCATCGAAGAGACGCAGCGGCAGACGTCTTCGTGTCCCGTGCTCTTTGCATGGGACGGCGGGCGCTACGCCTTCGTCACCGACGTGCTTGGCGTGGGGGGGGTGGGGTTCTGGGTGGCGCCCGATACCTACGCGCCACCCGCGCCGCAGGAAACGGTGCTTCTACCGCCGGGCCTTCTCAAGGCGCGTGCTGGCGAGCTCCGACTCAAGCTGGCCGAGCCCATGGAGGAGACCTGCTACCTCGACGGCGCGGCGCTCGAGGCCGTGGATGTTCCGCCCGGCTGGCAGCTGAGCGTTGACGACCGCATGGCGGTACTCGGACCGGCGCCGACGGGTGAGCTTGTGTTCCATCAAGAGCCCGCGTATCCGGTCCGCGCGGTGGACCAGGCGGGACGCGACGTGCGCACCGCGCTCGCGCGGGTCGATCGCCGGGCGGCGCCCATCGCGCCGGTGGATCCCCGGTTCATCGGGCGGACGGCGGAGCAGGTCCTCACGCTCACGTTCGCCACCGCGCTTGATGAGGGCCCGGGTACGCCCGTGCTCCTGGCGGACGGTTGGATCGAGTATCCGTATGCCCAGACTCTCTTCGCCGCGTGGCAGGCCGACGCCACGTTCGAGGCGCCCACGATCGAAGCCCTCAAGGCCGACGGGACGTGGCAAGTCGTGCTCGAGCAGTTTGGCTACCCGGCCGGCATGCCGCGCTGGAGCTCCGTTCCGCTATCCGGCCTGCCTGCGGGCACGCGCACGCTGCGCATTCGCACCACGCAGGAGATCTACTGGGACCGACTCGCCGTCGCGCGCTCGCTGCCGTGCCCCGAGGCCGTGCGGACCCCCTGCGCCCTCAACGCGGCGGGCCTTGCGTTCACGGGCTTCGCGCACCGGACGACCGCAGCCCAGCGTCTGCCGCACTACGACGACGATCGGCGCCCCCCGCTCTGGGACGCACGCCATCAGGAGGGATGGCACACGCGCTTCGGGCCTGTCGATGAGCTGCTCGCAGCGACCGATGACGCGGTGACGATCTTCGGCCCGGGCGAAGAGGTCACCTTGCGCTTCCGCGCTCCGAAGGAGCCGCCGGCAAACGGCTGGACGCGGCACTTCGTGCTGCGCGTCACGGGTTGGTGCAAGGACATGGACCTGTTCACCCTCGAGGGCGAGACAGTCGGGCCGCTGCCGGTGCGTGCAGCCTCGGGGATTGCGGATCCCGCGCGGGCGCGGCTCCATCCGCAGTACCAGACCCGCTACCGGGTGGGGCGCTAGCCGTCGCGCACGGCGCGCAAGGCGTTCAAAGCAAGGCGTGTGTTCTGTTCATTGCGCTCGACGGTGCCCGGCCCCTCGGCGCACCGCCCCGGGGGAAACAGACTTGCCCGCGAGCGCGTGTAGAGCTCGGTGCGCATGTGGGCGGTCATGGCATGGCCCCGTCGACGTTCGCGTGCCGCGCGCAGCGCAGCGATGTCAACCGGGCCCACGACGATGCGGTTGCCGCCGCCCGGCTCGGCCTGACTCACGACGCGACCGTCATGATCGACGATCATCGAGCCGCCGGGCCAGCTGAACGGCGGATAGTGCTTGAGGCTTGCGCCCTGATTGCTCGCCACGACGCAGGCGAGGTTTTCGATCGCGCGCGTGCGGTTGATCAGCGTCCACCAGTCCATGGGGTCGGCGGTGCCCCAGGGGTCCATGTAGGCGGACACGCGGATGAGGACCTCGGCACCGCCGAGCGCGAGCTCGCGAATCGCCTCGGGGAACAGCCAGTCGTAGCAGATCGCCGCGCCGAGGCGTCCGATCTCGGTCTCGACCACGGGGAAGGGGTCGCGGTCGTACTCGGGGAGATCGTGGGGCGAGGTGTGCACCTCCCACGGGACCCAGGGGTGGGTCTTTCGATAGGTGGCGAGGATGCCATCGGGGCCGATCAAGCAGGTGGTGTTGAAGACGTGGCCCGGCCAGCGCTTGTCCACCTCGAGGAAGGTCCCGGTCTGGATGTAGATGCCGAGTTCCTTGGCCTTGGCCGCGTACGCATCGGTGTGCTCGTTGGGAATGGGTAGCGCGAGCTTCTCTGCCAGTTCCTCGACCGTCGGGTGGATCGGCGCGGCGTGCGCAAACTCGGGGAACACCACGAGCTTCACGTCGAAGAACGGGTCGTAGCCGAGGACCGCATGATCGACCATCTCGAGCATCTGGCGGACCTTCGGTCGGATCTCGGCCCGCGTCGTCGGATTCGGGAGGTCGGTCTGGCAGGCAGCGGCGTGGTAGCGAAGCGTCATGGTCCCTCCGAGAGCGAAACGCGTGCCGACCCCCCGCTCGTCCCGGACGGCGGGTCGTCACTCGCGCCACGGCACGGCGACGCGCGGGCTGCGGAGGAGGATGGCATCGCCCACGAAGGGTAGCTCCAAGAGCGTGTCGGGCGAGGGGTGCTCGCCGTCGTGGGCTGCCCAGCCGATGTGCTTTCGTTCGCAGAAGACCGCGACGAAGCCGACCGTCTTGGGCGTGCCGACGCTAGCGATCTCAAGGATGCCCCGCACACTCGCGCGGCTGATGCGCAGGGTCCAGCGCTGCGAGGCCCCGGCAGCGACTACTGTCTTGAAGCGCGAGATGCCGCCGCAATGGGCGGAGCCCATGCGCGGGAAGCGCACGGGAACGCCATCCGCCTCGACGCCAAGCAGAAATGGAAAGACGTTGGTCGAGCGATGCTCCAGTTCGCGCCAGAGCGCCCGCTCGCCCGCGTGCAGGGTCAGCTCGAGTTGCAGTTCGTTGGCGTCGATGGGCTTGACGTCGAGGTCGAGTCGCGCGCCGGCCTGGGTCGTCGGTAGGTCTTCGGCGCGGCGGGGGCGCGGGGGGACGGTCGCGATCCAGCGCACCCCCGGTTCGTAACCCTCTTCGTCGCTCGTGACTCGGACCAGGGCCTCGTAGACGACCTTGCCCTTCGCCGCCCGGCGGCGCGCGATCTCGACCTCGCTGACGTGCTCGGGGGGGCCGACAAACCAGCGGGGGTATGGATCGATGGCGAGCAGCCCGCCCTTGGTCTCGGCTTCGACCTCGCCGACGGAGAACCAAGTGAGCTCGGCGGGCGGGGTCTGCCGTTCCGGTTGGGGAGGCGACGCGCCGCAGCCGCCAAGCAGGCAAGGCAGGAGCGACCAGAGCAGCAGTCGGCGATGGGAGGAGGCTTGCACTAACGAGTAGAACCGGTCGCAGACCTTCCGGTTCGCAAACGGCTCGCGCTGGGGCTGTGGGACGTACCGTTGGGGGTGCTAGAGCCAGCCGAAGGCGTGGAGGTCGATCGTCCCCTGCGCGCCAAAGCGCACGCCCTCGGACTCGAGGCGTCGGCGCTGCTCGGCGTGGGCCGCGCCGTCGGCCGGCAGGCTGATCTGCCCCGCGGCATTGACGATCCGGTGCCACGGGACGTCCGAGCCCTCGGGAAGAGCGGCCAGCGCGAACCCGACCATGCGCGCTGTCGTTCCCAAGACCTGGCCCGAGACCTGCCCGTAGGTCGCCACGCGCCCCTTGGGGACGGTGCAGACGACGGCGCGGAGGCGATCGAAGGAGTTGCTGGGAGCCGCCATCCCCGCACCGTACCTGCGCGCCTCGACGGCCGCGGGCGTAACGGTCGCGTCGGCCGCGTGGTTCGGCTTGCGACGTTGACATGGTACGGGACGGGGCGTATCCCAGGGGCCCATGGCACGTACTCCCCTCACGCGACGGACCTTTCTCCAGGCGGCAGGCGCCGCAGCGGCCAGCGTGGCTGTCGGCTGCGGGGGCTCGGACACCTTCACGCCTGCGCCCAGCTCGGGGTATCCGGTGGAGGACCTGACGAAGGATGACTTCATCCCGCTCGTCGGCCAGATGCTGGCCATCTCCCATCCCACGCATGGGACGAGCATGATCACGCTCGATGGCGTCCGCGACCTCGCCACGCAGTACCCGCCGGACCCAGGCTTCCGCGATCCCTTTGTGGTGGGAGCCAGTGGCGGAACCACCCCGGCCGACGATGTCTACACATTCGACCACCCCGTGCGCGGCCCCTTGAATCTCTTCCTGTTCGACACCGGCGGCGGGGCGAACTCGATCCAGCTGCACTTCAACTAACCCCAGCGAGAACGACGATGCCTGATCCCTTCCTTGGTGAGATTCGCATGTTCGCGGGCAACTTCGCGCCGCGCGACTGGGCCCTCTGCGCCGGACAGTTGTTGCCGATCGCGCAGAACACCGCGCTCTTCAGCATCCTCGGCACGACCTACGGTGGCGATGGCCGCACGACCTTCGGCGTGCCGGACCTGCGTGGGCGCGTGCCGGTCGGTGAGGGCCAGGGGCCGGGCCTTGCAGACGTCCGCCTCGGAGAACGCGGCGGCAGCGAGGATGTGACGCTTGCTGCCAACCAGATGCCGAGCCACACGCACCCATTGAAAGGGTCCTCCGCCATGGGCAATGCGGCCGATGCGACGGGTGGCGTCTCCGCCGTCAACTCGGAGCAGTCCTACTCGACGACGGCGCCCGACATCCAGTTCAACTCGCTCGCTGTGGGTGCGGCGGGTGGCACTACGCCTGTGGATCTCCACCAGCCCTACCTGTCGATCAACTTCATCATTGCGCTGCAGGGCGTCTTCCCGCCACGCAACTAGCGGCTGCGTGCATCCGCCAACGGGGCTCGGGTTCGCTGTCATTCGGGCGATCGCTGTCAGCGGAGCGAGCGCTTCATGCCTTCGTGGGTCGCCTCGAAGCCTAGCGATTCGTAGAAGCGCTTGGCGTCCGCCCGCGTCTTGTCCGTCGTGAGCTGCACTGGGGCCTGTCTGAAAAGCCCACCTGCTGCGCCGATCGATGCCCTCCCGATCCGCGCCCCAACGGCGACCTGGCTCCTCAACGTGCAGGAGCACGCCTGCGGCCCAGGTCTTCGTCGTGGCTACGGCTCGCTTCGGCCTCAACCGGCTCGCGACGGTGTGTTTTCAGACACACCCTTGCGCGCAGCCCCGCTCTTGTGCCAGGGCAATGGCCCGCTCGAGCAGCCGGTGCCCGATGCCCGCGCCGCGGGCCGTGCGTGCGACCCGCACGCCCTCGATCAGTGCCCGGGTGCCGCCCGTGCGCGTGAGACCGGAGATCCACGTGATCTGCAGGACGGCCACCGCGCAGCCGTCGCGGTCGGCGACGAGGAGTTCGTTGCTGGGATCGGCGTCGATGGCCTCGAAGGCGCTGAGGTAGGCACCTGGCAAGGGGTCGGACGCGACCTCACGGCCCGCACCCAGGGCGTCGTCGGCAAGCAGGCCCACGATCGTGGGCAGGTCGGCGCGCGTGGCGGCGCGTAAGATCAAGTCGGCGGGGGGCGGCTCGGCGGGCATGCGCTCCGGACTGTAGTCGAATCGCCGCCGCGGTGGAGGCCCCGAGCCGCGCCCCGTAGGATGGGGGCGTGGAAGCGGCGGCACCCTATCGGCACCCAGTGGACTACCGGGTCTGTCCTCGGGCCGGCCTTGTGTTCCTCCTCTGGGGCGCCGTGAGCCTGATCCGGTGTGGCTTCGAATGGAGCGGCACGCTGGGTTTGCGCGAAGGCTTCGCCCTGCTGATGACGCTCGGCATCCTCTTGTTTGGCGCGGCCATCCGGCTTCCCGAGGGCGGCGCGCGCACGTGGCTGCTGCGTGCGTGGCTCGTGACGCTTTTCACCTACGGGGCCCTGATCCTCGTTCCTTTCGTCGCCGGGAACTGAGTCGGGGGACGGCATGGATCCCAAGAAGCTCGTTCGCGAAGGCTACGACGCCGTCTCGCAGCGCTACCGCGGCGACGATGGCAGGAGCCCATACCCCTACGACGACTACCTCGCGGAGCTCGTGCCGCTGCTCGCACCCGGGGATCCGGTACTGGACCTCGGCTGCGGCTGCGGCCTGCCAGTGGCCGGGGCCCTTGCGGCTGACTACGAGGTCACCGGCGTCGACATCTCCCCGGTCCAGGTCGAGCGTGCGCGGAGGCTCGTGCCCGACGCGCGCTTTCTGTGCGCTGACATGGGCAGCCTCGAGGTGCCGGAGGCGCACTTCGCTGCGGTCGTCTCGTTCTATGCACTCATCCACGTGCCCGTCGAGGAGCACGCAGGCATCCTCGCGAAGATCCGCCGCTGGCTACGCCCCGGTGGGCACCTGCTCGCGATCGTGGGCGCGGAGCACCTCGAAGAGGTAGCCGATGAATATCTCGGTGCGCCGATGTATTGGTCTCACGCCGATGCCGCGACCTACCGCACGTGGCTCGACGAGGCCGGCTTCGAGCGCTGCTGGGATCGCTTCGTTCCGGAGGGTGACAGCGGCCACACCCTCGTGCTCGCGCGACGGCGCCGCTAGCCTTCGTCAGGCTTGTCCAGCACGATGGCGGGGATCGCCGCCTCGGCCACCGCCGCGTTGAACGCGGGCACCTTCTCGGCCAGCACCTTCTCGAGCGCGTCGAGTCGCTTGACCACGCGCTCGGCCAAGCTCGCGAGCACGTCCCGTTGGCCCTGGGTGGGGCGGGGGTCACGGTTGCCGAAGCCAAGGAGCATGCCGAGCTTGTCGTTGAGTCGCACGGGGAAGTTCAGCGGGTCCTGGGGTGACTTGCTCTTGCTCTGAAGCAGGGCGTCCTCGATCTCCTGGAGCGGCTTCAGCAGTGCTTGGCTCGGCGCCTTGAGCTGCTTCGCCAGACCGGCCTTGCGCGCGCGCGCCTGCGTCGCCCTTACCTGGGCGCGCACCTCTCGAATCGTGTTCACGGCCTTGTGCGTGCGATCCAAGAGGTCGTAGACCTGATCCACGTGGGCCTGGGCGCTGGCCTGCTGGGCTTCGTCCATGGGCATTCGCGGGTCCTGCTCGATCACGAGCGACTGCTCGGAGGTCGTGTCCTTCCACGTGAGACGCAGGGTGTAGGTGCCGGGCAGCACGCGCGGCCCTGGACTCGCGGACGGCCATCCCACGGCGCCAGGAACCTTGGTCGGGGCCTTGCGACGCATGTCCCAGACGAACAGGTTCATGCCCGGCTTCGCCCTGATCTTGGCACGCTTGCGGGCCTTGGCGCGGCGGCCCTTCTTGCCGCCCTTGCCCTTCTTGGGCGGCTTGGGCTCCTTGGCCTCGCTCTTGGTGTCCTTGTCGTCCGCGGTGTCCTTCTCGTCCTTCGCGGCGGAGACCTCGATGGGGAACGTGCGTACGGGCGCGCCCTGCGCATCGAGGACGACGAGGGACGCCTCCTTCGCGGCTTCGGCCGGTACGTGGAAGTGGATCCGTGCGCTGCGCGACAGCCCGTAGTTGGCCGGGGTCGGCTTCATCAGCTGAGCGCCGACGGGCGAGCCGCGCCCCCAGTGGCGGAGCCGGCTGAGCCCGCCCAGGATCCAGAACGAGCGGCCCTGCGTCGCTACGACGAGATCGTCGTCCTTGGTGACGAGGTCGGTGATGGGGACGATCGGCAGGCCGAGCTGCAGTGACTGCCACGTGTCCCCGCCATCCATCGAGAAGTGGATGCCGGTCTCCGTGCCTGCATACAGCAGGTCCTTGCGTACGGGATCCTCCCGCACGGCGCGCACGAAGCCGTCGTCCGGCAAGCCCTTGTTGATGAGTTCCCAGGTCTTGCCGCGGTCGCGCGTGCGGTAGATCGTGGGGCGGAAGTCGTCGCTCTTGTAGCGGTTCACCGCCAGCCAGGCGGTGTCGGCGTCATGGGGTGACGCGTCGAGA
>JAJDEM010000361.1 GCA_029259795.1 Planctomycetota bacterium
GTCTGGCAGCCCGAGGACACCTACTGGGGCCCCGAGAGCACGTGGCTCGCCGACGAGCGCTACAGCGGCGAGCGGGATCTCGCCAACCCGCTCGGCGCCGTCCAGATGGGCCTGATCTACGTGAATCCGGAAGGGCCGAACGGCAACCCGGACCCGCTCGCCGCAGCCCAAGACATCCGAGAGACCTTCGCGCGCATGGCGATGAACGACGAGGAGACGGTCGCGCTCATCGCCGGCGGACACACCTTCGGCAAGGCTCACGGTGCGGGTGATGCGGACAAGCATGTCGGTCCCGAGCCCGAGGGTGCCGGGATCGAGGAGCAGGGCTTCGGCTGGACGAGCGACTTCGGCAGTGGCGCGGCCGGCGACGCGATCACCAGCGGCCTCGAGGGTGCTTGGACGACCGAGCCCGCGAAGTGGGACAACGGCTTCTTCGACAACCTGTTCGGCTACGAGTGGGAGCAGACGAAGAGCCCCGCCGGTGCGACGCAGTGGACGCCGACGGATGCGGCGGCGGGTACTACGGTGCCCGACGCGCACGACCCGTCGAAGACGCATGCCCCCATGATGCTCACGACGGACCTCGCCTTGCGAGTGGACCCGATCTATGGGCCGATCTCGAAGCGCTTCCATGAGAACCCGGCGGAGTTCGCCGAGGCCTTCGCCAAGGCTTGGTTCAAGCTGACGCATCGCGACATGGGCCCCATCACGCGGTATCTCGGCCCGCTCGTGCCCGCCGAGCCGCAGCCGTGGCAGGACCCCGTCCCCGCCGTCACGCACGAGCTCATCGGCGCGGCGGACATCGCGGCGCTGAAGGGCAAGCTCCTCGCCTCGGGCCTGTCGGTCGCCCGTCTGGTCACGACCGCCTGGGCGTCGGCGGCGACCTTCCGCGGCACCGACAAGCGGGGTGGCGCCAACGGCGCGCGCATCCGCCTCGCGCCGCAGAAGGACTGGGACGTCAACGAACCGGCCGAGCTGGCGAAGGCGCTGCACGCACTCGAGGCGATCCAGGCCGAGTTCAACAGCGCGCAGGCCGGCGGCAAGCAGGTGTCTCTCGCCGACCTGATCGTCCTGGGCGGCTGTGCCGCCGTCGAGAAGGCCGCGGCGGCTGCCGGGCACGACATCGAAGTGCCGTTCTCGCCGGGCCGGGCCGACGCGACCGCGGAGCAGACCGACGTCGAGGCGTTCGCCGTGCTCGAGCCGACCGCGGACGGCTTCCGCAACTACTTCGGCAACGGGCACGGCCGATCGGCGGAGGAGTGGCTGGTGGAGCGGGCGTGCCTCCTGACGCTGACCGCGCCGGAGATGACGGTGCTCGTCGGTGGCCTGCGCGCGCTGCGTGCGGTCGCCGCACCGTCAGGCCTCGGCGTCTTCACCCACCGACCCGAGACCCTGACCACCGACTTCTTCGTAAACCTGCTCGACATGGGCACGACGTGGAAGCCGACCCCGGGCTCCGCAGACGTGTTCGAAGGTCGGGACCGCGGGACCGGCGACGTCAAGTGGACCGGCAGCCGGGTCGACCTCGCCTTCGGGTCGAACTCCGAGCTACGCGCGCTCGCTGAGGTCTACGCGTGCGACGACGCCAGCGACGCCTTCGTGCGCGACTTCGTGGCCGCGTGGAACAAGGTCATGCGTCTGGATCGCTTCGACCGGGCCTGAGGGTTCCGAATCAGCGCACAGTCGCCGAGATCGCGCGCTCCATACCGTGCCGGGTTCTCACTTGTGGCAGTCAATGCCGTCGAATGCCAACTGTGCGCGCCCGCCGCCTTTACTCAACCACATCCGCCTCCTCCGCAGCCGCGAGCCCGTATCGGATCAGCTTCCGGTAGAGCGTCTTGCGGTCGATGCCGAGGATCTCGGCGGCGGGCCTACCGAACCAGGTTCACGTGCATCAGAATCCTGCACGAACGGAGCCAGGTTCGGGGGCCTGAGGTACGAGGCGGTCGTGAGCAGGCACAGGCATCCGCTTACGACCGCCGCACCCTCGCAGCGTAGGCTGGCCACTGCGTGACGCAACGCCGCTGGATGCGGCCCAGGTCGGTACGACTCGGGCAGGGAACCCATCACTGACCCCGCGCGTCCAACACCCCTTGGTCCTCCACCTGTGGAGGCCAACGTATCGAACACGTTCCGCTGGCGTCCTCTCGTGGCGCCGCACTGCAGGGTGAATCCCGTGCTCCCCCTCCTCCTCCTCTTCCGGAATCCAAGAAGGCTGCCCGCCTAGCGCGGGCTGCCGTGCGCACACCGGCCGCTCCTGCGGCCGCGTTGCGCTGCGTGTCGATTCCCCGATCCCCCAGTCACCCCGGAAGAGGTGTGCCATGTCCAACCTGAACTCGCGCGCTCGCGAGCGTGAGCGTCCCGAACTGCCCGACCCCCCGTTCCTTTGCAGCCACTGCCACTACGGTCAGGTCATCGTCCAGAAGATCCAGCCCTGGCTGCTTGCCGTCGAGGCATGGCAGGAAGGCCCGCCGCGCTGGTTCTCGCAGGCCACTTGCCGCAGCCCGAAGGTCACGCCCTGGAAGTTCACGACCTTCTCCCACCCGGTCGTCGAGTGCGACGCCTTCCGCCCGCGCAAGCTCCTCACCCCCGAGGACATCGCGCAGAAGCAGGCGCGCAAGCAAGCTCGCAAGGAGGCCCAGAAGGCAAAGCGCGCACGGAAGAAGCGCCGCAAGGCGCGCGCCAAGCGCAAGTAGTGCAGGGCGGCGGACCCCGTCCGCCGCCCTGCCTCTCCAGGCCGAACCGGAACGCCCGAGCTACCGCGTCAGGGCGTCCAGCGCGACGAGCAGATCGGCGGGCTCCGCGCGCTTGCGATAGTCCAGTTCTACGTGCGCCCAGCGGATCGTTCCGTCTTGGTCGATCACATACGTTGCCGGAACCGGCAACTCGAAGGAGTCTTCGCCGTTCGCGCCGGGCACGTCGATGCCGAACTTCTCAAACACCGGACGGACGTATTCCGGCAGCGTGAACACGAGGCCATACGTACGCGCTACCGCGTTGCCCGGATCGGACAAGACCGGGAACGTCAACGCTTTGGCTTGCTGCAGCTCGGCGGAACTGGTCGGCGTCATGGGCGAGATGGCAACGAGCGACGCGCCGCGTGACTGGATCTCCGGCAGGACCTGCCGGTACGCCTCGAGGGCGATGTTGCAGTAGGGTCACCACTCGCCGCGGTAGAAGGTGAGGACGACGGGGCCCTCCTTGAGAAGCTCGGCGAGCGCCGTGCTCGCGCCGGCGCCATCCTTGAGCGAGAAAACCGGAGCCTGCGCACCGACGGTCTTCGCCTGCGCAGCGAGGTTGGAGGCGGCCAGTTCCTCCCCGGCCTTCTTGAAGACGGCCACGACCTCGGGCGGCATCATCTTCAGGCCGGCGTCGGACTTCGCCTTGAGCTTCTGGGCCAAGGGCCCCGGCTCCTGCGGTGTCGTGGCCGCTACCGGAGGGCTCGCGTCACCCGCCGTCGGCGCGGGGTCATCCCCGCAGCCGGCCAAGAGCGCCGGGGCGCTCAAGAGAAAGAACAGGAACAGTCGTCTGGGCATCGTGGCTCCTCGAGAGGCTGACAGTGGATCTGCACGGAACTCGGGAGGCTCCGCTGGTTGACCGACGCTGTGCGCGGGCCAGGGTTTCCGATCGATCGTACGGCGGGCACTCAACCGGGTTCGACTTCGCACCCCCAGCAGATGGCCTTCTGCCGGCGCCCGCGCGGACAGCTTCGGAATCGCGGATTCGGCCTCACGGGCGAGTGCTGCCCTGACGATAGGACCTTGTGACTGTTGTATATGACAAGATGTGGATGTTCGGCTTCCTCTTCCGCCTCGCGGCAAGGGCGCACCGCCTGCAGAAGGGGGAGGTCCTCCGTCGTCTTCTGCTTGGCCTCTCGAACCGCTTCGACGCGGTCACCTGCAGCTTCTACTCGCTGAGCGGGACCGCACCCTCACGCTCCACGGAAGCCGCGCGCGACGCCGCCCCCGTCGCGGGCGAAATCCGGCGGCTCTCTGCCGCTGTCGCAAAGCTCTGCAGGTCAGAGCGCACCGTCGTGAGCGCGCTCGACCTGCCGCAGGACGCAGCGAACGATCGTGAACGTATCGAGGAGATCCTGGGCCCGTGCGACACGTTCGGGTTCCCGCTCATGGCCGAGGGCGACCTGCACGGCTGCATCGTGCTCTGCCTTCGCGGTGATGAACGACTCGGTGACGCAGACTTGCACGCGCTCCTCTCCATCGGCGAGTGTCTCCAGACAGCCCTTGCGAGCGCAAGGGACGACGAGCACCTGGTAGACGCGGCGTGAGTTTCGCCGGCGGCAAGCGTCGTCCTGCGCTCGGCGCGGACATCCTGCCGCTTCTGGAGGACCTGATCCCTGGGACGCTCGCACTGCACATGCGGCCCCTGCTCGACGAGCTGTTCGCGGAGCCGTTCGAGAACGCGCGCAACCCGCTGCACTCGCTGGGACGCTTTGCACCGAGCAGCACCCCCACGATCCTCCACGACATCGCACAACGCAAGCACAGCGGCGCACTGGTCGTGATCGGCGGCGACGCCCAGAAGGTCCTCTTGTGCGACGAGGGTCAGATCATCGCGGCCAAGAGCACGATCGTCTTCGAGCAGGTTGGACGCTTCGCCTATCGCGAGAATCTGATGAGCAAGGAAGAGGCCGAGCCGCTCTACGGCATCGAGCAGCACATGGGACTCACCCACACCCTGCATCACCTCGGTGACGAGGCCGCTTGGCTGAGCGAGCACATGATCTGGGAGATCGGCTGCTCGCTCTACTTCATGGGCCGCGGCTACTGGCTCTTCTTCGACGGCGCGCCTGCCAAGGCCTCCTTGCCAACCGTCTCGGTCGACGCCGTACAGCTGTCTCTCGAGGGCCTGCGTCAATACGACGAGTGGCGCAGGGACGACCCGCGCTCGGTCGCCTAGGGCACGAGCCCACGCAGGCGTCGTACCGAGCGAACCAGCCAGGGCCTTGCCCGTCACGGTGCGGGGTGGTGCGGGGTCGGGGCCGTTCTCATGGATTCCTGGGCAGGGCACGATGGCCGGCTCGAGTGCACCCTGTGCGACGCCGCCGGCCGGTCTCGGTGCGACTCGGGCCGTACTCGGTCGGCCCCGGTAGTAGGATTTCCGCCATGAACACGAAGCAGGTGATGGCCCGACTCAAGAAGTTGGGTGACGAGAAGCGGCGCGCCTTCAACGCCAAGCGCGGGGCAGGCGACAACCAGTTCGGCGTCAAGACGGGCGACATCCGCAAGCTGGCCAAGGAGATCAAGGTCGACCACGAGCTCGGTCTCTCGCTTTGGGAGACCGGCAACGCGGACGCGCAGATGCTCGCCATCCTGCTCGTGCGCCCCAAGGACCTCGACACGAAGCAGCTCGGCACGATGGCCAAAGAAGGCACCTGCGAGTGGGTCGCCGACTGGCTGAACTCCTATGTGATCAAGAAGCACCCGAAAAAGGAGTCGGTGCGCGAGCGGTGGATGAAGTCGAGGGACGCGATGACCAAGCGCGCGGGTTGGAGCCTGACCTCGGAGCGGATCGCCAGGAGTCCGGACGGGCTCGACCTCGCTGCGCTCCTCGACCGCATCGAGAAGGAGATGCCCAAGGCCGCGCCGCAGGCCCAGTGGACGATGAACATGTCCCTGGTCAACATCGGCATCCACCACCCCAAGCTCCGCAAGCGCGCCCTCGCGATCGGCGAGGCGCTGGGCATCTACAGCGACTATCCGGAGAGGAAGGGCTGCACCTCGCCGTTCGCGCCGATCTGGATCAACGAGATGGTGAGCCGACAGAAGGCGTAGACATGCAATCAGCTCGCTGCCCGGGTCCCCCAAGGACCTCGGCGTCTTGGCAGCCCACCTGGTTCAAGTCCGCGATGCGTGTGATCCACCACTTCCCATCGCGTCGCACGAGTACCGAACCGGCGGCACGTTCACCGCTGTTCCGGCCCATCCGGACCAGAGAGGGGGCACTCGCCGTACCGAACCCGCTCAGCGCGCCCGGACCTCGAACGTTTGGCCCTTGGCGGCGGTCACGCGCACCGTTCGCTCCGCCGCCAGTGCGCTGTCGGCCCAGTGGACTCTCAGGTCGTAATCCCCCGGGGCCGGGAACTGCACATCCAGCGTCGTCCGGGCCGCCGCGTCGTTGAAGGTGCGGTAGATCACGACGGGAGTCTGGCCGGTCGGCACCCCGTGCACGACCCCCTTGCGGAATGGCGCGGCCTCGTCCGATGCGTCGTCGATCAGGCTGATGCGCGCCCAGATGCCGTCGGGCAGTGTCAGGTTGATCCCCGTCGCCCCCGCGGACCAAGGCTCGTACGCGAACCAGCAGGAGACGCGCCCGTCTCCCGGCGCCATGGCTCTGCGCACCAGGATCGTGTGCGCCCCGGGTCCGATCACCTCCGACCGGAACGCCCCTGCCGCGCCGACCGGCTGATGGTGGGAGCTGTGGAGGGTCGAGGGGTCGTGGATGCGGAGTTCCGCGCCCGCCGCCGGCTTCTCGTCCGCGGTAAGGACCGTGCCCGCGATCATCCCCCCCTTCGGGATGACGACGTCCCCGATCGACACCCCCTCGGGCGGACCGTGGAGATCCCGAAGGAGTCTCTGGACGCGGCCGGCCACCCAGAACAGGAGCCCTCCGCCATCTCCAGGCACCTTCATGGCGAACCACCCCTGGGCGTTCGTGAAGGTGATCTCTC
>JAJDEM010000362.1 GCA_029259795.1 Planctomycetota bacterium
CACCTTCGACCAGGGCTCGAACCATGTGAAGGTCTTGGCGTGGGTCTCCCAAAACGTCTCGATGTCCTCCCCGGCTTCGTAGATCGAGGGGTCGTTGACGTTGGCGGCTGCCGCAAACGCCGCGCTCGGGGGAAAGTGCCGGTCCTCGTCGAGGAGGGATTCGATGGTGTCGTGGCTCATGGCGCCTCCGCGGGGGCCGCAAGCCTACCGCTCTACTGTGGCCGCCTCAACGGCGCTTGAGAAAGACCTCTTGCCCAGCACGAATGAGGTACATGCCGCCCTGCACCATACGCGCCTTGAAGGGCTCCAAGCGGCGGCGGTCCTTGGCTCCCGAGGAGTCGATGGCCGTCGGCCGGAACTCGAGGAGCTGACCCACGCGCTGCCAGCGACCGCGCATGACGCGCGCTTCTTCGCTCGCGTCTTCGAAACGCAGCTCGTAGCCGCCGTCCTTCTTGACCTGCAGCGAGAAGCCCGAGACGAGGAGCTTGCCAAGCTCCCTCAGCCCCGGCGGCGGGCGCATGCCCTTACGCTTGCCGTCGCGTGGCCGAAGGGTCTTCAGGCGCTCGCGCAGGGCCGCCGTGTCGAGGACGTAGTCGCCGATCGGACGATCGCCCTTCTCAGCACCCTTGCGTATGAGCCCAACCAGGCCTTCTTCCGGCTGGGCGGGCACGGCCGGCGGGTCCCCCGGGTCTTCGTCCTTGGGCGGCATGGGGCTCGGGATCGCAGCCGTGTGCGTCTCGTCGTTCGGCGCGTCGTCGTCACCGGGCATTAGAAAGAACGCGAGCGGCACGCCGACGAGGAGCGCGAACACGACCCACATGGCTTGCCGCGCCCCACCCAGGGTGAGGGTGCGACCGACCGAGGTCGTCCTCGGCGCAGCGTCCTCGGCGGCCACCGGCCGCCGCAGGACGGTCGTCGGCGCGGGCGCTGCGTGGATCGGCGTGGGCGCAGCCACCGCCGCGACGGCTACCGGCGGAAGGTCCTCGGAAGCCGCCGCGGCATCCGTGCCTGTCGCCGCCGCTCCGCCCATGGCATCCACCATGGCAAGGCAGGTGGGAAAGCGCTCCTCCGGCGTCCGGGCGAGCGCGCGCATCAGTGCCGGTGCCACGCCCGCCGGGAGCTGCGGCGCGTACTCGCTCAGGGGGGTCGGCAGCTTCGACTGCTTCTTGATCAGCACATCGACGACTGTCTCGCCCTCGAAGGTCGGACGACCCGAGAGGGCCTCGTAGAGGGTGGCAGCAAACGAGTACTGATCGGACGCGCCCGTGAGCGTGTTCGTCCGCGCCTGCTCCGGCGCCATGAACGCAGGCGAACCGGGGGTGGCCCCCGTGACCGTCAGGCCGGTGTCGGCCCCGCCGACGGCCTTGGCAATGCCGAAGTCGGAGAGGTAAGCATGGCCGTACTCGTCAAAGAGCACGTTGTCGGGCTTGATGTCGCGGTGGACGACGCCCTGCTCGTGGATGAAGTCCAGCGCGCGCGCGACATCACGCATCCACGGCTCGACGGCCTCGTAGGGCATGGGCCCCTTGGCCTTGCGCATGCGGTCGCCGAGGCTGCCGCCCTGGAGGAACTGCATCACGAGGAACGGCATGTCCTCGTGTTCGCCGCGCGCGTGGATCCGCACGATGTGCGGATGCTGCAGCGTGACCAGGTCACGCGTCTCCCGGTCGAAGCGCTCGCGAAAGCCCTGCTCCGCGAGGAAGGCGGCGTGGGGCACCTTGACGACGACCGGGATCTCGAGCTGCTCGTCGTGCGCCAGGTAGACGTTGGCCATCCCACCCCCGCCGATCATGCGCTCGACGCGGTAGCGGCCGAGGAGTGTCTCCCCGTCCAGACTGACGGACCATCGGTCGGTGCTCTCGCTCATCGGCGCCAAGGATACTCCAGGGGAACTGGTACCCGGTCCGTTGGGCCCACGGATCGCGGCTACGGCCGGAAGTCGTCATCCTCGTACGGCGGCCGCAAGACACGCGGCGGAGGCGGCTTCGGGGCCGGACTGCGGGGGGCGTTGGCCCACTCGGCCGCGTCCGCGGCCTGAACGCGGGGCACCGTCCGCTTGAGGACCGCCATCAAGACCAGCCCGGAGACGAAGCCGCCCAGGTGGGCCATGTGGGCGACCTGGTCCGTCACGTTCACCCGCAGCTGCAGGAACGTCGGGATCAGGTCCTGGATCACGAACCAGAAGGCCATCACGAGCCTCGCGTTGACATGCAGCACGGTGATGAAGAAGTAGAACCAGAAGAGGACCCGCACCTTGTGCCGGCCGCACGCAACAAAGTAGAGGCCCTGCACGCCGCTCACCGCACCCGAGGCCCCCACGACCGGCTGCGCGGCGAACAGGCCGTGCGCAAGCGTCGCGCACGCGCCCACGACCAAGTAGGTCGCCAGGTAGCCGAGGGGCCCCAGCCGGGCCTCGACGTTGTCGCCGAAGATCCAGAGGAACAGCATGTTGCCGAAGATGTGCAGGAAGCTCGCGTGCATGAACATGCTCGCGAACAGCGTGGGGATCGTCGGATCCGACGGGTCGTAGGCCCAGCGCATCAGGTGGGCGTCGAAGACCGCTCGCGGCTCGAACGCAATGCTGGCGAAGATCCCCACATTGAGGGCGATCAACGCGTAGTTCATCCACGCGGTGTGCTTGGGGTCGTTCGGTTCGTCGCCGATGGGCAGGAGCATCGAAGGCGAGCCTACCGGGCGACGGGCGTAGGCGACATCCCTTGACCCTCCGAAGGCAGGCGTTCGGCCAACCGGTCCTTGGGCGCGCACGGCCAGCGCGGCGATCTCGCACAGACCTGTTACCGTGCCGGCGTGGACATCAGGCCCTACACCTCAGCAGACGCCCCCGCCATCGTCAGCTTCCTCGCGTCGTGCCACGCGCTGGACGAGACGATCGTCGCGGTGGCGGCGCCGACCTGGGCCAGCTTCACCGCGATGTCGTTCAACCGCGGCGCCCGTGACTTCGCCCTCCTCGAGACGGCTGGCGGCGAGATCGCAGCCCTGTTGATGTCGACCCGGTACCCGGACGGTGAGGCCACGCTGCGCAACTTCCGCATCATCGTGCACCCCGAGCAGCGCAGGCAGGGGCTCGGCTCCCGCGTGCTCGCCTACGTCGTGGCGCAGGATCCAGCGGGCGACACGACCCTCCAGTGCAGCGCGCCCGGCGCCTGGGTGGCGGGCAGCGCGTTCTTGCAAGGGAACGGTTTTACGAGCATGAACCTCGATCTGGAGATGTGCCGCCGAGGCGCCCCGCCGCCTGCTTTCGAGCCGCCCGCGCCCTACACCCTGCGCCCCTACAACGCGACGACCTCCGATGACGAGGCGTGGCGTGCCCTGCACACCGACGGCTACGCGGGCACCCATGGCTTCCAGCCGATGACGGCGGACGACCCGGCGGCAGGTCGCTCGGCGCCTGACTTTCACATGTGGTTCGCCGAGGAGGGCAGCGCCGTGTGTGGCCTCTGCGAGACGAGCGCGACGGCTGACGGGACCGCCGGACTCGTCGAGAGTGTTGTTGTCGAAAGCCAGCATCGCGGCAACGGACTGGGCCGCGCCCTCGTCGTCGCGGGCCTCCGCACGCTCGCCGGGCAAGGCTACGACAGCGTCAACCTCGGGGTCTTCGATGTCAACGTGGCGGCCAAGCGCCTCTACGAGTCGCTCGGGTTCAAGACCTTCGCCGAGACGCATACCTGGCGACGTCCCTGAGCCGACTACGCCGCCTGCACCCAGATCGCGAACACGACCGCCTCGCCCGCGAGCGTGTCCTCGACGACCTGCGCCCCCTCGGGGGCGTCGCCATAGACGAACTCGGTGGCAAGGACCTGCTCGCGGATGTAGGCCTCGTGCGTGCGGATCGCTGCGTCGCAGGCTGCGCTGGGCTGCACCGCCACGCCGATGCGGTCGGTGACGTTGAGGTCGGCATCCTTGCGCGCCTGCTGGATCCGACGCACGAGGTCGCGGGCGTAGCCCTCGGCCTCGAACTCGGGCGTCACGACGACGTCGAGCACCACGACCATGTCGTTGCTCTTGAGCGCCTGGCTGGCCTCGTCCTCCTTGGGGCGGAGGTTGAGTTCGAACTCCTCGGGCGCGAGGGTGTGGCCGGCTACGGCGACCGAGCCGTCTTCCTGCAGCCTCCAGTCGCCGGAGCGAACGGCGCCGAGCACATCCTTCATGGCCTTGCCGAGCTTCGGGCCCAGCGAGCGGCGGTCGGGGCTGAGCACGAACTCGCCGTGGGCCTCGAGGTCGTCGGAGAAGAGCACCGCCTTGACGTTGACCTCCTTCTCGACGAGGTGCGCCAGGCTCGCGAGCCGCACGCTGTCGCGCCCCGCAAGCGTGACACTCGCAAGCGGCAGGCGCGTGCGCAGGGCATGCTCCTCCCGAAGCGCGAGCGCGACCGAGCAGACTTCGCGAACGCGGTCCATGTCGGCGACGAGGTCGGGATCGGCCGGTAGGCCCTCAGCCTCGGGCCAGTCCGCGAGATGCACGCTCTCGTCGCCGGTCAGACCCCGGTGGACCTCCTCGGTGATCATCGGCAGCAGCGGGGCTGCTGTCTTGCAGAGCGTCACGAGCACGCTGTAGAGCGTGTCGTAGGCGCCTTGCTTGATGGCGGCGTCGTCGCTCCAGAACCGCTCGCGGGAGCCGCGGATGTACCAGTTCGTGAGCGCATCCAGGAACGACACGATCAGCTGGCACGTGCCCGCGATGTCGTAGGCATCCATCGCCGACGTGACCCGCTCCACGAGGTCACGCGTCTTGGCAAGGATGTAGCGATCGAGCTGATGCTGGCTGTCACTACGGAAGGCAGCCTTCACCCCGTCCACGTTCGCGTAGAGCGTGAAGAAGTAGTACGCGTTCCAGATCGGGTTGACGACGAGCCGCACGACGTCGCCGATGCCGGCGCCGTCCTGCTCGATCTTCAAGTCGCCGCCCCGCATGATCGGCGACGACATGAGGTACCACCGCAGGGCGTCCGCACCGATCTCCTCGAAGACCTTCTCCGGGTCGGGGTAGTTGCGCTTGCGCTTGCTGAGCTTCTGCCCCTCGCCGTCGAGCACGACGCCGTGGCAGTTGCAGTTCTTGAACGGCGGCTTGTCGAAGAGTGCCGTGCCGAGAACCATCAGCGTGTAGAACCAGCCCCGGGTCTGGGCGATATACTCCACGATGTAGTCGGCGGGGTTGTGGTTCTCGAACCACTCGCGATTCTCGAACGGGTAGTGCACCTGGGCAAAGGGCATGGAGCCCGACTCGAACCAGCAGTCGAGCACGTCGGTGACGCGCCGCATGGTGCTCTTGCCGGTCGGATCGTCCGGGTTGGGCCGCGTGAGCTCGTCGACGAAGGGCCGGTGCAGGTCGGTGACCTCGACCCCAAAGGCCTCCTCGAGCTCCGCGATGGAGCCGTAGACGTCGATGCGCGGGTACTCGGGGTCATCGCTCTGCCAGATCGGGATCGGCGTGCCCCAGAAGCGGTTGCGGCTGATGGACCAGTCGCGCGCACCCTCGAGCCACTTGCCGAACTGGCCGTCGCGCACGTGCTCGGGGATCCAGTTGATCTGTTGATTGAGCTCGACCATGCGATCGCGAAAATCCGTGACGCGCACATACCAGGAGCTCAGCGCGCGGTAGATGAGCGGCTCGTCGGTCCGCCAGCAGTGCGGGTAGTTGTGGACGTAGCTCTCGTGCTTGAGGAGCACGCCCCGTTCCTTGAGGCGCTGGATGATGGGCTTGTTGGCCTCGAGGACGTTGACGCCCTCCCAGTCGGCGACCTCGGCCGTGAACCGCCCGCTGTCATCGACCGGCACGACGAGGTCGATGCCGTTCGCCTCGCAGATGAGTTGATCGTCCTCACCGAAACCCGGCGCCATATGAACGATGCCCGTGCCGTCCTCGGTGTCGACGAACGCGGCACCCAGGACGCGGAAGGCGTTCGGCGCATCAGCGAAGAAGGGAAACAGCGGCTCGTAGCCCCGGCCGATGAGGTCCGCCCCCACGACCGTGCCGACCTGCTCCGCGTCCTCGAACTCCTTCTTGAACTTCGCGACCGTGGCGGCACCGAGGATCGTGCGGACGCCGTCCTTCTCGAGTACGGCGTACTCGATCTCAGGGCCTACGGCCACGGCGAGGTTGGACGGGAGCGTCCACGGCGTCGTCGTCCAGATGAGGAAGCGATGCGGCACGCCCCCATCGCCAGCGACGGGCTCGAGGTCGAGCATCACGGTGACGGCAGGGTCCTGCCGCGGCCGCGTGCTGTTGTCCATGCGCGTCTCGAAGTTGCTGAGCGGCGTCTCGGCGGCCCAGGAGTAGGGCATGACGCGCCGGCCCTCGTAGATCAGCCCCTTGTCGTAGAGCTGCTTGAACGCCCAGATGACGCTCTCCATGTAGGAGCGGTCCATCGTCTTGTAGTCATTGTCGAAGTCGACCCAGCGGGCCATGCGCGTGACGTAGCGGCGCCACTCGCCGGTGTACTTGAGCACCGACGTACGGCAGTGGTCGTTGAACTTGGCGATTCCGTAGTCCTGGATGGCCTGGCGCCCCGAGATCTCGAGCTCGCGTTCACTCTCGAGCTCGGCGGGTAGGCCATGGCAGTCCCAGCCGAAGCGGCGCTCGACGCGCCGACCGCGCATCGTGAAGTAGCGCGGGACGACGTCCTTGGCATAGCCCGTGAGGATGTGGCCGTAGTGCGGCAGGCCGTTCGCGAAGGGCGGGCCGTCGTAGAAGATGTACTCGTTGCTGCCGTTCTCACCGGCTGGCCGCTGCTCGACGGACTTCTCGAACGTCTTGTCGGCCTCCCAGCCCGCGAGAATCCCGCGCTCGATCGCCGGGAAGCTCGGGCGAGGATCGACGTCGGGGTAGGGCTTCGGGGTGGGCTCGGGGGCGTTCATTCCGGGCACGATACCCGGATCACCACCAGCCCAGGACCTTCCACCAGACCAGCCCCAAGCCCAGCCAGATGACCATGTGGAACAGGGAGACCAGGAAGCCGATCCGGAACCAGCGCGCCGCAGGGATGTAGCCGAGCCCGAAGTAGATGACCACGGGGCCGGTCGAGTAGTTGGTCACGCAGCCGCAGAGGTTCGAGAAGGCCGCGAGCAGCGCCACCATCAGGTACGGCGGGGCACCCGCCGCTGCGGCGACCGAGAAGAACGCTGCCGCCAGCGCCGCGATGTGGCCGGTGAGCATCGAGAAGCCGTACATCGAATAGAAGTAGATGAGCGCCAGCACGATGGCGACTGTCACGCCACCCATGCCGGAGACGTTGGCGGCCATCCCGTCGCGGAACCACTCCACGACACCCTCGTCGCGCAGCGCCTCCGCCATGGACAACAGCCCGCCAAGCCACGCCAGCGTGTCCCACGCGCCGGACTCCCGCACGGCGTCGCGCCACTGATAGGTCCGCGAGAGGAAGAGCACGCAAACGCCGATCAGCGCGACCAGCGCCGAGCCCATGCCATGCAGGAAGTTCGTCGTCCACAGGGCGATCAGCAGGACGAACACGAACGCGGTCACCTTCTGGGCGCCACTCCACGCCCCGAGCGCGCGCAGAGACGCCCGCGCCGTGGTCTGGGCCGCGCGCGTGTCGACGAGCTCGGGCTTGGCCAACCAGCGCAGGAAGAGCGGCAGGAGCAACAGGCCCGCGAGGCCGGGGACCGAGCCGGCGAGCGCCCAATCAAGCCACGTGAACTCGATGCCGAGATGCTTGCTGGCGGCCTCGGAGACCAGCGCATTGGCGGCCATGCCGGTCAGGAACATGGCCGCGGTGATGAGGTTGGCGTGGGCCGCGACGAGGACGAGGTACTCCCCCGCCCGCTGGGCTCCCTTGCGCGGATGCGAGTCGAGCGCGGTTGCAACCGAGCTGACGATCGGCGACATGATGCCGCCCCCGCGCGCCGTATTGCTCGGGACGACGGGACCGAGCAAGAGCTCGGACCCGCAGAACGCGTAGCCCAAGCCGATGGTCGAGCGTCCGAGCGTGGCCACGAGCGTGAGGGCGATGCGCCGCCCGAGCCCGCTGGTCTTTACCGCCCCGGCGATCAGGAACGCGGCAACGACCAGCCAAACGACGGGCTTGCCGTAGCCGGCAAGCACCGTGGCGAGGGGCAGGGTGCCCGTCGCTGCCAGTACGACCAGGCCGATCAGCGTCGCAGGCCCCATGGGCAGCGGCCGCAGCAGGAAGCTCGCGATGACCGCCGAGAACACAGCGAGCACCTGCCAGCCGGAGGCATCGATCCCGATGGGCCGCGGCGAGAACCAGAGCGCGACCCCAACGAGGACGCAGGAGGCGAGCCGGGTTGCGTACTCACGAGACTGGATCGGGGAAGCGCCTACCACGCGGCGGGTCTAGCACGCGGGCCATCCGGCCCGCAAGGTCGGCTCAGGGAACGACGAGCGTCACCTCGGTCGCTGCCACCGCCCGGAGCTCGGCGTGGCGACCGTCCGGCAGAACG
>JAJDEM010000363.1 GCA_029259795.1 Planctomycetota bacterium
GACGACGTGCCGGACACGGAGGCCTACGCCATCGCGCGGCACTTCCTCCTCGGCGACGAACCGGCGCGTGCGCGGCCGTACGTCGTCGCCGGGCTCGAGCACCTCCTTGCCCACGCGGAGTACCGCCGCGCCGAGCGCTTGGCCCGCCGCGCGCTCGAGGCCCTGAGCGATGCCGAGGCACCGCTCCGCGCGCGACTCCTGCTGCTCCAGACCCGGGCGCTCGAGGGGCGCGTGGATCCGAGTGAGATCCTCGTCATGGCCGACGCGGCGCTCTCACTCGCCGAGCAGGGGGACGATGACCGACTCCTGATCGAGGCGATCGACGCCGTCGGGGGTGCGAAGGCCCGCATGGGGCGTCACGACCTGAGCTGGGCGTACTGCGAGCGGTCGCTGGGGGTAGCTACGCGACTCGGCGATCCGGTCGTCCTCTCGGCGGTCATGGGGTCGTGGGCTTCGTGCCTCTTCGACCAGGGTCGTCGCGAGGAGGCGTTTGCCACCGGGGCCGAGGCCAGCGCCATGGCTCGCCAAGCCGGCGCGGCCGTACAGGCCGGGCGCATCACCATGAACACCGCCGGGCTCTACTCCGAGGCCGGCCGAACCGAGGAAGCGCGCGTCCACGCGGAGTTCGCTCTCACGACCAGCCGACTGCATGGCGATCGGGGGACCGAGCGCTTCGCCTTGTCCGTTCTCTCGCGCGCTGCGCTAGTCCAAGCGGACCTGCACGACGCCCACCACCTCAACGCCCAGACGCTCAGCCTCGCCCAGGAGTCGGGCCACCTGCGCGGCGTCGTGGCCAGCCGCATGGGGCTCGCGCTTGTCGCGCTCAACCTGGGACGCTTTGCCGAGGCACGGGAGCACGTGGATGAGAGCGTGCAGACCGCCCGGCACGTCGGCTATCTCGAGTCCCGGGTGCTGCTGGCCGTGCCCGACATCATGCTCCGGTCGATGGCCGGGGAGGTCGGTGGTGTGATCGAGGCGGTCGCTGCGGCGGATGCCTTGCTCGAGCGCGTGCCGCTGGACGCCGTGGCGGCCGGATTCACCCACGGGCCGTGGGCATGCATGCGTGGACCGGTGACTTCGAGCAGGCCGAGGCGCGCCTGGCGGCGGCACGACCCCAGGTGGAGCGAGCGGGGTCCTGGCGGGAGCGGCTGCACCTGCGGCAGTCGGAAGCGGGACTCCACGACGCGCGCGACGACGTTGCGGCGGCGGCCGTGGTCTATGCCGAGGTCGTGCAGGAGTTCCAGGACTGCGACATGGGGCTCTATGCCGCGCTTGCCGCCGTGCGTCTGGGGGGCCTGCACCTGCGGCTTGACGACCTCGAGGCTGCGTCCACCCAGCTGCGCTGGGCGCTCGAGGTCGCGGAGCGGGGCGCGGTCGCCACGGTCGCTGCGGAGGCGCGCGTCTGGCTCGAGTGCCTCCCCGACGGCAGCCTCGAGGCGGCGCGCGTGCTGCTGGAGCGCGATGCCGCGTGGCTGCCTGCCTGCGCAGGTATCCGTCTACGCCTCGAGCTCGCGCGTCGGTTCGACGACGAGCCCCTGCGGGCTGAGGCCCGCGCGCACGCAGAGCGTGTTCTCAGCACGGCGCCGGCCGGGGTGGGGGAGCGGATGCGCGCGGGCGTCGCGCTCTATCGCGACGCCCTGCGCTGAGTTCGAGCCGGGTGGACTGACTAGACCTTGAGGACCACGGCCGCTGCCGTGTCGCCCGCTGCACAGCCCGCGAACAACACGTGGCCACCGCCGTTCATGAGGGCCTCTTCGATGCCCTCGGCGATCAGGCGGGCGCCCGTGGGGCCCTGCGGGTGACCGAAGATGAGCGAGGAGCCGTTGTTGTTGAACGACTCGGCCTCGATGCCAAGCTCGCGTGCCATGTAGATGTCGTTGACCGCGAAGGGGTTGTGCGTCTTGATGACGCAGTCCTTCACGTCGACGCCCGCGGTGGCGAGCGCCTTCTGGGCGGCGGGCACCACGGCCTTGGCCATGTAGCCCTTCTCGACGCGCGCGACTGGACGCCCATCGGGTACCGTCCGCGTGTCCGGAGCCGAGAAGAGGCAGCCTGGCCGCCCCATGCGGGTCACGAGCCGCAGTTCAAGCGTGGCAGCCGCCCGTGTCGGATTACTTGCCGCCCTCGTCTTTGGCGGGTTTCTCGACAGGCTTCTCATCCGCCTTGGCGCTTGGATCGTACGTCGCCATCAGCTTGGGCCAGCGCGCGTCGGTGCGCAGTGTGGCCATGTCGGTGTCGATGGACTTCGCGTGCGCGTAGTGCTGCTCATAGCCGAGGCTCGACACGCCGCTGAAGGACTTCTTCTTGTCCTCTTGCCAAGCGTGCTTCAGGAAGCGCAAGCTCTCCTCGAGATGCTTGAACGCGGCGTCGCTTTCGTCCAGGCGGGCATAGGCGCACGCGAGGTTGTAGCGCATCCCGAAGCGCATGATGGGGTTGGTGGCGCTCTTCTCAGCTGCCACCCCACGCAGTAGCGCATCGCGAGCTTCTGCGACGACCGACGCGTCCATCTTCATCAGAAGGACCGAGCCAACGGAGTTCGCAGTAACGGCGATCCAGA
The DNA here is from genome assembly GCA_029259795.1 of Planctomycetota bacterium. Taxonomy (GTDB): domain Bacteria; phylum Planctomycetota; class PLA2; order PLA2; family JAEUHO01; genus JAHEIK01. The sequence continues at coordinate 2,558 of JAJDEM010000363.1, forward strand.
GGTCCCCCGCTGGAACGGGAGCATCCTTGGCCAGAGCCCTGCGGCCGTGTTCGAGTGCCGCCGCCGGATCCCGTTGCGCTAGGAGTGCGCCGATCATGGCATTGAAGATGCCCGCGGCGGGCTCTGTCTTGCCGGCCGCTCCGATGAGCAATCCGCCGCGCTGGAAAGCCTTCTGACGCGCCTGCGGATCGAACCCTCCATTGGCCGCCTCGATCATGGCCCAGCCTTGCGTGCACAAGTTGCGCACGGACTGCGCCACTTGCCAGCGCTGGAGGCCGGTCGCGGCCTCTTTCGTATCAGCCCACGTAACCAACACGCGTTGCGGTACGGCAACAGATTTGAGCAGCCAGCCGTTCTTCTCGGCGGCGCTCTTGAGGGCCGGTGCAAACGTGTCGACGGTTGTATCGACGGTGAGCCACGCAGTCACACCGTGCGTGGCCACCTCGCCTTCACCTTTCGTCAAGCCGGTAACCTGGGCCTTCGCCGCCCCCTCGGGGATCCCGGCCGCCTTGGCGAGGGCGAGGAGCGCCGCCTCCGTCGGTGCAGCCTTCGGCGGCGGGCTGTTTCCTGCGGACCAGCCCTCGGGCAATGCCCCGGCCGCCGGTGCCATGTGTTCCAAGCCAAACGGCAACGTCACCGGCGTTGGCGCAGCGGGTGCGGGGGTATCGGTCGCCGGAGTCTCCGGCTTGGGTTCTTCCGGCTTGGGGTCTACGGGCTTGGGTTCGTCTTCAGCCCACACGGGGGGGGCGAGGAAGGCGACAAGCAGGAGCAGGGCCAGTACACGCATCGAGATCTCCAAAGGCCGCGGACATGCTAGCGGATCTCGGAGCGCCGCGTCGCTAGAGTGTCTGGATGGGGGACTCAGGCCACACCTGCTGGACCATGATTCGGGGCGCCGCCGCTGGCAAGGAGGCGGACCGCGCCGCATTCGTACGCCAAT
>JAJDEM010000364.1 GCA_029259795.1 Planctomycetota bacterium
CGCGAACACCCAGCCTTGCTTGTCGATCCCCTGCCGCCCGGCGCGACCCGCCATCTGCCAGTACTCGCGGCCCAGCAGGGGGCCGAACGAGATGCCATCGAACTTCGAGAGGGCGTGGAAGCACACCGTGCGCGCGGGCATGTTGACCCCGAGGGCGAACGTCTCCGTTGCAAACAGCAGTCGGACGAGGCCCGTGTTGAACAGCCGCTCGACGATCTCCTTGTCGATCGGCAGCATGCCCGCGTGGTGAAACAACACCCCCCGGGCGGCCAGTCCCCGGAGCGTACGTGTCGAATCCGCCTCGACCACGTTGTAGCGCGTGGCGAGATTGTCAAACAACGCCAGCATCTTGCGCCGCTCGTCCGTCGTCAGCAGGTCGCGCATCGCGTGGTCTTTCGCGATGCTCTCGACGTCGCGCCGGCTGAAGCAGAAGTAGATCGCCGGGAGCAGCTTGCGCTGGACCAGGTAGTCGATGCACTCGGCGCCGGCGCCGCGCATCAGCCGGGCCTGGGCCTTGCGATCCGGTCGCCGCTGCTGCTGACGCCGGCCGTCCCGGCGCTTCGATTGTTCCCGCTTCGCGCGGTCCATCGACACGAAGTGCTTGCGGACTTCGGCGAGGTTGCGCGGTCCCTGACCCGGGATCCAGATCTTGTGTGTGAGGGGGACGGGGCGTTCGTTCTCGACGATGACGTCGACGGGGAGGCCGCGAACCTCCTCGATCCAGTCTGCGAACTCGGCCACGTTCGGAACCGTGGCGGAGAGGCCCACGATCCGGATGTGCTCCGGGGCGTAGATGATCGCCTCTTCCCAGACGGTGCCGCGCTCCCGGTCGTCGAGGAAGTGGACCTCGTCGAAGATGACGAAGTCGAACCCGTCCAGCCGCGCCGGGTCCTCGAAGATCGTGTTGCGGAAGATCTCTGTCGTCATGATCAGCAGCGGGGCTTCCGGCTGCAGCGTGACGTCGCCGGTCATCAGCCCGACCTGCTCCTCGCCATACTCCTCGCGGAAGTCACGAAACTTCTGGTTCGAGAGCGCCTTGATGGGCGAGGTGTAGACCACCCGGCGGCCCTGCGGCAGGGCCTGCTCGATGGCGAAGTCGGCGACCAGCGTTTTGCCCGCGCCAGTGGGTGCGGCCACGATGACGCTGCGTCCACTGAAGATGGCTTCGATCGCTTGCCGCTGGAACGGAAACAGATTGAGGCCACGGAACGTGGCGGGCGAGGAGGCGGATCCGCCATTCGAGTCGGTTGGCATGGGCGGGATCGTACATGGGCGGTCCGGCAGCGTCCCGTAGGATGCGTCCATGCGTGCCCCGCGTGTCATCCACCCGTCCTGCCTGCTCTGCGGCCAAGCCGCCCCGGTCCTCGCCCTCGCCCTGCTGATCGTGCTTGGACTTTCCGCCTGCGGGACCTTCGCGGCCCCGACCGACAAGCACATGTCCTATGCCGTGGTGCAAGCGCTGAACCCCGGCGTCGACGGCGAGTGGGTCCTCTCGGAGTATCCCTACGCGCGAGAAGTGCAGCGCCGGCCGGACGGCTCGCTGCAGCGCCTTGGCTACTGGGTCGATGATCCCCAGGGCAAGAGCCGGCCGCTCATGCTCCACTTCGATGCCGCCGGTGTGCTCGTCCAGAAGCAGTACGGCGGGCCGCATGTCCGCCCGCCGGAGCGCCAGGACAACGGCTTCTCGTTCGGAGGCTGATGGCGGCGAAGAAGCGCTCCGCACGGGCTCCCGCCAAGCCTGCGGGCGGAGGGGGCGGGCTCTGGGCCCCGAAGCTCGGCTTGGCCAGCCTGCGGATCTTCGTGGGCCTGGTGTTCCTCTCGATCGCGCACCACAAGCTGATCGCGCCGCTCGAGGAGACGCAGCCCGACGGCACGGTCACGAGCTACGACCTGTCGCTGCATGATCGGATCGTGCTGTTTGCCGAGGCCGACCTCATCAAGCGTGTCGATGCCGCGATCGAGACGCCCCCCAAGCTCTTTGGGTGGGAGCTGCGCTGGTACGCCGACTTCCTCGGCGCCGTCGTGCGCCCGGGCAAGGCCCCCTACATCTTCGCGGCGCTCATCATCTTCTTCGAGGCCCTGCTGGGGATCTGCCTGCTGCTCGGCGTGGGGACGAGACTCATGGCGTTCCTCGGGGCCCTGCTGATGCTGGCCTTCGGGCTGGCCAAGGCGCTGCCCTTCCTGACCGTCACCAAGGGCACCAACTGGTATCTGGTGATGATCCTGCTGACGCTCTCGCTGACGGCGGCGGGGCGCGTCTTTGGGCTCGACGCCAAGCTGCGTCGGCGCCTGCCCGGCTGGATCAGCTGAGGAGCGCCCTGCAGGGCGTGGGCGGCGGGCCGCTGCCTGGGGCGGTCCCGAGGCGCCCTCCGGGTAGGCTCCAGCGTATGCCGCGACTCGCACTGCAGGAGGTCGGATTCGCCTACGGGGACGACCCGATCCTCGCTGGCGTCTCGCTCGGCTTCGAGGCCGGCACCGCGACCGCCATCGTCGGTCCGAACGGCTCGGGCAAGACCACCCTGCTGCGCCTCGCCGGCGGGCTGCTGCTCCCGAGCTCTGGAACGGTGACACTCGAAGGCCACGACCTCGCGGGCATTCCGCGTCGCGCCGCCGCGCGCCGGCTCGCGGGGATCCCGGCCGAGGAGGACTCGGTCTTCCCCTTCACCGTGCGCGAGACGGTCGAGCTCGGGCGCCATCCCTGGCGCGGCGCCTTCGCGCCGCTGACTGACGAGGAATCCGCGTTGGTTGACGTGGCTCTCGAGCGGACCGCGCTCACCCAACTGGCCGACCGTCAGGTGCCCGCGCTGAGTAGCGGCGAGCGCCAGCGCGTGTCGATTGCGCGCTGCCTGGTCCAGCAGGCGGACGTCTGCCTGCTGGATGAGCCGACGGCGCATCTCGACCTGGGCCAGCGCCTGCGGATGCTCCGCGTCCTTCGCCAGGAGGCGCACGCCCACGGCCGCACGGTGCTGGCCGTCCTGCACGACCTCAATCTGGCGGGCGGCTTTGCGGATCGCATCGTCATGCTTGTGGACGGTCGGGTGCTGGCCGACGGCGCGCCCGAGGACGTCTTGACCCCGAGCCTGATCGAGCAGGCGTTCGGGACCCCGGTGCGGGTCATGCCGCATCCCGATCATGGCGCCCCCGTGGTGGTGCCGCTTGAGATGCCCCTCGAGGAGACCCTGTCGTGACGAGTACCGGCCGCGCCACCCTCTGGATCATCGCAGCGGTGCTGCTCGTCTTCACCCTGGCGATCTGGGCCATGCTGGCCACCCTCCAAGGGCAGATCCACCCGCCGTGCCTCGATCAGGTGGCCGAGGCGCCGGACGGTGCGTTTGCGGAACTGAGTCCCGAGGTCGACGCCGCCAACACGGTCGTCTACGCCGACGGCCTCTCGATGTTCGTGCCCGAGGAGCCCAAGCGCATCGTGACCACCCTGCCGGGGCTGACCGAGATGGTCGCCTACCTCGGCGCCGAGGACCGCCTCGTCGGGGTGACCAAGTGGTGCGACCACCCCAAGAGCGTCACCTCCCTGCGGCGCATCTCCGTGCTGCCGTTCGACGCCGAGGGCCTGCTCCAGGCGAAGCCTGATCTCGTCATCCTCGACCGGCGCTTGCACCGCCGCGACCTCGCGCTGATCCGCCGCCGCATCGGCCTGATCCTGCCGCTTGAGACCAGTCGCTCGCTGCCGCATCTCGTGCACTCCATGACGTTGCTCGCCGAGGTACTCGGCGGCGAGACGGCCAAGGCGCGAGCCGCAGCCTTCAAGGCGCGCTACGAGGCGCTGCTGGCTCGTATCGACCCGAACTGGCCAAGGGGCCGGCCGCGGGTGCTGTTGGTGGGGCAGTGGGATCCGCTGATCGCCCTGGGGCCCGGCAGCTTGCAGGACGACCTCCTGCGCGCCTGCGGTTGCCTCAACATGGCGTGCGACCTGCGGACGGACGCCTCGGGCCCGTTCAACGAGGAACTCGTGCTCGCTCGCGGGGCCACGTGGTTCCTCACCCCCAAGGAGCCGCTGCCCGACCGCCTGCGCGAGCGCTGGAAGAACGTGCCTGCGATGAAGGCCGGACGCTTGGCGCCCGCCTGGACCGATGACCTCGCGCGCGGCGGGCCGCGGATCCTCGACGCGCTCGAGCGCCTCTACGCCGTGCTACGCGGCGAGCAGCCGCCCGCGCACCTGGGCGCGAGCAAGTGAGGGCTACCGGACGATGAAGGGACCGCTTCGCTGGGTGCTGGCCTGCCTCTTCGTGCTTGTGGCGTTGGTGGTCGCGCTCTGCCTTGGCCCGGCCGACGTAGGCCTCGCCGAGGTGTGGTCGGTACTCACCGGTGGCGCGACCGACACCACGACCGAGGACATCGTCCGCACGGTACGCATGCCGCGGGTCTCCCTTGGCCTCCTCGTCGGGGCGGCGCTGGCCGTCTCGGGTGTGCTGTTCCAGGCCCTGCTGCGCAACGAGCTCGCCGAGCCGTACCTGCTCGGCGTCGGGCCGGGGGCGCTCCTCGGAGTGACCCTCGCGGCGCTCTGGTTCGCGGACGCGGCGATGCCCCCGGCGGCAGCTCGAGGCATCCTGGCCTTCCTGGGCGCGGTCGGCGTGGCCGCGATCGTGTTCTCGTTCGCGCGGCGCGGTGTGCGCCGTCCGGCGGTCAGCGTCCTGCTCGCCGGCATCGCCGTAGGCGCGACGGTCCACGCGATCGCCTCGGGACTCCTCTACACCCTCGAGGACTGGCACCACGTCGTCCGCTGGCTGCTGGGCGACCTGAGCCTCGCGGACTACGAGCAGGTGGCGATCCTCGGCACGGTGCTGGTCGTGGCGGGGGCCGTTGTCTGGATGCGTGCCCGCGACCTGGATGTCCTCGCCCTCGGCGAGGAGGCGGCCTGGTACGCGGGCGTGGAGGTGCGGCGCGCCGTCTGGCTCTTCGGCGGCCTGGGCTGCCTCCTCGCGGCCGCCGCCGTGGCCCAGTGCGGCCTTGTGGGCTTTGTCGGCCTTGTCGTGCCCCACATCGGCCGGCGGCTGTTCGGACCGGGGCACCGGGCCCTCGTGCCTGCAAGTGCCCTGCTGGGGGGTGGGCTGTTGGTGTTGGCCGATGGGCTTTCCCGTACCCTGCACCCTCCGCAGGGGCTTCCCCTCGCCGTGGTCACGGCGGCCCTGGGGGCCCCCGTGCTTGCCGGCCTTGTGTTGCGGCGGGGAGGGAACTGAGCCCGCCCGGGCACCGTCCAAGGGGCAGCCCCGTCCCCATGTGTCGATCCCCCCCAACCGACGCGGCCTAGGAACCATCCATGAAGCATCTGTCTCCCGAAGCCGGCGCCGCCAAGAGCGTCCTGCTCGGCGTCATCGCCGTCGCCCTCATCGCGTTCCTCGTTGTGGCCGACCCCTTGGGCCTTGGCCTCCTCGGCGGGGACGATGACAACGCGGGTGGCGCGTCGAACGCGGACCTGATGGGTGCCGATGGGCCCGAGACGCCCGAGGACGCCGATTCGGCAGCTGCCGCGATCGTCGGACTCGCCGGACGCTACGGCGAGGGCGACCAAGGCGCCGTGCGCCTGCGCCTCCTGTGGGTCGGCTCCCGCAAGCCGCTGGCCGGTCAGACCGTGCAGCTGAAGAACCGGCGCGGCGAGACCGTGGCCGATGTGCCGAGCGACTCCGCTGGCCACGTGCTGTTTGCCCAGGTGTTGCCGGCTCGCGGCTACAGCATCTTCATCAAGGGGGAGGGCTTCTCGCCCGTCGTGCTGCAGGGGCTGAGTGTGCACCCGCAGGCCACGAAGGACCTCGGCGACGTCGTCCTCGGCAAGGACGTCGTCCTGCGCGGGCGTGTCATCGATCTCGCCGGCCGTCCGGTCGGCGGCACGGCCGTCTCGGTCAACACCATCGTCCGGGGCCTTGCGACCAAGGGCATGCTGGTCCATCTGGCCGAGCAAGCTGCTGCGATTCCGCCGCCGCTCAAGGCCGCGACGAGCGATGCCGAGGGCTACTTCACGTTCAGCGCGATCGACGATGGGATCTATTCGCTCCTGGCCCGTCGAGCGGGCTATGCCAGCAAGCAGGAGGCTGACGTCATCGTCGCGCGCGCGCGTGGTGCCGGCACGCTCACCATCGTTCTCGGGGACGGCACCCGTGCCAGCGGGGTCGTGACGGATCCAGACGGCAAGCCTGTCGTCGGCGCGCAGGTCATGGCGGTCCTCGGCGGCCGGCGCATGATGATGCGCAACCTTCAGCGCGAGGTGGCCGTGACCGACGAGCGCGGTGCGTATGTGATCGACACACTCACCCGTGGTCAGAGCTATCGGTTCGGCGTCGTTGCGAAGGGCTTTGCGCCCATGTACGACGTCAACGACACCAAGATCGATGACGAGCTCGAGCGCGACTTCGCGATTGTTCCCGGCGGCGAACTCCACGGCGTCGTGACCGACGAGGCCACGGGCAAGCCCATCCACAATGCGCGCATTGCCGTCTACGTGGGTCCCATGGGCTTCATGGGCGGTGCACCCGCTGGCGCGAAGTCCACCGCCGCCGTGCGCCGCACCGACGACAAGGGTCACTTCACCTTCGACGCGCTGACGCCTGGGCCGGTGTCCTCGGCCGTCGTTCAGGCGAGCGGCTACGTCACGGCCAACTTCTCGGCCTGGCCGCCCCCCGGTACTTCGTGGCCGGCCGTCGAGGCGGGCGCGACGACCGACGTGACCGTGACCCTCAAGCGGGGCGGCACGATCGCGGGCATCATCAAGAGCAAGCAGTCAGACGAGCCGCTTCAGGGAGCCGAGGTCACGCTCATGCAGAGCGGCATGGCCGGCATGATTGCGATGTTCGTCGGCACGCCGACTGCCGTCTCTGGCTCCGACGGCGCGTACGAATTGGCTGGCGTCCTACCGGGAACCTACCGGCTGGTCGCCATCGCTGATGGCTTCAGTCCGGCAGGCGGCGAGCAGGGGGTCGAGGTGGTCGTTCCGGCCGACGGCGGGCGGGTCGAGCGCGACCTGGATCTCGTCTCGGCGGGCGTCGTCACCGGCATCGTCAAGGACCCGAGCGGCGAGCCGATCGCCGGGGTGAAGATCCGCGTGCGCGCCGGTGCGACCGAGGGCGGTCGGATGGGCCGTATGCGTCGCGGCGCCCGCCGCTTCCTCCTCAATGGCGCCAACCCGGCTGACCTCACCGACAAGGACGGAAGCTTCCGGCTCGAAGGCGTCGGGACGGACACGATGTGGGTCGTGTACGGCGAGAGCTCGGAGTACGTCAGCGGCGAGAGCAAGCCCTTCAAGATCGCGGCAGGCGAGACGAAGGAACTCGAACTCGTCATGCTGCCCGGTGGCTCGCTTCGCGGAACGGTCGTGGACGAGAACGGTCGGCGCATGCCGGGCGCGCGCGTCCAGGTGGGTCGCCTCCCCGATGAGTTGCTCGGCAAGCGCCGCCTGAACGGCTGGGAGGCCCGCATGGCCCTGGGCGGCGAGGTCTACACCACCGACGAGGAGGGGCGCTTCTTCGCGCCGAACCTCAAGCCGGGGCGTCAACTCGTCCGCGCGGCGAAGGACGGCTACATCAGCCACTTCAAGCGCAACGTCGTGATCGAAGCCGGGCAGAACGTGGAGAACTACGACGTCGGCCTCACCAAGGGCGAGGTCATCGAGGGCATCGTGCGCGGCGCCGATGGCAAGCCTCTGCGCCGAGTCACCGTCTCGGTGACGACGGACCCCAATCCGGGCGGTGACGACGAAGACGAGGCGGAGGGCGAGGCCTCCGATGAGGTCGAGCCCACGATGTTCGCTCGGACCGACGATGAAGGCCGCTTCAAGATCGAGGACGTGAAGCCGGGCATCTACAACGTGGTGATCTGGTTCGCGCCTGGACACAAGGCTTGGATGCGCGAGCGCAGCAAGGCGGCGATGCACCGGGATGTGGCGATTCCCGGTGGGGAGCAGTCCTTCAAGCTCGAGAAGGCCGACCCGGTGCCCGCCGGCGGCATGGGCGGCGGCATGCCGCCTCGCGGGGGACGGCGCGCCGGCAAGTAGCGCCGTTTTTTTGGCGACCCGCAGCGGGGCGAGCGCTCGTCCGGCTGGGCTGGTTCTCCCGTACCCTGAGGCGATGCAGGGGCGGACGTGGACACGCGTGTGGATCGGGCTGGCCGTCGCGCTGGCACTGTGGCTCGCGCTGAGCGGCCTCGGCTGGCTTGACTTTCGGGCTGAGGAGGGCGATTCCAGCGACGCGGGCCATCGCGACATGATCGCTGAGCTCGAGCGTGAGCTGTTTGATCAGGTCGCCCAAGGTCCGGGGCTGCAGGGCCTGCCCGGCGTCGAGCATCGTTCGCGCGGCAAGGGTGTCGTTGTGGGCAGCGTGGTGCTGCACGCGGACGAAGGCGAGGCGCGTCCGCTGCCCGGTGTCACGATCGAGCTTCTCGGCCGCCGGAGGCGGGGCGCCGCGCCGAGAGACGCCCAGAAGCTCCACTACACGACAGCAACCGGTGTGGACGGCACGTTCACGCTTCCCGAGCTTCCGGCGCAGGGCGGCTACGTGCTGCTTGTCAATCACATGCCCTACCGGCGGATCGTCATGCGCGGCATCCTGGTGTCCAAGGATCAGACGACGGACGTGGGGGCGCTCACGGTCGGAGCACCCACCTCGCTCGCGGGGGAGGTCGTGGATGCCAAGGGGCGCGGCGTACGCGGCGCCGTGGTCCAGGTCCTCCGCGACTCGAGTCGCAGTGGGTCGTTCGACTTGCGCCGGGCGCTCTTCGAGCTCGACGGCGTGCTGAGCCCGATGACGCAGGGCAGGGTGGGGGAGGACGGTCAGTTCCTCATTGGCGATGTGCCGCCGGGTCGCTACCTGCTGCGCGTCTCGGCCCCGGGGTACGCGACGAGCTTCAAACAGGATGTCCTCGTCACGGTGGATGAGAACAGCAGCGCGGTGCGCGTGGTGCTCGACGCGGGCGCTGGCTTCGAGGGCACCGTGTCGGACGCAGACGGGAACGCCCTCGCGGGAGGCCGCGTGATTGCGGTCGCCTTGCCGGGCCGGCGCGTCAAGCGGTTTGATCGCATCGAAGTCGGAACAGCTTCCGACGGCACCTATCGCCTGGACACGCTCATCCCCGGGGTGAAGTACGGCCTGGAGGTCTGGGCCAGGGGCTTTGCCCCCAACGGCCGCTATCTCGAAGCCGGAGCCGAGATCACCAAGCTCGACTGGATCCTGCAGCGCAGCGGTCGTATCGAGGGACGCGTCGTCGACGAGGAGTCCGGCGAGGGCATCGCGGAGTGTCAGGTGACCGTGCTCTCTGGGACGATCACCGGGATGTCGCCCGTCTCGACCACGACCGACGACGCAGGCGGGTTCGTGCTCCCGCATGTCAATCCCGGACCGCTGATCATGTTTGGCGCGGAAGCCACGGGCTACCAATCCAACGACGAGTTCAACTTCGCCTCCGTGCGGGGTCTGCGCGTCGACTCCGAGAAGACCACCTGGATCGAGTGGAAGCTGCGGGCCGGCGGGTCGGTCGAGGGGCGCGTGACCTCCGACGCGGGGCGTCCCGTGCCGTACGCCAGCATTGCGCTCATCGACCGGCAGCGCGGGCGTCAGCAGTGGTCCGGAGAGATCACCGCGATGAGCGATGGCCAGGGTGCCTACCAACTCCTTGGCGTCCGCCCGGGGCAGTACGACCTGCGCGTCAGCGCCCCCGGCTATGCGCCGCCCACCGCCGGCGAAGAGACGCACATCGAGATGAAGGGCGCCTTGGGCGTCGTGCAGAAGAACCTCACGCTCCGCCGTGGGGGAACGGTCGAGGGCACCGTCACGACGCCGGACGGGCAGGCGCTTGGCGGTGCCCGGGTCACCCTGCGTCCAGGCAACAACGCAGCCAGTGCCGATGCCCTGCGGGATCTCATGGCGGTCAGTGCGCCGAACGGCACGTTCCGCATCCACGGGGTGCCCCCCGCCATGGACCTGCTCGTCGTTGCCGCGCACGATCGCTGGGTCGCCGCCGAGGGCGTGCGTGTCCGCGTCGGACCGGGTGGGCTGCGCAAGGTCTCCTTGCGACTGCGCGAGGGGGCCAAGCTGCCGGGCCGCGTCGTGGATCGGGCGGGCCAGCCCGTGGAAGGCGCACGCATCCGCTGGGGCGATGTCACGGACGTCGCCACCAAGGATCTGAACACGAGCTTCGAAGCCGATGCCTACCTGGGCTCGCGCGTCCTGCGCGCCGACGCGGCGGGGAACTTCCGCATCGAAGGCCTCGCGCCCGGCACCTTGTTGCTGAAGGTCGAGATGGACGGCTACGCGGCCTGGTACCGGCGCGACAAGAAGATCGGCGCCGAAGGCCTGCAGCCGCTGGTGCATGTCGAGCTCGAGAGCACACTCACCATTCAGGGGCGCGTCGTGTCCGGCGTGGACGGACGGCCGCTTGCGCGAGCCTTTGTCTATGCGCGGGAGCGCGGTCCGTCCGCAGGCGAAGCCGAGGATCCTGGGCGTGTGCAGGCCGTGGTGTCTGCCGAGACCGACGACGACGGCCGCTACGTACTGGATCGCGTGCCGCCGGGGACGCACGAGGTCGTGGTCTGGTTCGCGGACGGCCACCTGGGTGGCGCGCAGGCCTGGCGCAACGAGCACGTGCGCCACAAGGGCGTGGCCGCCGGTGCCCGGGGCGTGGACTTTCGCCTGGACCCGGTGCCTCCGCCGGAAGGCGAAGGGGTCCGCTAGGAGGCGTCCGTCGGGGAGCTACTTGCCGGGCTTCTTGCGCTGAACAACCTGCAAGACCACGATGAAGTGCTCCTGCTCGTTGCTGCCGAGCCCGCCCAGCGAGACGAACGCGCCCCCACCTGTCAGCGGAAGGCGGAAGGGGATGCGCGTGCGCGTGCGGCTCCACTCGGGTCGATCGATCACGTTCGGGCCTGCCGTGGGTCCATGCGGCACGACGATGGCCGGGATCGGCTCGGCAACCTCGACCCGCGTCGCGAGCAACAGGATGTCGAGGTGCTTGCCGTTCGGCGTCAGCGCCACATCCAGCTCGAGGCCGGCGCGAATCGAACCCAGCTCGACGACGAAGCGGCCGTCCGCCGCCTGCGCGATGCTCTTGCGATACGAACGCTCACGGCCTGCAAAGAACACGAGGTGTCCATGAGCGGTGGTGCCGTCGGCACGGGTGCCTTGCACGCCGCCCGGGCCCTGCTGGAGCAGGCGCATCCACATCCCGGCGTCCACCGCCGTTCCGGTGCGAACTTCCGAGCGGAGGGGGTCGAGGCCCTCGGGGAGTCCCGCCCGCTTCACGGCCGCGCCGTAGCGCCCGCTCGGCTGAGCGATCACGCTTCGGGGTACGCGGTAGATCGTCGGCACCACGGTCCATGCGCGCACGGTGCCCGCTTGCGGGTACGTGCGCTCGCGGGGATTCAGGAGGGTCTGGATGCTCGTGCGGAGTTCCTCGAGACGGATGCGCAGCGCGAGGTGCCCTTCCTTGGACGCGGTGACGACGTAGACGCCGCCGCCGACATTCTTGACCTCGCTCGCGTCCGGCGCCTTCTGAAGCAGGCTCCGCACTTCGACGGCGTTCATGCCGCGCTTGCGCAGGTCACGGACGTCGTAGATGTGGGCTGTGTTGGCCCGCTTCGCCTCGGCGCCCTTCTCTTCGGCGCCCTTCGCCTCGGCGCCCCTGTCCTCGGGTGTCGGAGGCGTGGTCGCCGGTGACTCGACGGGGGCGGCGGGGGCCACCCGCGCCGTGGGCTTGCGCGCACGCGGCGTGCTGCCGGCAGCCGAGCCGTTGGTCTTGGACTCCTGTGGCGCCGCGCGCCGCAGCTCGCGGGTCAGGCGCTCGATGGCCACGGGCCCCAAAGCACTCAGGAGGCGTGCGGCCTCCGCGCGTCCCTTCGCGGTGCCGTGGACGGCCTGCTGGACCCAGTCGTCGAGAAGCCGCTCGCGGTGGCTTGCCCATGCGGCCGTTGCCTTGCCGAGTTTCGTGAAGTATGCGCGGAGCTCCCCATCGTCGGGTGTCGCTGCGAGCAGGCGCTTGGCGGCGCGCTGGCGAGCCGTGGCGTCGCCCGAAAGGAGGTCGCGGCTGATCGAGGCCAGCGATGACGCAGGCCTCTCGGCCTCTTCGCCATAGGCCGTACTCGTCATGAGCCAGCCCGCCAGCAGGACCAGCGCGACGAGCGGCGCTCGTTGAGGGGCAGCGGAGGAGGGCGTTGCGATCATCATGAACGGGCTCGCGCAGGGAGGACCCGCGCTTCGCGAGGATTATCGCCTAGCGAGGCCCGGCGGCCTGCCAAGGCCGTGCAAAAGAACGAGTTCCCGTGCTTCTGCGGGGTGTGGCCCGCTGGGGCCTGTTACTTGCCCCTCTTGGTGGCCTGCAGCCACGCGTCCTGGAACTCGTCCCAGTCGATGTCCTTGAACGCGGCTTTCACGGCCTTTTTCAGGGCATCGGGACCGCCGCGGCCGCGGAAGAACACGCGCGCGATCTCCGGGGGCGGGCCGGCGGGCTCTTCGCCTTCGCCGGGGGGCGTGTCGCCACCCTCGGGGGTGGGGGTATCGCCGCCCTTGGGCGCGGGCTTGTCGCCATCTTGCGGTGCAGGCGTGTCGTCGCCCTTGGGTGTGGGGGTGTCGCCGTCGGTGGGCGCGCCGCCGCCTTCACCGTCGTCGTCTGAGCCGTCGCCGTCCTTGCCCTCGTCGGCGCTGTCGGGCGACGTGTCCTTGTTGACCTCGGCTTGCAACGTGTTGAAGTAGACGTCGAGGATCTTGCCCCACTTGGCGTTGTACTTCTTGTTCTTGGGGACGATCTCGCGCAGGAAGTAGATGAGGCTCCAACCCTGGGCGTAGCTCACGCCCGGGTAGGCGTAGTACTCCCGCTGGCTGAACCGGACGAGGTCTTCAAGCGGCGTGTAGCCCTTGTTCTCCCAACGCTTGCGCTTGTTCCCGTCCTTGTCGGTCTCTTCCGTGAACGCGCGCGGCCCCTGGACGATCGCGCCCTTCACCGTGCCCACGCGCCACTGGAACGGCTTGATCTTGAACTTGCCGCCCTTGTACTCCGCGCCAGCGTAGTAGTCGCCGTGGCCTTCGTTGAACCAGGAGTGCGGCGCAACGCGCCCGACGGAGTAGTGGATGTACTGGTGGAAGGCCTCGTGATAGAGGACCGCGAGGGTGTCGTCGTCGGGCTTCTTGCTCGCGCTGGCGTCGTAGAAGACGAGCTCCTCGTCACCGGGAGACCAGTAGCCCGCGGAGCCGCCGGGGCCCCCGTAGGCGAAGTACTCCTGGCGATCCTTGCAGACACGCACGATGCACACCGTGGTGATCGGCTTGGCCGGCGGGAACTGCACCTCGTAGACCTGCGCACGGAGTGCCTCGATGCGCTTGGCAATCACCTTGGCGAGGAGGTGGTTTTTCCCGTTCTTGGTGTTGTAGATCACGATGTAGTTCTTGTCGGGGCTGACGATGGCATCCCAGCCCTTGACCATGCTGCGCTCGATCTCGCTGCGCTTCTTGGCGGTGATGTTCACGCCCTCGAGGTCGCTGATCTGCTCGACGTCCTTGGCCTTGCTGTCGTGCCACTTGAACGACTTGGCGATGCTCTTGAAACGCGGCGCGTAGGCCTTGCCCAACTTGCCACCGCAGTTCATGAAGATGACGAGGGAGCGTCCCTCCCGGGTGAACTCCGCGAGCGTGACGTGGAGTCCGATGTCCGGCTGCCCTTGCCAGCCGGAGGGGACCATCACCTCGAACTGCCAGAGTTTGCCCGGGATGGCGGGCTTGTCCTTCGACTTGATCTTCTTGAACTTCTTCTTGATCTTGGGAAGCGCCTTCTTCGAGGCTGCGGTCATGCGGATGCGTCCGAGCGTTGCCTCCCAGATGTCCTTCGGTCGGTTGGCGCGCTCCATCATCTCGCGGAATTTCTCGGCCGTCATCGGACCCTCGTCGGGGGCGTCGCCACCGCCACCGCCGCCGGTGGTGACGGGCTTGTCCGAGCCGTCGCTGACGACGCTCAGGACGGCGATCTCCGGATCGAAGGTCCCGCGGGCCGAGCCCTTGCCCTTCGGGTCGCTGAACTTGCAGAGGAAGGTCTTCTCATCGGTCTTGAGCGGGACCTGCTGGTAGTCGCGCATCATCTTCAGCGAAAACTTGTGCACCTTGTCGCGGTGGGTCCACGAGAGGGGCGGTGCGCCGGCTTCGGCGTCGCGCAGGTTCGGGGACGCGCCGATGACGGCCGGCAGGCAGAGCAGGGCCGCGAGCAGCACGTGGGCCGTGCGCGGCAGCAGGCGCGCGCTCTTGGTTTCAGACACGGGTCGGGTCTCAGGCATGGGCCCCTCCCGGGGGATCAGCGGCGAAGCATCGTCGAAGTAGCGGAATCGGGCGTTTACCGTAACGGAGAACGGGGGCCCTCTGCGTCCTTCATCGGTTGGACGCAGGCCGCAACCTGAGGTTCCCGGCTTCTTCTCGGCCTGCCTTGCTGCGCGGCAAGGCGACTAGGATCGGCCGGCCCGTCGCAGGAATTCGGCCTCATCGATGACCTCGATCCCGAGTTCCTCGGCCTTCTTGAGCTTGCTGCCCGCGCCAGGACCCGCCACGAGCAGGTCGGTGCGCTTGGAGACCGACGAGGCGGCCCGCGCTCCGAGGCTCTCGGCCAGGCGCTTGGCCTCATCGCGGGAGAGGACCTCCAGCTTGCCGGTTAGGACCATGGTCAGGCCCTCGAAGGCGCCGCCGCTGGGTGCTGCAACCGGCGTCGGGGCGACGCCCGCCGCGCGCATCCGCTCGAGCATGCTGCGGTTGCGGTCCTCCCCGAACCACGTCAGCACGGACTCGGCCAGCGCCTCGCCGACCTCGTCGAGGTCGAGGAGTTCCTCGAGCGTGGCGGCCGCGACCCCCTCGAGTGTGCCGAAGGCGCGCGCGAGGATCTGCGCGCCGCGCTCGCCGACCTCGCGCATGCCAAGGCCGACGAGAAAGCGATCCAGCGGACGCGTCTTCGCGGTCTCGAGCTGGTCGAGGAGATTCTGCGCGCTCTTGGGGCCCCAGCGCTCGAGTCCGGCGAGCGCGTCGAGGCTCAGCTGCCAGAGGTCGGCAGCATCCTTGATCAAGCCTTCGCGGAGCAGCTGCTCGATCTGCTTGTCGCCCAGGCCACGGATGTCGAGCGCCCCGCGGCCGGCGAGATGCGCGAGGTGGCCCTTGAGCTGGGCGGGACACGCGAAGTTCCCGCAGCGCAGTGCGACCTTGCCTTCGGCTCGGGCAAGCGGCGTTGCACAGGTCGGGCACGCGGAGGGAATCTCGATGGGCGTCTCGGCCCCCGTGCGGCGATCGTCGAGGGCGCGCAGGATCTTGGGGATCACGTCGCCCGCGCGCTCGATCTCGACCTCGTCCCCGACATGCAGGTCCAGCCGCTCGAGCTGGTCGAGGTTGTGCAGCGTCGCGTGCTGCACGGTCACGCCTGCGAGGAACACCGGCTCGAGGATCGCCCGCGGCGTGACGACACCGGTGCGCCCGACGTTCCAGTCGACGGCAAGCAGCCGTGTCAGCGCGCGCTGGGCAGGGAACTTCCACGCAACAGCCCAGCGTGGGGAGCGGATGCGCATGCCCATCCGCTCCTGAAGCCCGGCGTCGTTGACCTTCACCACGGCGCCGTCCATCTCGTAGGGCAGCCCCTCGCGCTCGGCGACCAGCGCGTCGTAGCGCGCAACGACGGCGTCGGCGTCGGCGACCACGCGGGTTTCGGGGATCGTCGGCAGGCCCAGCCCAGCCAGGGCTTCGAGCAACTCGGCCTGGGTCGCGTAGCTGGCTCCGCGCACCCCGCCGAGTGCATAGGCGAAGTAGCGGATCGGCCGCTTGGCGGGGATGCTCGAGTCCAGCATGCGCAGCGAGCCGGCGACGAAGTTGCGCGGGTTGGCGAAGGTGCGCTCGCCGGCCTCCTCGGCCGCGCGATTGAACTCGACGAAGTCATCCTTGCGGCAGTAGCACTCGCCGCGGACGGCGATCCACGGGGGGACGTCCGAGCCGCGCAGTCGGTGCGGGATGGAGCGGATCGTGCGCGCGTTGGTCGTCACGTTCTCGCCGACGAGGCCGTCCCCGCGCGTCGACGCGGTGACGAGGCGGCCGTTCTCGTAGATGAGCTCGAGGCCGACGCCGTCGATCTTCGGCTCGACGCTGTAGCGGCGGGGGTCCTCGGAGCGCAGGAATCGGTTGCCCGAGACGACCCACTCGCGGAAGTCCTCCTCGGTGTTGACGTTGTTCAGCGACACCATCGGGCTGGGATGGGGGAAGGGCTCGAAGCCCTCCGCCACGGTGCCGGGGACGCGCTGTGTTGGGCTGTCCGGCGTGACGAGCGCGGGATGCTCCGCTTCGAGGCGCACCAACTCGCGGTACTTCTCGTCGTACTCGCTGTCGCTGAGATGCGGATCGTCGAGCACGTAGTAGCGGTAATCCGCGTCGCGGATCTCGTGCCGCAAGGCCTCGATGCGCGCAGCGACGTCTTGGGCTCCCATGGGGCGAGTCTACGGGACACCACGCCCTCGCGCCCGTCGGGGTCCGGCTGGGACCCGGTGCCCCATTGGCTTGCGGCAACGAAACCCGGACCATCGCCGGACTCGGAACCGAACATGCCCTTCGCCCAGAACCTCCTGCTGACGATCTACTACAGCCTGCTCGGGCTCGTGAGCATCGTCATGTTCTATCGGGGCTTCCTGATCCTGCGCTACTACCTGCACAAGGACCGTAGCGACCCCGTGCCGATGAAGCTGTTCGACGACCTGCCGGTCGTCACCGTGCAACTGCCGATCTACAACGAGAAGTTCGTGATCGAGCGCCTCATCGATGCCGTCTGTGCGATGGACTGGCCGCGCGACTGCCTCGAGATTCAGGTGCTGGACGAC
>JAJDEM010000365.1 GCA_029259795.1 Planctomycetota bacterium
CGGCAAGGCCCTGATCCTGCCGAAGATCCTGCTCTGGACTTGCCTCTTCCCAGGCTGCTTCTACTACCTGCTGGTCGGTCTCTGGCAGCCCCCGGGCGAGACCCTGAGCTGGCTTGGGGACAACTTCGACATCCTCTCGTCGATCGTCTGGAACTACCTGATCGCCGCCACGTCCTACACGGGCCTGATGCTCTTCCTCTCGGCGCGCACCGACCGGGGCGGCGCGGTGACCAGCATGGCTGCTGCGGTGGTGTTCGCGGGCAGCCTGCTCTACGCCATCATGTCGCGGCTCGACGGCATCGGCCACGTGATGAAGTACGCAGGCATCCCCATCAACACCGTCTCGGCCATCGCCCGCAACGCTGTGTCTGCGCCAAACCCCAACCGACGCATGCAGGATCCAGAGCATGTCGAGCGGGTACTGGAGCACATCCCCGAGCCGTCGGTCGCGTTGCTGGTCGGGGGCGCGTTGCTCGTCCTCGGGATCTGGGGGGCGCTGCGGCGCGCTCGCACCGTGGAGATCTCCGCATGACCGCTGGTACGCCGGAAATCACCCTGGAGGGCGTCAGCCGCTGGTATGGCGAGGTCCTGGGCCTCAACGAGGTCAGCGCCGAGTTCGGCCCCGGCGTGACCGGGCTGCTCGGTCCGAACGGCGCCGGCAAGAGCACGATGCTCAAGATCATCTGCGGCATGCTCAAGCCCGACCTGGGCAAGGTGCGCGTCTGCGGGCGCGTCCCCTTCAACCGCGCCCGCGTGATGCGGCGCATCGGGCTCTGTCCCGAGCAGGATGCCTACTACCCCAAGGCCAGCGCTTGGGCTGTCGTCACCTACCTGACGCGGCTGCACGGGTTCACGAAGTTGGAGGCGCGTACGCGGGCGCGGCACGCCCTGGAGCGCGCCGGCCTCGGTGACGTGCTCGGCTCGAGCGTCGCAGGCTTCAGCAAGGGCATGCGCCAGCGCTTCAAGCTGGCGCAGGCGCTGGCGCACGAGCCCGACGTCTTCATTCTCGACGAGCCGCTGAACGGCCTCGACCCCCACGGTCGCAAGCAGTACAGCGACGTGATCCAGGAGCTGGCCGACGATGGCGCCTGCGTCCTCGTCTCGAGCCACATCCTCCACGAGGTCGACGCGCTTGCGCGCCGGATCGTGGTGCTCAACGCCGGTCGCATTCTCGCCGACGGCAGCGCGCGAGAGATTCGCGAGGATCTCTCGAAGTTCCCCCTCCAGGTCCGCATCGACACAGCGGAAGGCGGACGCCTCGCAAGCACACTCGTCACGCTCGACGGCGTGAGCAAGGTGGAGCTGACCGACCATGGCGCCATCGTGATCACGCGCGACGCCGGCCTGCTGCTCGACCGCATGGGCACGATTGCGGCGGAGTCCAACATCCCCGTCGAAGCCGTCGTGCCTCTCGATGAAGACCTCGAGTCCGTCTTCCGGTACCTCACCCAATGAACTCCGAAGAACCGCCCCCCCCCGTACGGCACCTCGACGTTGCCCTTCCGCCCCTCGCCGGATTCGGTCCCGCGTTTGGCTGGGGCCTCAAGCTCACCTGCCGCTGGCCGCGCATGCTCGGTATTGGCGGCGTCGGCGTGGTCCTCTGCTGGTGGCTTGGCGCGGCGTTCGTGGGCGCCAAACGGCGTGGGCGGCCCAACGACGAGTGGCTGGACCTCTGGACGCTGCTCGACGAAGGCATGCTCGGCTATATCGTGCCGCTCATCGCCCTGCTGACGATCGCGTCGGGCTTCCGCGTCGAGCTCGGGCGCAAGACCTTCGTGTTCCACCTGGTCCGCCCGATCTCACGAACGACCCTGTTCCTCGCGCGCTTCTTCGCGGGCGTACTGCCCTCGTGGATCCTCTGCACGCTCGTACTCGTGGTGACCTGCAGCGCCTCGGGCCTCGATCTGCCGAGCGAAGTTTGGCTTTCGCTCCCTGTCACGGCTCTGATCGGCTCCTTGGCCGTCGGCGCGTTCTACTACGTCGTCACCACGTTGTTTCGCGGCGGCATGATCGTGGCTCTCGTCTACACGTTCGTGTTCGAGGGGCTGTTTGCCAGCTCGCGCGGGGCGATGCAGAAGCTCTCGATCATGTTCCACGTCCGCGGCGTGCATCACGGAATGACCGACGACGTCTTCGCGGCCGAGTCCAAGCATGTCGTGGCTGCGCTCAACCCCGCGTTCGACCTGAGCGAGCTGGCCGACGGCAACCTCTTGTCGGTGATGACCAAGCTCCGCGAGCGCGTGGCGTACGACGAGCCGCAGATGGCGCTCTTGATCTGTGGCGGCATCACAATCGGGCTGTTGGCCTACGGTGCCTACCGCATCGGGCGCCGGGACTTCCCGCTCAAGGACTAGCGGGGCCTCGCCTGCTGCGCGTTCCACGCGCGCCAGCCCTTGGGGTTCGTCGCCTTGCGCCCACCGGCCAGCGTCACGAGGGCCTGCTGCAGGACCGCCGTCTGCACGAAGCGGCCAACCTGCTCGGTGGCGAGAATCTTCACCGGCAAGGCCGTGCCATCGGGAATGACGCCCACCACGGGATCCGCGATCCACGAGGTCTTCGAGACCTCGACGTCGAAGTCCTGGATGTAGGAGAGCTGGCGGACGTGACTCATGTGGACACGCGGGAAGTCGCCAGCGCGCGCTTCCCAGCGGGCGAGGAGATGCGGCACGGCCGCAAGGTCACCCAGATGGCCTAGGGCTTCTGCGGCCCGCCGGCGGCGCACCTCGTCATGCGAGTCCAGCGCTTGGACAAGGCTGCCTACGGCGCCCGGCGCCGCGAGACGGCCCGCAGCCTCCGCCAGGGCGCGCCGCGCCCGAGGGGACGGCTCCCGCAGAACGCGCGCAAGCAATGGACGCACGGCCCGCGGATCGCCGAGACGCGCCAGTTCACCCGCTGCGAACACGCGCAGCCGGGCCGGCTCGACGGTGAGGGCCGTCATCAGCGGCCTCGGCTTGTGCGCGTCCGGCAGGCGGGCGAACCGACGCGAAGCCAGCGCGGCGCGAAGCCGGCCCGCGCGCGTCGAGTCCGCCGCGGCCCACTGGCCGAGGAGAGCGAGGGCCACCCGCTCGCCTTGGGAGAGCGGCACGACCTTCGGCCGCCGCGGGTGCTCGGCGTGTTGGGTGAGACGACGCGTGCGCTGGGTCCACCAACGCCGCCAGCCCTTGGCCGACGATGCCTTGCGACCGCCGGCCAACCGCACGAGCGCGCGCTGCAAGGTGGCCCTGCTGATCGCGCGCTGGATCTGTTCCGTACCCAGGATCTTCACAGGGAGAACCGCGCCAACTGACGCGACACCGACGTTGGGGTCGGCGATGAAGGCCGTTCAGGCTACCTCGACGTCGAAGTCCTGGATGTAGCTCACCTGCCGTGTCTGGGCGAAGTAGCTGCGTGGGAACGTCCCACTGCGGGCTTCCCACTTGGTGATCAAGTAGGGTGCCGCGCTGACGTCGCCGAGGAACCCAAGCGCCTCAGCCGCCCGCCGACGGACGACCTCGTCGCGCACGTAGAGCGCGCTGGCGAGCACAGCCACCGAGCGCGAGGCGCGCAAGCGCCCGGCCTCCTCGGCGAGCACCCGGCGCACGGCCGGCTGCGACTCCCGCAGCACCCGTTCCAGCAACGGCGCCGCGGCACTCGGATCGCCACGGCGTGCAAGCGCACGCGCCGCGAACATCCGCAGGCTCGCCGGCTCGACAGCCAGCGCCGTCTCGAGGGCCCGGCGCGTAACCGCATCCGGGAGTCGCGCAAACAAGCGGGCCGCACGCGCCTTGCGCGCGGCCGTGCTGGTCTTCGCCCCCATCTGACCCAGCAGGGCGAGCGCTACGCGCTCGTCCTGGCTGAGCGCTGCGGCCGGCTCCGCACGCGCCTCGGGTGGCGCTCCAACCAGGGCCGTCCCCAGCGTGACCACGAGTAGACAGACCGATCCCAAGAAACGTCGCATGGCAGGCTCCAGTCGTGAACGCGCGGGCGCTACTTGGCGTCGGGGGTTTCAGGGCCGGCCTTGGCCTTGCGGGCGGCGGCCAGCTTCGCGTAGCGGTCCTGGCGCTCGTCGATGAGGCGGTCTGCGTTCTCGTGCCAGAACTTCTTCCACGCGCCAACCTTGTTGCCGAGGTCGGTACCGGCCAGGCTCTTCAGCGCACCGTTGAACGCGGGGCGCTCGTAGATGGTGAAGCTCTGCACGGTCGAGTGGATCTTGACGGACTGGACGACGCCGTCCGAGAGCACGCCCACGATCGGATCGGCAATGAAGGAGGTCTGCGCGACCTCGACATCGAAGTCCTGGATGTAGGAGATCTGACGGGCTGTCGAGAAGTAGCTGCGGGGGAAGTTCCCCGAGCGGCCTTCCCACTTCTTGATGATGTAGGGGTAGGCAAGCTCGTCGCCGAGCACGCCGAGCGCTTCGGCTGCGTTCACCCGCACTTCGCGGAAGCGGCTGTTGAGCGCGCGGCCGAGCGGGTGCACGGTCGACGGGGAGCCGATCTCACGCAGCGCCTCGACCACGGCAACGCGGACGCTCTTCTCCTTGTCGTAGATCGCACGCTTGAGCAGCGCGGGACCGCCGAGCGGGTCCTGCATGCGGCCCAGCTCCTGCGCGGCGTAGATGCGCAGCGCCGGGGGATCGCAGCGTAGGGCCTTGGCAAGGGGCGCGAGCTTGAACTTGTCGGGCTCCGTCGCCATGAGGCGCTTGCCCTTGGCCACCTTGGCCTCGAGACCGGTCGCGATCATGGCCAGGATGCCGAGGACGCGCGCCTCGCCTTCCTTCTGGGCCTTCGCCTCGCGCTGGGGCCGCGTCGCAGCGGCAAACGCCTCGGCGGTCATCCAGCGCTTCTGGTAGCGCACGAACCCCTTGGCTCGCTGCAGCTCGTCACCGGCGAGCCAGCGCTCGCCGATCTTCTCGAAGCCAAGCGCCCGGCGGGAAGCACGATGCTCGGGGTCGATGGCGACCACGATCTCATACGCCTTCTCGGCGAGCTCGCGCGCGCCGGCGGCTTCAAGCTCGAGCGCCAGCTTGTAGGCCGCGGT
>JAJDEM010000366.1 GCA_029259795.1 Planctomycetota bacterium
TTGCTGAGCCCCTGCCTCTGCTGAATAGAGGCCACGTTGATGAGCATGCCGAGTGCGGCGGATGGATTGCCTGCGCGGGCATAGAGGGCCCGCGCCTGCTTGAACTGGGTCAGTGCCTCGCCGTACTCACCCCGGCGGGTATGAACGGCGGCGATGTTCACCAAGGTGTCCGCTTGGGAACTCGGCGCGCCGAGCGCGGTCGCTACGACCTGAGCGCGGCGGTAGGTCGCCAGCGCGGCTTCGAGGTTGCCGCTTCGCTCCTGCCGAAGTCCAAGGCTTCCGAGGACACCCACCAGCTCGCGGCTCGGTCCCAGCGGACGCAACAGGCGCTCGGCGTCCTCCAACGCGGCGAGCGACGCCTTCGGGCGGCCAACCTCCGCCAGCATGTCACCGCGCGCGGCCTGAATCGACCCGATCGTTCGCTGGCTGCGCGACGCACGCGCGGCCGCCAACGCCGCATCGAGTCGCTCGGTGACGCCGGCGTCGCGTCCCGACGACTTGATCCCGCGAACTTGATACAGGAGAATCCTCGCAGCGAGCGCGTGCCAGCCCAGCTCCCGAGTGGCCTGGAGCACGCGCTCAAGCTCGGCAGCCGCGCCTTCAGACTCTCCCAGGGCGCCACGCATGCGCGCGTCGTCCGCGGAGATCAGCAGGCCCGGAATCGTCGTCAGATCTGCCTCGGCTGCCTGGAACGTGGCCCGCGCGTCCTTCAGGCGGCCCGTGTCCATGAGACGCCGACCTTCAGTGAGGGCCTCGCGCAACGCGGCCTCGCCCGCCGGGTCGGCCCGCCGAGTGACGTAGTTCTGGAGTGCTCCTCCGTCATCGTGGGCAACGGCCCGAGCCCACGCGGCAGCGGCAGGCCCAAGATCTCGCGCTCGAAGCCGATCAAGGACCATCCATGCGTCGACCCTGCGGCTTGTCGCGAGCTCCTGCAGCCGCTTGGCGTCCTTCGCTTCGTGTGCCTTGGCAACAGCGGAGGCCATGGCGTCGGAGGTCTTCGGGCGCACATCTTTGGCGTCCGGGCGCTCGTCCTCGGCGCCCAAGGGGGACAGACTCGCTGCTAGCACGACGGCCAGCGTGGCGAGCCCGCGCACGGCTCCAGCCACCGAACTCGCCCGATGTGTCGTCATGTGCCGCCACCCCTTGCCTCGTACGAGGCGCGGAAGATCCCAAGTCCCTCGCCAGGGTACCTCCGCCGGGAAAACGACGCCCGGATACCGGCGCGGCGCGGTGCGGCTACTTCCCCGCGCCGGTGGTGACCGCCAGCGGCTTCTTCGTGTAGGCCGTGACAACGGTGCTGCGCGTCATCTTGCGACCCATCATGTCACTCGTCGTGACGTTCTTGAGCGTACCGCCCGCGAACGTGCGGCTGCTGAGCATCGTGGTCGTCGACTTGCCCATCGTGTGCACCACCGTCATGGTGATCTCGCGGCCCGTGAAGGCCTGCTTGCCGATGGTGTGGGAGGCACTCAAGCGGCTGACTTGCCAGGTCATGGTGGCTTTTTGACCCATGGCGTTCATCGTGGTGACCATCTTGAGTACGCCAAGCTTCGGGTGTTCCCAGACCTTGCCCTTGCTGAGCTGGCTCTTGGTGCCGCGCATCTTCGGCTTCGCGTCGCCCATCAGGGCTTCCATGTTCGCGACGGCTTTGACCTTGCAGGTGTAGCTCTTGCCTTCGACGGTCACGGCCTCTTCGCCTGCGTCCTTCACCTGCCCGTCGAGCTTGATCGTGCGCACCCGCGGTTCGACGACCGTGCGGGTCGTCTTGCGTCCCATGACAGTGCTCACGACGCTTAGCACGTAGCCGGCTTTGGTGATGCCGGTGAGCGTGGTCGTGACCGTGTCAACCGTCGTGCCGCCCTTCGGCATGTTGGGTATGTTGGGCATGTTCGGCATCTTGGGCATGCCCGGCATCTTGGATGTGGTCGTCTCTGTGTAGCTGCTTCCGATGCCGTGACCCTTCCACAGGGACTCGTGCTTGATCCAGGCGTCCATGCTCCATTCGCCGGCGGTGGCAGGTGCAGCAAGCAGTGAGACGACAAGCAGGGCGGCAAGCGTGATGACAGCGCGCATGGGTTCTCCTCTGGGCCCGCATCGTATCCAGGTAGCGGGACGGGGGTGCCCGGTGAGGGTGGCTGGGGGTACGGGGCCAGAACGACCCGCTCAACAGCGCCTACTTCGCTGGCATCTTCTCGCGCATGGTGACGATCAAGAGATGCCCGCCTTCGGCCTCGCCGGGGCCCAACGAGACCACCCACCCTCCGCCGTCTTGGTCGTGGCGGCACGGGAGGCGGAGCACGCTCCCGCCGGCAGGCAGCGTCTCGGTCGTCGAAGCCTGGCGCACGGCGCATGCGGGGGGATCCTGGACCGGGGCGCGTCGGCGCCCCCAAGCGTACCGGGGTCAGCCCGTGGCCGCCGGTGCCTGTGGAAAGGGCAGCCAGGGAACACTCCAACGGCGCGGCGCCGGCTCGCGACCGGTGAGAATGTGCCTTCGCTGCCTCCCCCGCTGCTAGTCGAAAAATGCGAAGCTGGAGCGGACGAACTCGAACCAGGCCTTCCCCGCGTTTCGAGGGCCGACGACGCTGATGGCGTAGAACGACCGGTCGCGCGCAACGTACCAAGCGTGGCATTGCTCGGACTTCGACATCCAGCTCAAGGTCTGTGCGTCCAGGCCGCCGAGCTTGGCGGGGATCCCGAGCGTCGTTCCCTCGGGAGCCGACATCTTGTCCCGCATGATCTCCTCGACCACACCCGCGAACCACTTCATGTCCTGGCCGGCCTGCAGTGCACAGATCGCAAAGGCGACGACATCGAATCCTTCGCCCGCCCACGTGCGGATGGACGCGACGGAGGCGATGGACTTCGGAGTGATGTCCCGCCCGCGTCCGCGTTCGGCGCCAACCTTGAGTCGGTAACCGAAGCGCTGGTCCTGAATCTGGCCGTCTTCGACCGCGAAGGCTGGCACGTTGGCGTCGAAGTCAATCCCCGCAAGGAGTGCAGCCCATGCCGCCGCCGATGTGACATCGGAGTCTCCGCCCGCGCGATCGCTGCCGAAAAGCCTGAACGCCTGGTTGCCCCGCGCGGCGGTCGTGACTCGGATGGTGTAGACGACGTCATCATCCGCGCGAAACAAGAGCGACGTGAGCGCCGGAACACCCGAGATCTGGGTCTTCGCAGGCGGCTTGCCCAGGACCTCCTCGCCCTCGCCGACGAGATCTGCCAGCACGGACCGGTGATACGCCGCCGCGCCTCCCGCCGGAAGCGCCTCGGCGGCAAGGAAGCCGCGAATCCCGCTGGTCGGATCGACGAAGCTCACGAGCGCACCCGGATCGGACGTCTTGGCATCGTCCCCAGCCTCGAAACGCCAGAAGCCCGCCTTGGGCTTCGAAAGCTGTAGGCCGAGTGCGAAGTTGCGATAGGCACCCCGACGGAGGCAGAAGTCGCTCCCGACAACGTTCTCCGGATCGACCACCCCGGCCATGCGCGCCGCAAGCTGGCGCGCCGCGGTCGGCGCCAGGACTTGGATCGTCGCCAAGACCCCCTGTAGCGCGGGCAACACCTGCGAAGCCAACGACTCCTCGTACCAGAACTGCAACTGGTAGCAGGTCGGGCCGTCGAAGAACGCGCCGCGTAAGAACTCGTAGCGCCCGTTGCTCGTGACGAGAAACCGCTCCATGCGCAGCTGGTGGCCCGCAACCGAGTACATGATGGGCTTGCCGCGGGGCTTGACCTCGACGCCATCGGCCCAGAGGTGCACCACATGCTTGGCGAAGGCGGGCTGGTCTACCCCACGGGCCTGCTCCGCGACGAGCACGCCGTACGCGTCGGCGGCGCCGAAGACGAAGCCGACCTCCGCCTCGGCATCCAACTTGGTCAACTCATCACCAACGACCAAACCCCAGGCCGGCGACGGGTCCACCCGCAGGCGATACGGTGCGCTCTCGAACACGCCGGCCGCGAGCCGCCAGCCGGGTCCCTTGGCGTCCGGGCTCGTTACAGAGCGAGCCCGACCCCGCACGCGCCCGGGCAGCGCGGAGAAGGCCTTGAAGAACGCCTTGATGACAGACCTCGGTCGACTGGCGGGCAGCCCCCACGCGAGCACTTGGAACGCAAACCCATCGCGGATGAAGACGTGGTTGATGAACAGGACCTCGATTTCGTTGACGCTCCCGGTCACCTCGAACCGCACGGCATCCTGCTGCGCAAACCGCACCTCGCTCGTTGCGAGGACCCTCTTGTTGACCAACGGCATGTTGTTGATGAGAACCGTCGCGAAGGCCTGCGCATCCGTTGATGCCCAGCGCTCGACGATGACGACGCCGTAGGTTCCGCGGGGGCCGACGGCGCCCGCAACGGAGTCCGGAACCACCTTTCTAGCCTCGTTCTCGGCAAGGAGTCGCCAGCCGGCCCCCGGGTGCTCGATCCGGAACCGGTGTTCATCGTCGACAATGTGCTTGGCTTCCTCCGCTTGCGCGCGACCCGCCACCAAGCAGATCAAGCCGAGGGTGATGAGCGTCGCGCACCGATGCATGCCAATCCTCCGGGGCGTGAGTGTACAGGAGCCGTGTGATGTGAACGCGACCGCCAGGGCATGGGCGCCCTCACGGGAGCGCCGCCGGCTCTGGCGCGAAGCCACGGATCCCGCTCACAGTGCGGCACGTGTTCGCCGTGGGTGAACATGAGCGCTGAGGTCGTCAGCGGGTGGGCAGCCCCCTCCGCGGTTCAGCCCGCAGCTCTCCGGTTTCTCCCCCGCCCCGGACTCTCTGCTCCCACGGCCCCGGTAGGCTCCCCCGATGCCGCTCCTTCAACTCCAAGGCCTCACCGTCTCCTTCGGTGGCCCCCCCATCCTCGACGCCATCGACCTCAACATCGAGCCGGGCGAGCACCTCGCCCTGCTGGGCCGCAACGGCGCCGGCAAGTCCACCTTGATGCGCGTCATCACGGGCGCCCAGGAAGCCGAGGAAGGTAGCGTCTACGGTCGTTCCTCCTGTCGCGTGGCCTACCTCGACCAGCAGGTGCCGCATGATCTGACCGGCACGATCCTGGACGTCGTGATGTCGGCGGAAGGGGTTGCCGAGCACGCGGCCAAGGCCGCCATCTCGCGCATCGGCCTCAATCCCTGGGACTGGGTACCGGACGTCTCCGCCGGCATGAAACGCCGGACGCTTCTGGCGCGTGCGCTCGCGACAGAGCCGGACCTGCTCCTCCTCGACGAGCCGACCAACCACCTCGACATCGAAGCCATCGCCTGGCTCGAGGACTTCCTCCTCCGGCGGCGTCGCGCGCTGCTGTTCGTGACGCACGATCGTGCGTTCCTGCGCCGCGTCGCGACAGGCATCCTCGACCTCGATCGCGGCAAGCTTACGCGTCACGATCCGGACTACGACACCTACCTCGAGCGCAAGACCGGATCGCTCGCCGTCGAGGCGCGCCAGGACAAGCAGTTCGACAAGAAGCTCGCCCAGGAGGAGACCTGGGTCCGCAAGGGCGTGAAGGCTCGGCGCAAGCGCAACATGGGTCGTGTGAAGGATCTGGAGGACATGCGCGAAACGCGCGGAGACCGCCGCGAACTCGCGGGCTCCGTGAAGATCGCAGCACACAGCAGCGCGCCCTCGGGCCGCATCGTGCTGCGGGCAAAGGACGTCTCCTTCGCCTGGCCCGACGGACCCTCGATCAAGGGCCTCACAACCGAGATCCAGCGGGGCGACCGCGTCGGCATCATCGGGCCGAACGGCACCGGGAAGACCACTCTGCTGCGTCTCCTGCTCGGGGAGATCGAGCCGACGAGCGGCACCATCGAGCAGGGCGCGAACGTCGACATTGCCTACTTCGATCAACTCCACGCCCACCTCGACGAGAGCCTCTCGGCGGCGGACAACATCGGCGAAGGCTCGAGTACGGTGCTGGTCAACGGCATGGAGCGGCAGGTCATTTCCTACCTGCGCGACTTCCTCTTCGATGCCGACCAGGCGCGCGGCTCGATCACGAAGTTCTCGGGCGGCGAGCGAAACCGCCTCCTGCTCGCCAAGCTCTTCGTGAAGCCTTCAAACCTCCTCGTGCTCGATGAGCCGACGAACGATCTCGACGTGGAGACGCTCGAAGTCCTGGAAGGCCTGCTCGCCGAGTACAAGGGCACGATCCTGGTCGTGAGCCACGACCGCGAGCTGCTGGATCACGTGGTAACGAGCACGCTGGTGCTCGAGGGCGAGGGACGCGTCGGCGACTTTGTCGGCGGCTACTCCGACTGGCTCTCCCAGCGCAAGGTGAGCAGCGATGCCCCCCAGGGCAAGTCGAAGAAGAAGTAGCGGCGAACGAGTCCTGCGCGCCGTCTCGGGCTTGAAGGCGGAGCCGCGAATGCGGAGACCGTGCCGTCGCTCGCTGCGACGGGCTACGCGGCCCAGCGCTCCAGGAGCTCCCGGAGGTTCTCGACCTTCACGGGCTTGCTCACGTAGTCGTCCATGCCGGCGGAGATGCAGCGCTCACGATCCCCTTGCATCGCGTTCGCCGTCATCGCAACGATCGGCGTACGACTCACGAGCCCGTCGAGACCGCGAATCTTCTCCGTCGCACAGTAGCCATCCATCTCGGGCATCTGACAGTCCATCAGAATGACGTCGTAGGGAAAGCGCATGGCCATGTCGAGCGCCTCTCGACCGTTGGCGACCACATCCACGCGACACCCGAGCCTCTCGAGCTGGCGCATCGCGACCTTCTGGTTCACGACGTTGTCCTCCGCGACGAGAACGCGGACGGGTGTCAGACGCAGCGGAGCAGGGCTCGTCGCCACCTGTCCGCCGGCCGCAAGCCAGTTCTCGGTGATCAAGCCCACATCGACGCCGCCGAGGCGAGCGGCCCAGAGCGACTTGAGCACCGCATGCAACTTCGTCTGCTTGATGGGCTTGACGAGGTAGGCCTGGTAGCCCAGCTCCTTCATGCGCTGGCTCTCACCTCTCTGCCCCACCGACGTCAGCATCACGAGAGCGATCTCGGCGATCGAGGCGTCGGCCTTGATGCGGCGCGCGACTTCCGCACCGTCCATGCCTGGCATCTGGTAGTCGATGATCGCCATGTCGTACGGCGTGCCCGCCTCCTGCGCACGCCGCAGCTCGAGAAGCAGCTGCTCCCCGGTCGCGACGGCCCTGGCCATGACACCAAACGCCGTGAGCTGGAGCGTGAGGATCCGACGGTTGACCTCGACATCGTCGAGGATGAGCGCGCGGAGGCCCGTCAGCTCGACCGGCGTCTCCGGAGGCAGCGCCTGGGTCGTGTCCAGCTCGAGGGGAATGCGGAACCAGAAGGTCGAGCCCTCTCCCAGCTTGCTGTCGACGCCGATCTCGCCCCCCATCAGCTTCACGAGGCGCTTGGCGATGGAGAGCCCGAGGCCGGTACCGCCGAACGTGCGCGTCGTCGACGCGTCAGCCTGGGCGAACGCATCGAACATCTTCGGGCACGCGTCGGCGGCAACGCCGATGCCCGTGTCCCGCACACTGAAGTGGAACATGGGCACGTCGCCGTCGTCCTCGAACTGCACGCGCACCAGCACATGCCCCTCGGACGTGAACTTCACCGCGTTCCCGGCGAGGTTCGTCAGGATCTGACGGATGCGGCCCGGGTCGCCGATCACACCGCGCGGTACGTCGACCTCGACATTGCCGAGCAGCTCGATACCCTTGCTGGCCGCACCCGCGGCAAGCTGTGCGACGACATCCTCGACCAAGATCTGCAGATCGAACCCAATGGGTTCGATGTCGAGCTTCCCGGCCTCGATCTTCGAGAAGTCCAGGATGTCGTTGATCACGCAGAGCAGGGCGTCGCCGGACCGCCGGATCGTGTCGACGCAATCGAGCTGCTCGTCGTTCATCTCGGTATCGAGCAGAATGCCGGTCATGCCGATCACGCCGTTCATCGGCGTGCGAATCTCGTGGCTCATGTTGGCCAGGAAGTCGCTCTTGGCGCGGCTCGCCGCTTCCGCGGCGAGCTTGGCATCCTCGAGTTCCTCGGTCCGTGCGATGACCTGCTGCTCGACATGTGCCTTGGCCGTCTCGAGCTGTGCCTGCCGGAGCGCGCCCGCGCGCATTCCCTTCACCGCCTTGAGGGTCGACATGACGAGGAAGGTGTTCTCGAACAGGACCCAGAACGCGTGCTCGACCCAGCGCCAGGGGCTGGCGTTCAGCACCCCGAACACCGACTGCGGCCAGTAGATGCCTCGCAGCGCATGGTCCGCGGCCACGACGATGGTGGCCGTCATCAGCACGCGCCAGTCGCGATAGAAGGCGAGGAAGGCGAGCGAGCCGAACACATGAAAGTGGGTCTCGATGCGGCCACCCATCACGTGGATCAGCAGAGCCGAGAAGAGCATCTGCGCCGCCGCCAGGACATGGCGTGACAGATGCGTCCCGGGTCGCATGGCGGCCAGCAGCCCGGGGAACCCCACAAGCAACCCGCCGAGCACCAGCGAAGCGCGGAGGTGGAGGTGCATGCTGGACTGGGCGCCGATCCACGTCGACGGCGTGACGACCAGCGCGAGGATAACCACCGCGGCCCACTGCGCGATCAAGAGCTTCAGGAGGAAGCGGTCCGTCCGGATGGCCAGGGCACGAGACTCTTCATCGAAGAGCACCGCGGCGCGTTGAATGGTGGCAGCGTCGATCGTGTTGCTCATCAGACGTCCCCCTCAGGGGCCGTTGCTTGTCGGGGCGAAGCGGGCACGTAGATCGGGCAGCCGAACACGGGCGTCTCGATCGTCGCCGAGGCACCCTGCCGAAGGAACGCACGCACGGCGTCGGAGCCCGCGTTGTCGCCCTCGTGTCCGCGCGTCGCCGTGATCCCGCCGTGAAAGCGCAGCGCACCGTGCGCATCAAACAGTGCGACATGGCCGGAGGTTGCCGCGCGGAAGCGGCGTGCCTCGCGCCCACCGCGGTCATGCCGGACGCGCACGCCGGCAAGCGCGCACAGGGAGTCCCAGAGCCCGGTCTCGGCCCAGGCCTCGGCCTCGGCGTCCGGCCGGAAGACCACGACATCGACATCCGCGCGATCCGCCGTGTGGCTGAGGAGCTTGCCGAGCTCGGCAACACTGGCCCGGGTACAGGGGCAGCCCGGATGCACGAACATCAGCAGCCGGTAGCGACCCGCCGGCGCGGCCAGAAGACTGTCCTCGGGCCAGCACGCCGGAGCAGGCTCCTTCGCGCCCGGCCTGCCTTCGTAGGCGGCCAACCCACAGAGGCAGAAGACGACCCCGAGCGCCCAGACTGTGGTCAGGATGCCCAAGTTCAAGCGCGAAAGCGTCATTCCACTGTCCCCCAGACCACGTCTGGGAGCATCCTCGACACGTGCGAGAGCCCAGATTCAGCGCAGTGCCGGCCGATTCACGCACCGCTTACAATCGAACCCTGTCAGGATACGGCTCGTTGCTGGCGGCTGGGACTGGGACCTGACGACGAGTCACGAGGCTGGCGCAGAACGGGGCCAGGCCTCGCGTCGGCCGGGAGCCGTGCCCGACGCGACGTCGCCACGCGGAATCCACGAATCCGAGCCGCTTCCCTGACTCGTAGGCTCTCTTGGTCTCGATGGCCGGATCTGGAGAGAGCCCATGGACGCCTCAACGGCCTACCTTCTGATCGGTGGCGCGCTCTTTCTCGGCTTCGTCCTCGGACGCCTCAACCCCGGCAAGCCGCTGCCGCCCGCTGCGCCGCCGGATGCCGACGCCCTCGAAGCGGCGCGCCCAATCCTCGAACGGGACGGCAAGATCGCCGCGATCAAGGACTACCGCGAGCGCACCGGCGTAGGGCTGCGCGACGCGAAGGCGGCCATCGACAATCTCGTCTAGGCAAGCGCTTCGCGGGCAAGGCGGCCTGCTTCCGACCAAACTCCGCTGCGCCCGCGTCCTGTATGCTCGCCTGCGCGCCCACGGCGCAGGTGCGGAGGGTTCCATGCTGCGACTGATCACGCTCGGACTGGGCATTCTCGTTCTCGCCACGAGCGTGGCGAGTGCAACGACCGGTGATTGGGTCGATGTGACCTGCCCCGTCTGCGAGAACAAGTTCCAGGGCTACGAACTCCACAGCACGAACACCTTCGGCGGCCAGGATCGCGACCTCTGTGGGCACGCAGCAGGAGATCAGCCGTTCCTGCTCGCGTGCTGGACGTGTCCGCAGTGCGCCTACACGGGCCACGAAGAGGACTTCGACCCCGAGGGTCCCTCGAAGGAACTCATTGCCCGTCTGAAGGTCAAGAACCCGCTGGTCGCCGCGCAGAAGATCGACCCGAAGGCGAAGCGCATCGACGCGATCCCCGCGTGGATCCGCTGGGACCTCGATTCGCAGGTTGATGTGCTGAAAAAGGCGTCCGCCGAGACGCGGGCGTGGGGACGCCTGCGCACGGCCCAGACACAGCGCTTTCAGCTGGCGCGGCCCAAGACGCTGGCAGACCCCCTCCATGCGCTGTGGTCCGCCTACTTCAAGCGCCTCCCGAAGGAGCTTCGGCGCAAGTCCTACGACCGGACGATCGCGATCGCGAAGGCACTCGAGAACGACGCCGACAACGCGAAGCTGCCCCTGACGGCGCCGGAGCGCGTCCATCGGTGGCTTGCCGCCGCGCGCCGGTTCCTCTCACGCGGCGAGAGTCCGGCTGCCGCCCGCGTCATCGGGAAGCTACGGAGCGCCAACAAGGAACTCGCTCCTCATGTCAGCACCCTCGTGGAGGACGTCGAGACGCGCATCGCGCGCGAGCGCGTCTACATCGCGCATGCGGTGCCGCTCTTCGAGTCGCTCACGAAGGAGGCGGATCGCCCGGTCGAGGAGAAGGTGGCGATCCGCTACCTCGTGGGCGAGCTGCGGCGCAAGCTCGGCCAGCCCAAGGAAGCGCTCCGCTGGCTGGAGCCGCTGCTTGAAGCCGGCACGCCCGACTGGCTCAGGACCTACGCGAGCGACGCCATCCAGAAGACCAAGGCTGCCATGAAGTCAGGCAGCTCGGACCGCTGAGCGCGCGAGCCCCGATCCGCAGGAGTGCTCCCCCACAGCTCAGGACGTGAGCGCGATCCGGGGACCGGCCGCGCGGACGTCGGCCGTCGTGCCCGATGCGAAGCGCTCGAAGTTCTGCTGGAACATCTCGGCCAAGCCGGCCGCCCGATCGTCGTAGGCGGCGGGATCTGACCACGTCGCGCGCGGATCGAGGATCTCGCTGGGCACCCCCGGGCAGCTCGTGGGCACGTCGAAGCCGAAGGTCGGGTCCTCGCGGAACTCCACGTCGGCAAGCTGACCGTCCAGGGCCGCCCGGAGCAAGGCTCGGGAGTGCTGGATCGCCATGCGCTCGCCTTCGCCGTACGGCCCCCCCGACCAGCCCGTGTTCACGAGCCAGCAAGTGCTCTCGTGCGCCGACGTCTGTTGGCCCAGGAGCTTTGCGTACTCGGCCGGGTGCAGCGGCATGAACGGCGCGCCGAAGCACGCGGAGAACGCGGCCTTGGGCTCGGTGACACCGCGCTCCGTGCCGGCGACCTTCGCCGTGTAGCCGCTGATGAAGTGGTACATGGCCTGCGCGGGCGTGAGCCGCGCGATGGGCGGCATGACGCCGAAGGCGTCGCAGGTGAGCAGGACGACGTTCTTCGGATGCCCGCCGCGGCCGTCGGCCACGACGCCCGGCACGTTGCCTAGCGGGTAGGACGCGCGGGTGTTTTGGGTAAACGTCGCATCATCCAGGTCGAGGTGCCGCGTGCCCTCGGCGAACACGACGTTCTCGAGGATCGTTCCGAAGTTCTGCGTCTGGGCATAGATCTCCGGCTCCGCCTCGGGCGAGAGTCGGATCACCTTGGCGTAGCAGCCGCCTTCGAAGTTGAAGATGCCGTCCTCGCTCCAACCGTGCTCGTCGTCGCCGATGAGGGCGCGTTCGCTGTCAGCCGAGAGGGTCGTCTTGCCGGTGCCGGAGAGGCCGAAGAAGAGCGCGGAGTCGCCATCGGCCCCCACGTTCGCTGAACAGTGCATGCCGAGCACGCCCTTGAGCGGCAGCAGGTAGTTGAGCGTCGTGAAGATCGACTTCTTGATCTCGCCGGCGTACTTGCTTCCGCCGATGAGGATCATCCGCCGCGCGAAGTTGAGGACGATGAACACCTCGGAGCGCGTGCCGTCCGTCTCGGGATCGGCGAGGAAGTCCGGCGTGTGGACGATGGTGAAGTCCGGAGCGAACTCGGCGAGCTTCGCCGCGTCATCCTCCTGAATGAACATGTTCCTGGCGAACAAGGCATGCCAGGCGTTCTGGGTGATGACGCGCACGGCCAGCTTGTGCTTGGGGTCGGCCCCGGCGTGGCAGTCCTGGACGAAGACGTCACGGCCCTGGAGGTAGGCTTGCTGACGGGCGAGAAGCCGGTCGAACTGCGCCGGCGTGAAGCGGCGCGCCTCGCCGCCGTCCCACCAGACGTTCTCGTCGGTGACTCCGTCGAGAACGATGTACTTGTCGTGCGGCGAGCGACCTGTGTACTCGCCCGTGTTCGTGACGATCGGCCCCCGGAACGCGATGCGTCCCTCCTTGCGCCGCACGATCTCTTCGTAGAGTTCCGGGACGCTGAGGTTCCAGTGGGCGCCTTGCAGATGCTGCAGTCCGGTGGTGGGCGAGCTCAGGTCCATGCGGTCTACCTCCAGCGTGGCGGATCGCTGCCCGCCGAGACTCACGTGCCACGCGCCGCCAGGCCATCCTGCCGGCGCGCCCTCGGCGCGCAATGTACGCCAATCAGGGGACCTCGCGCGAGGCTTCATCCCGGACGCGCGCTTGCCCCGAGAGACGGCCCTGAGGGTGGCAGAGGCATGCGCTGCCCACGGTCTCTTGGGCACCGAGCGACCGTGACCGAGGGTGTTTGGACGACTCCCTACTCCCGGCAGAAATCCCAGCCCCCCGAGGACAACGGGGTAGACTCACAGTTCAACCTCCCGGAGGCCTTCTTATGCCCCTGCTTCGCCTAGCTCTCGCCGCATCCTTCCTCGCAGCGACCCTCCTGGCCCAGCCCGGGGTGGGCAGTGCGGCTGCCCTTGACGACATCACCGCGGCCAACAAGGCCGGCAAGACGGTGTTCCTCGTCGTCACGGATGCCGCGGGCAAGGATCTCGCGGCCGCCCGGAGCGTGGCCAAGCAGGCCATGGAGGGGACAAAGAACAGCGTCGTGCTCGAGCTGAACCGCTCCGACCCGAAGCAGGCCGCTGCCGTACGTGGCTACCGGGTCGCCGGTGCGCCCGTGCCGATCGTCATGGTCATCGCGCCCAACGGCGTCGGCGCTGGCGCCTCGCTGGTCAAGAAGGGCGCGCTCGCGCGCTTGCTCCGCCTTGTGCCGACGCCGTCCAAGGCCCGCTACCTCAAGCTCCTCAGCCAGCGCCAGACGGCGCTCGTGGTCTTCAGCCATGGCCGGATGAAGCAGGAGAGCGCGCTGTTCGCCGAGGTTTCCAAGACGGTGCAACAGGGCAAGGGCAAGATCAGTGCCGTCTTGGTCGACGTCACCTCCCCCGCCGAGCAGAAGTTCCTGCGCGAGTGGAAGATCGATCCCAAGTCGACCCAGCCGACGCTCGTGGTGATGAACCCGAAGGGGCAGACCCTCGGCAGGCTTGTCGGTGCGACGAAGGCCGCCCAGATCCTCGCCACCACGAAGAAGAAGCCCTGCTGCGGCGACCCGAGCTGCAAGGGCTGCAAGTAGCCATGAATCTCGCCGGGGTCGCCTGGAAGGAACTGAGTCACCGCCGCTCGAGCCTCGTCTCGGGACTCGTGGCCATCACGCTCGGCATCGCCGTCATCGTGGGCGTGCGGTCCGTGACGATCGCGTCCGAACATGCCGTCGCCGTGAAGCTCGACAGCCTGGGCGCGAACGTGCTCGTCCTCCCGCAGGGCGCCACGGTGGACGACTACCACACCGCCGACATCGACGCGCCGACCTTTCCCGAGGAGTACGTCGAGCGCATGGTCACCAGCGCCCTGCTTGGCGTGGAGAACATCTCGCCCAAGCTCACGCGCCGCCGCAAGGCGGAAGGCATCGGGCTCGTCGTCACCGGCATCCTGCCGGACAGCGAGGTTGCCTCCAAGCCGACCTGGCAGCTCGAGGGACTTGAAGGAGCTACCGTCGAGCACGTCTGCAGTGGCTCGCTCGGCGCGCACGCCGACCCGCGCCTGCAGCGCAAGGTCATCGACATTCTGGGCGAAGACGAGTGCCTCCTTGGCGCGCAGGCGGCCAAGCGCCTGGGCAAGAAGGAAGGTGACAAGGTCGAGCTGCGCGACGAGCACGGCAAGCCCGTCACGCTGACGATCGGCGCTGTGCTGCCGGAGACGGGTACGGTCGACGATGACCGCCTATTCATGCATCTCCACGCCATGCAGACCATGCTGGGGATCGGCCACCAGGTCAGCGCCATCGAGGTCATGGGCTGCTGTGAGCAGATCAGCGACGGCCTGCTCGGCAAGCTGCGCAACGTCCTGCCGGACACCCGCGTCACCGGCATCAAGCAGATCGTCTCGACCCAGCAGGAGACCAACCAGCTGATGGACAAGATCAGCTGGGGCATCCTGGTCATCGTCCTGCTGGTCGGTGGGCTGTCGATCGGCAACTACATGTGGGGCAACGTCACGCAGCGCCGCCGCGAGATCGGCATCCTCCGCATGCTTGGCGCACGCCGTCTGCGCATCATCGGGATGCTGCTCTCGAAAGCCATCGTGCTCGGCGTCGTCGGCGGACTGCTCGGCTACGCGCTGGGCACCGGCGTCGTCACAGCCATGGGCCCCGACACCCTCGGCCTCCAGGTGCGCGCGCTGCCCAGCTGGATCGCCGGCAGCGTGGCGCTCGCGGTCACGGTCGCCGTCCTCGGCTCCCTGCTGCCGGCGTGGCTCGCGTCGCGGTTTGATCCCAGCGCGAACATGCAGGAGATCTAGGGTGCTGCTCACAACCGAGAACCTCGGCAAGCGCTACCAGCGTCGTGACGTCAGCGTGGACGCCTTGCGCGATGTGAACCTGGAGATCCAGGAGAACGCCTTCGTTGCCGTCACCGGCCCCTCGGGCTCGGGCAAGACGACCTTGCTACTCACCCTGGCCGGACTCCTCAAGCCGACGGCTGGCCGCATCCGCTTCCGCGACACGCAGCTCGAGGGCTTCTCCGACGCGCAGTGGGCTTCGTTTCGTCACAAGAACCTCGGCTTCGTGATGCAGAACTTCAGCCTGGTCCCCTACCTCAGCGCCCGTGAGAACGTCACGCTGCCGCTGGTGATCGCGGGCTCGAAGGGCAAGCAACAGAAGACGCGCGCACTGGAACTCCTCGAGCGCGTCGGCCTCGGCGACCGCGCCGATCACCTGCCGCGAGAGCTCTCCGCCGGCCAGCAACAGCGCGTCGCCATCGCCCGCGCGTTGGCGAACGAGCCCGCCCTCGTCCTCGCCGATGAGCCGACGGGGAACCTCGACCCCGCGCTGGCCAACGACGTGCTCAAGCTGCTCGGGGATCTCAACGCCGAGCACGGCACCGCCATCCTCATGGTCACCCACAGCCCGGAGGCTGCCCGCGCTGGAACGCATCGCGTTCACATCGAGGCCGGCTGCGTCGTCGAGGCCGCGGCCCAGCCCGCGTAATATGGCCCGTACGGGGCTACCTACTTGCCGGCCGGGCTCTTGCCCGTGTCGCTTGCAGGCTTGGCCTTGGCTGCATTCCCGGTAGCAGACTTGCGTACGGGGCGCTGAGCCGCCCCGACGAGCATGGGCATGCGGTAGAGCGAGGAGCGCGCCGTCACGAAGAGGGTGCGTCCATCCGCGCCACCGAACGTGCAGTTGGCGGGCGACTCAGGCACCGGCCACTTGCCGAGTTGAATGCCGACCGCAGACCAGACCCAGATGTGGCCCTGCCCCGCGGCGTACACGTTGCCCCGGGCGTCGAGTGTGAGGCCGTCCGGCCCACCGCGGGCCTTGAGGTCGAGATCGGCAAACGCACGGCGCTTGCCGACCGTCCCCGCGGCTGTCACCGGGTAGGCGACCACGCGCTTGCCCGTGCTGTCCGCGACATAGAGCGTGGCGCCATCGGCCGAGAGCAGGATGCCGTTGGGCTTGGGCACGTCCGCAATGCGTTGATGCACGGCGCCCTTGGCGTCGCGGTAGTAGACCGCCTCGGTATCGATCTCGCGGTCGTCGTTCCTCCGGCCGTAGCGCGGATCCGTGAACCACACGCCGCCGTGGGCATCGAGCGCCAGGTCGTTGGGGCTGTTCAGGCGCTTCGTTTCCCAGTGCGAGGCCAAGACGGTGCTCTTGGCAATGCCGCCCCCCTTGGCCAACACCAGTCGCACCACCTGACGCCTGCGCCCCTCGCAGGCAATGAGTGCGCCGTCGGCTGAGAACATCAGTCCGTTGCTGCCGCCGCTGTCTTCGCGAACCACGCTGGTCTTGCCGGTTCGCGCATCGAAGCGATGGATGCGATTGCCGCGGATGTCGCTGAACACCAGCGTCCCATCCGCCGCCGCGGCGGGGCCTTCCGTGAAGCCGAATCCGGTGGCTACGCGCTCGAAGGCGGCGCCCGGCTTGCGCAGGGGTCCTGTTTCGTTGATCGGCTTGGCCGCCGGCTTCTTGGCCTCCCCGTCCTCGGCACGCGCGGTCGAGGCGAAGAAGCCGATCAGGACGGTGAGCAGAGCGGCGGCGGCGTTTCGCATGCCGAAATCCTACCGGGCCGGCCCGTGCCGGCGGGGCCTCCCTTGCCCCGTACCCTGGGACTGGCAGGAGGTCTCCATGCGTGCTCGATCCAGGCCGGCGGTGGTGCTGTTTCTCTTCCTGAGCCTGATCGTCCTCGGGGGCTGTGATCCAGACATCACGGTCAGCCCGGAGATCGACCTGGGTGATCCCGAAGTCGGGGCCCGCGTCGAGGCGCTGGAGGGCGACGTCG
Organism: Planctomycetota bacterium; assembly: GCA_029259795.1. Lineage (GTDB taxonomy): Bacteria > Planctomycetota > PLA2 > PLA2 > JAEUHO01 > JAHEIK01. The sequence goes on from JAJDEM010000366.1 coordinate 16,875, forward strand.
AGCGGCTCGAGGCCGACGCCATGGCGCACAAGGCCCGCGCCGACGCCCTCGAAGGGGAAGTGGAGCGACTGCAGGAGGAGAACGTCGTCATCGCGCATGCAGACGGCTTCACCTTCCGCCTCAACATGCAGGCCGCCATCGTCTTGGTGATCGCGTGCCTCTGCCTGACCACCTTCTTCGTCGCGCGCCTGAAGTTCGGCGCTGACGGACGGTCACCTGAGGACGAGGCGCCGTGAGTCCCCCAGGGCGCACGCTCGCGTAGACTGAGTGCCCGCCAAGCGGGTCCCCGGAGGTGCGATGTCGGCTACGCCCGGTGCCAGGCTGCCCGCCCCCCTTCTCGTGTTCGTGCTCCTCGCGGCCGTGGGCACTGTGTTCATTGCGATGTGGAACGGTCCCGACGACACGCAGCCTTCGGCTGACCCCGAGCGATCGGTCGCGAGGGATGAACCCAGCGCTGCGACCCTTGCGGTCCGCGGGGCGGAGGCTCCTGGGACACAGCCCGCCGGAACAGAGGGCGCACGGCCGAACGCCAAGGCGGGATCCGCCGCGCTCGACGAAGCCGCGGCAGATACGACGGCAGAGCCCACCAGTCGACTCCTCCTCTTCACGGCCGAAGCCTTCCGCTTGTTGGGCCAGGGCGAGTATCCGGCGGCCCCCGGCAGCGTGGTCGATGAGCTCGGCTCGGCCGAAGAGCGTCCCCTCGAGCTTCCGCGCGCCTACGTCGTGGGGCAACCAGGCGCCTACGGCATCCGCGGCGACTTCGGCACGACGGGCAGCTACACGTGGCAGGGCCTCGCGACCTTGACGCATGACGCGCGTGCCCCGACCGAGGCCGAAGAGGACACGAAGGACCCAGCCAAAGCCGCGATCCGTGGATCGATCGTCGATGCCGAGGGAGAGGCGATCCCGGGCGCGGAGGTGATCCTCTACTCGAGCTTCTACGTGCGTCAGGCCTACTACGACCACCGGGTTCGCCAGATCGGGCGCGTACTTGCCGATGCGAAGGGCGTCTTCGAGGTCCGCCCTGTGGATCTGGACACCGTGCACTTCGGCGGCAACGGCGAGGTGCTCATGACCGTGCGGCATGCGCGCTATGCAGACATCGTGGCTACGCGGCTCCGAGGCATCCGCCCGGGCCAAGCGATTGACATCGGCAGGGTCCTCCTCCCTTCGCGGTCAGCGAAGCTCTCGGGCGTCATCCGCAACCTGAAGGGCGAGCCCGTCGTTGGCGCGGCGGTCCGCGCCTCAGGCGACATGACCCCCTCGGACTACGACAAGACCGAACGCATGATCGTCCTGGATGCATGCCCGACCGCGATCACGGACGAGAACGGAGCGTACGAACTCACCGACTTCGCCGCCGGCGAAGCCGTGCTCTCGATCCACGTGAACATCGACTGTGTTCGCCACGAGCGTAGGCGCCTTGGCGGCGAGAGCACGTGGAGCCCACGTGTGCTCGCGGGCGGCGAGGTGCGTGGCCGCGTGGTCGATGGCTCCGGCGACCCGGTCGCTGCGGCGGTCGTGGCCGGCGGCGGCAACTGGACCCCATCGAATGCGGACGGCACCTTCTGGCTCGACAACATCCAACCGGGACCGCTCACGATCGAGGTGGCCCATCACCTCTGGTACGCCGTCTCCGTGAAGGACGTAGCGACGGACGGCAAGGAAGACATCGAGTTGGTGCTCGAGACGCGCCTGCCCCGGGTGACGATCCAGGTGGTGGACGAGGCCGGCGAGCCCATACCGCTGGTGGCGATCGACTGGACCTGGCCCAAGGGACAGGGTCCGGGTCTCTCCACGCCGGACTCTCGCTTCTGGCACGACCCCAAGGGCGTGTCAGAGGTGATCGTCCCGGAGGGCACCGAGGGCGCGACGATCTCGATCCCCGAGGCCAACCGCGTGGGGACGATCGCGCCAGCGGAGTTGACGGACGGCGCCGAGCTCCGGGTCGTCCTCCGTGAGCCCGCGCCCGTACCTGACGACAAGTGACGTCCACGTCACGGGCGTAGCACCCACCCGGCTACCTTGGTGCTCTTCGGGACGAGGGCCAGCAGTGCCCGGCGACAGCTTCACGGGTGTTTTCTGCGGCGGAGCACTCCGCCCCGCTCGACTAGTAGCCGGGGCCGCGGTTCTCGGGACGCTTGGGGCAGCATGCGCCGCTCTTGGCGCCGGCGGTCTTCGCGCGACGCTTGAACTTCAGCTCCATGTGCTTGAACTTCACGCCACCCACCTCCATGTGCATGCGCATCATGAAGTGGTCCTTGTCGACGACGATCCACTGGGTCTCCATGGGCATCTTCCCCATCGGACCTTCCCAGACCATGCTGACCGTGAAGCTCTTGCCGTCCTTGCTCGCGGCACCGGTGGACATGCCAATGCCGGTGCTGAAGCTATCGATCCACGTGCTCTGGTACCGCTGCTTGAAGTTGTCAAAGGCCAAGATGCCGAGGCCTGTGAAGGGCATGCCCTTCAGGTCGCCGCTGTAGTCCGTGGCGAGATAGCGACCGCCCAAGATCCACTTGCTTGACGCCGTGGCCGTGGACTTGACGGGGTTCTCATCACCGGGCTGCATCCACAGCGTGGACTCGGCGTCGAAGTCACCAACCATGGGCTCCATCAGCTTGTGACCGGGGCCGGGCGTGGCGAGCTCCGCCATCATCTTCATCATCTCCTCTTCGCTCGGCTGGGCATCATCCGAGAAGCCATTGCCGGCGAGGAAGCCGATCAATCCAGCCGCGAATACGGCACCGACAACCATGCGAATCTTCATGCGAGTTCTCCAAGTGAGGTTCCGAGGATCGAAGCCACCGGGGGGCTCTCAGGCCCGCGCCAGGGCCGTGGATCATAGGGAGTTGCGCGCGCCAGGGCACTCAGAAACGGGCGCTGGATGGGCTGGGTGCTCGGGGCGGGTGCCGAGACCGCCCCTCCTCGGCCCAAACTCCGCGTACGCTCCCGCTGCGATGCCTACCCAATCCAACGACCCGCTTGCCTGGCGGCGGCCGCCGCGCCCCCGCGCCCTGTCCGACCCCCACAACGACTGGACGGACGAGTTGTGCCGGGCGCTCCTCGCGGTGAAGGACGCTGACCTGACCTGGCGAGAGTTCAAGGCGTTCTACAACCCGTGCCCGGCCGGCACGTTCGAAGAAGTCGCCTACTACCTCCCACTTGCCATTCGGTACCTGGTGGAGCGTCGGGATGGATTCGGCGAGTTCTTAGACGGGTTCGCGACCTGGCTCTCCGAGCACGCCGAGGACCTTGAAGACCTGGGCGCCACGGACGCCGTGACCACAGGTCTCGCAAACGTACTTCACGCGTGGACATCCGAGTTTCACATCATTCACTTCGACGAAGCCGCCTGCCGCGCCAAGGAATGGGTCCTGAAGTACTTCAACTACGTCGACCCTACCGACGAGGTGACTGAACTGATCCACTGCCTCGTCAGGGAGAGTGCGTTCCGAGCACCCGCCGAGCGCTTTGTCGCGGAGCTCGCGGCCTCGGACTCCCCAACCGACGCGGCTTGGTTCCTGGAGCTCGCGCGCCAGCAGGAAGAGGGCCACTACCGCATCACCGGCGAGGCCCAAGACCACGACGAAGGGCTGGAGGAATGTCTAGGCGAGGTCCAGCAACTCATGGAAGCGATGGGCTGTGCCGAGGGAATCGACCTCACGGACATGGACACGGAAGCCATGGACGCGAAAACCATGGCCGAGGGAATTCGCGAGGCCGGTCGACGCGCCGATGCGGTCAAGAGCGAGGCCATCCTCTCCTTGGTGCGTGATCAAGGGCTGAGAGAACGCGCAGCCGCGCTCGTGGCCGGGAGCGACTTGCTCGATCCTGCGGCAAGCTACTGGCGAGACACCCGGGCCTCCCTTCGGCTTGACCGAGACGCCTGAGTCCTCTGCCCTGCGGAGTACCGAAGCGCGCGTCGATCAACTCGGGGGAGACGCCTCCGCTGATCGCGCCAGGGTGCCATGCGCGGCGTCATGACGCGCCCCCCCCACCCGCCGAGGTTCACGCAAGCTCGGCGCCGTGGTTGAATCCGCGGATGAAGCCCTTGCCCCCCTGGTCCGCGCCCAACTGGCCCGCGGAGACCGAGCCGGCCATGGATGCGGCTCTTGCTGAGGTGGGCCGGCCTCGCCTTGGCGCCGTCCGCACGGAGAAGGCCTGGGGTCGCTCGTGCGTCCAGACCGTGGACACCGAAGCGGGCCCCGTGTGGATCAAGTACGGCTACGGACTCCCGCCCGGTGAAGAGCTGGTTCTCGCCCGACTCGTTCAGCGCTGGCCGGACCGCGTGCCCGAGGTCGTGGCGACCTGGCCCGGTGCGGTGGCGATGAGTCCCCTCCCTGGCGTCGAGCTCACGCCCGCACACGCCCTCAACTACTGGTGCGACGCCGCCAGGGGCCTTGCCGAGCTCGAAGCGGGCGAACGCAGCCATGTCGAGGCCTGGCTCGCCCTGGGAGTTCGCGACCGACGAGCGAAAGCATGGAGCGACGCCGTGCACGACCTGCTCGCCAGCCCCGTCCTCGCGGGACTGGATGGCCCAACCCGGGCGCGACTCGAAGCCTTCGTTCCGGAGTTCATCTCGCGCTTCATCGACAACTTCACAAGCCCCGCCACGCTCGTCCACCAGGACTCCGGCTGCTGCAACATGCACCTTGATGAGGCCTCGGGACGGGTGGTTCACTTCGACTGGACGGATGTCGTCGTGGGTCATCCGGTGTTCAGCTGCGACCGCCTGCTCGACCAGGCTCTTGCCGAGCACCACGGCGCCATCATCGACGCGTTCTGCGAGCCTCTGGGTATCGACCTCGTCGAGTACTGGGCCATGCGGCGTTCCAATGTCCTTCACGAAGTCTTGCGCTACCACGACGAGATCGAGCACGTGGACCGCGAGGACCCCATGCACGCCTCACTCTCCAAGTCGGTGTGCTCGCAGTTGAAGGCGCTCGTGGACTTCGAGACCGCGCGTTCACACAATCCGTAGGATGAATCCCGGTAAGGCATCGCCCTTGCCCTGGAGCCCCCATGCAGTCCGACACCCTCGTCTCGTTCACCCGCAATGGCCTGGGGCATGCTGACCCCGCCCTTCAACTCAAGCTCGCCGGCGTTTGGTTGACGATGTGCATCGAGAACGATCGCTTGCCCGGCGCGATCACGTTCTATACGGAGGGCGTACACCTCGCATGCGACGGCTCTCCGGTGCTCGAGCAGCTGCGAGCACTCGAGGCGAAGGGCGTACGCCTGATTCTCTGCAAGACCTGCGTCGATGCGTTTGACCTGGGCGACAAGGTCGCGGTTGGCGTCGTGGGCGGAATGGGCGACATCTTTGCCGCACAGACCCACGCCGCCAAGATCGTCGCGCTCTAGCGCGTCAGGCAACGGCGCCAGGCCCACGTTGCACCGGCTCGTGACTGTGTCTCCGAGCGGTTCACACAGAGCCTGCCCCCCGCCCCGTTTCGACCCTCACCCCGAGACGTCTCCGCGCCTACAACTTCGTCGCCTCGACGAGGATCACCCCCGTGATGACCGCCACGCTCTGGCCGTTCACGCGATGGGTCAAGTGGAGTCGGCCCTGATGCAGGCGCAGTCCGTAGCGCTTGCGCCTGAGGGATGGGTCAGGAACGAAGCCGACGACGGCACCGAACTGGTTTCTTTGCGACCGGTAGGCGAACGGGTCCCATACGTGGACGCCGCTCACCATCAGCATGCCTGTCTTGCGAGCCTTCGCGACATCTGCGTCGACGCCGGTCACGATCACCGCATGCCCGGTGTACCCACCCTGCGTGTAGTTGAGAATGACGGGCCGGCCTTGCTTTACGTGGTTGTAGAGCACGAGGGCAAGCGGTGCGCCCGGGACGTACTGACCGGACAGCACGACGCTTCCACCGCTCGCGTCCTTGATCACGACGTTCGTTGTGCGAATCATCTCGGCGGGTGAACCCGCCCGGTCGATCGGCATGCCCTTGATTCCGGAGACGATCGCCTCTTGCGGCAGGCGAACGCCGCTATGAGCCAGCACCATCTCCGCGCACGAAGCCCAGCACCAATTCTGCTGCCGCTGCACACGATAGTGCTTGGCAAACTCCTTGTCCGGGATCCCGATGAAGACGGGGCCGTCACGTCCGGCGGCGGTACCCGAGAAGCTGAGTGAGCACGCGACAGCAAGCAGCAGAAGGCGAGCCAGATTCCTGGGTTGCATGGCGCAACCTCCCTTCCTTCGTTCGTTCGACAGTCCGCCGACCACCGCTTCATCCACGACATCTCCTAGAGCGGCGGGAGGCGCCGGGCGTTTCGCGGAGGTGCAGGACACGGCGACGCGTACCAAGTTCACCCGTCGGTAGCGCAGGTCGAACTCGAAGTCCATGAGGTGGCAAGGGAGTACGGCACCCATTGCACCGGTTCGTGAGCGCGTCACCGGGGGGTGCACACAGTGCCTGCCCCCCCTCCCCCGTCGCTTCCGCACTCCTGGGCTGACGCTGCGGGCGACTTCGACGAGATGGGTGGGTGCGAGCCGGTATCCGTCGTTCGGATCTCGTACGAATAGGACTGGCTCCCTATCGCTAGCCGAACGATGATCGCGCTCCCCAGGGGAGATTCGGTGCATGCGGCGTGGACTCTGTAGCCTTCTGTTGATTCTCGCACTCGCTGCGCCCGCCCACGGCGAAGACGACCCCGCAAAGGAGCCCGCACCGGATCCGCGGCTCAGCCCCGAAGTCGTGGAGTCGAGGAAACTCGAACGCCAGACGGTCGCGCTGAATCAGAAGCAGAAGTTCCTGGAGGCCATTCCGCTAGCGCGCCGCGTCCTCGAACTGCGCCAACGCGTGCTGCCGCCGGGCGACGGGCTGATGGGGAGTGCCCACTTCAACCTGGGCATGGTGCTCAAGGGGCAAGGCCTCTATCGCGAAGCCCGGCAGCACCTGGAGAAGTCCCTGCAAATCATGGAGGCACTGCGTGGCAAGGACCACAAGGTGGTCGCTGAAGATCTCGCGGCCCTCGCGCAAGTGCTTGCGAAGACCGGTGACTTGCAGGGGGCGAAGGCTGCGTTCATCCGAGCGATCGCCATCCAAACCACGTCGATTGGTGGCGATCATCCAGAGACTCTCGCAACGAAGCAGCGCTTTGGACTGCACCTTCTCGAGCTTGGCGCACTCGACCGCGCGCTGGCGTTGTTCCAGGAAGTCGAGGCTGCCCAGCGAAAGAAGCACGGCGACAGCCACCCTGAGGTTGCGTCCGCACTGAACAACCGCGGTCTCGTCCATGTCGAGCGTGGGGAGTTCGAAGCGGCCGTGGCGCTGGCGGAGCAGGCCCTCGCGATCACCGAAGCCAACTTCGGCGCCAAGCACCCCGAGGTCGCGATCTCACTGGCCAATCTCGGCCAGATTCTGGTGGATCAGGGGGCATACAGCGAGGCCGAGCGGGTCCTGAAGCGGTCCTTGGCTGTGCTCGTCGAAGCCCTGGGTCCGGCGCATTTGTATGTGGGCATCCTCAACGGGCGCGTGGGAACCGTCGCCCTCCGCCAGCGTCGATTTGGCGACGCGGAGCGCCACGCGCGGCTGGCGCGCAAGATCGTCGAGGAAGTCCAGGGGACGGACACGGCCGCAGCCGCAAAGATCCGCAGCAACCTCGGCGTCATGCTCGTCCACGCGGGCAAGGCGGAGGAGGCCCTTCCCCTGTTCGAGGAGTCGCGCAAGATCTACGAACGCGACCTGGGGAAGGAGCATCCGGACGTTGCCGGTGCCGACTACAACCTCGGCTTCGCGCTTTCCAAACTCAAGCGGCATGCGCCGGCAGCCCTCGCCCTGCGTCGGAGTCTCGAGGGGCGCAAGGCAGCGTACGGCCCCCAGCATCCCCTGGTTGCAGCCGCAGCGTTGTCCCTCGCCGATGCACTCGCGGAGACGGGCAAGCATGCGGAAGCCAAGCAGCTCTATCTGGAAGCGCTCGCCTCCCATGAAGCGCGCCTCACACGGCGCCTCTCGACCCTGACGTCATCCGAGGCACGCAGCATGGTCCATGCTGCCTGGGGTTCGGTGCGCGGATGGCTGCGCATCGCACCCAAGCTGGGAGAGACCGGCTACGACGTCGTGTTGCGGTTTCGCGGCCTGGCGGCGCGGGCCGTCATGGAGCAGCGCCGCACGGCACGCATCGTCGGACGCGGCGACCCCGCCAAGCTGGAGGCCCTGCGAGAAGCGGAGAGTCGCATCGCCGTGATCGCATCGACGCTTCCGCCGCGCGAGCCCAAGAAGACGCGAGCGTCTCGTCGCGCACTCTGGCGCAAGACGTACGCCGACGCCGTGGCCGCGCGAGACGCGCTGTGGCGCGAGCTCGAGAAGAAGCATGCCGCACTCGGGACGGCAAGGGCCCGGATCCGCGTCAATCTCAGTGCCATCCGGTCGGCCCTGCGGGACGATGCCGCCGTGGTGGACATCGTTCGTGTTGGCAAGCACTACATGGCTTGGGTGTACCGGCGGACCGGCGACGTCTCTCGCGTCGACCTGGGTGACGCAGCCAAGATCGACGAGGCGGGTCAGCTCTTTGCCGAGTTCGCGTCCGACCCGGGAGTCCAGGTAACAGAGAAGTCGTGGCGCGACGCAGCGCAGGCACTCCATGGCCTCGTGTGGGCGCCCCTGGCCGCGCGCCTTGACGAGGGTGTCCGGGTCGTCTACCTCGTGCCGGATTCCGCCCTCGCGACCGTGCCGATCGGCGCCCTGCCTGGCCACGGCAAGGCCACCTACCTCATGGACCAGTTCGACCTCCGCTTCCTGACGACACCGCAAGACCTCGTCGCGCGCGACTTCAAGGTGCGCAAGCGCGAGGGCGTGCTGGTAGTCGGCGGCGTGGACTACGACAACGCCGCCCCGCCAAAGGGCTCCGAGAAGGAGGCCGCGACCACGCCGGTCCGCCCGCGGGCAAAGCGCACGTTCCTGGCCCTGCCCGGCGCCGCTGCCGAGGCCAAGGCCGTTCGCGCTTCCGCGAGCGGGACGGTTGAACTCCTTCGCGGCGCAGCGGCAACGGAGGCTGCCGTCGCGCGGCACGCCGAATCGGCGCGAACCCTGCACATTGCTACGCATGGATTCGTTCGGACCGATGTGATGCGCGGACTGCGGCCCGGGGACGCGAAACAGGAGTGGCTCGGTGGCAGCGCCGAACGCCGCTTGGCCTCGGGGCACGACCCCCTGCTCCTCGCAGGGCTTGCGCTCGCGGGCGCCAACGTTCACGACGGTGGCGGCACAGACGACGGCATCATGACCGCGCTTGAAGTGTCGGGGCTTGACCTTGACGGTGTCGATCTGGTCGTGCTGTCTGCTTGCGAGACAGCCCTCGGGCTGCCGACCGCGGGAAACGGCGTCATCGGGCTCGTCCAAGCGTTCCATGCGGCCGGCGCGCAACAAGTCGTCGGAAGCCAGTGGCTGGTCGACGACGAGGCGACCCGCCTTCTCATGACCGCGCTCTACAAGCATCTACGGCCCGGCTCGGACGGCGCCCGAACGAACGTCGGTTCCGCATTGCGAGAGGCCCAGCGACTTGTGAGAGCCCGCCCGCGCTGGAGTCACCCCTTCTACTGGGCGGCTTGGACTGCGTGGGGAGCGCCTCCAGCCAGCAGTCGATAGGGCGTCCTGGGGTAGCGAGACCGGCCCGTTGCCTCTGCGCATGTACGGAGCCCGGCACCTCGGCACGCCCCTTGCTCCCAGTCCGCTGCCTACGCGAGATGTGCTGTTCGCACGGCTCGCCCGGTCGGAGGTGCGTCATGCTCCGCAGATCGTGTGTACGCCGACACAGCTTGGCGCTGTTGCCCGTGATCGGGCTCCTGCTGCTTGCGGCCCCTTCAACACAGGCGGGCGAGATCGACCGCTACACGCGCCTGCTCCAAGGCACGGCGGACCACTTCGAGTTCGGCATGCGCGTCGAACGCTCGACGGACGATGCCGGCGGCTTCGACCTCTCGGTCTGGAAACGCATGGGCGACGGAGGCGTGAGCTTCCAGTGCTTGGCCCACGGCAGCGCGAAGCACAAGAAGGCACTCTTGAAGCTGGCCGAGATCATGCAGAAGGCCTCCAAGGAGGTCCAGACCGGCGGCGTGCCGACCGTCAAGAAGACGCGGCACACCATCGAGGGCTACAGCGTCTTGGAAGGAGACACCCCCTCATGGACCTACAAGACCCCCACGTCGAACACCACCATGCCGCGCATCCGCACCATGACCGTCGACGTCTCCCCGCTTGTGACCCTCACCGTCACCACAAACGGCACTGCAGGCAGCCCCATGCGCTACATGCGCAAGCTTCTCCAGGACTACAGGGCAGGCGGAGCCACGCCCCCCCCTCCGAAGCAAAAGACCGACGCGGACGATCCCCCACTCACAGAGGAAGCGTTCGATGTCTTCGAAGTCCGCATCGCGGCCAGCCTCGAGGGCTACGCCGGCGCCGTCGAGCGCGTCTCGCAGAGTGAGTACAGCGCCGGGCGGGTGACCATCACCGGCGTGGTCCGCGACACGGAGGGCGCACCGATCCCCGGCGCCACCGTCGTCACCATGGAGCAGGACCTCTCCACCACGACCGACAAGAACGGCCGCTACAAGCTTGTCGCGCACGGCACGGGCGAGAAGCCGTGGACCAAGACGCTCGACCTGGTCATGGCACGCAAGCTCACGAACTTCGCCTGCCGCCTGGAGTCTCGAGGCCCGCTCGTCGCCAACGGCAAGCTGCAGCGCGTGACGCTGCACCTGACCAACGAGGGCAAGCCGCTGAAGGAACGCGAGGTCAGGGTGAGCCTGCCGCCCGAGTGGAACCACCGCACACGCAAGGCCTCCTGGGTCGCCCACGGCAAGATCCGCAGTCTTCCGGACACGCTCACGACGAACAAGCAAGGCGCGGTCACCTTCGACTTCCCCGCGGCGGGCCTGCTGCCCGGCCTGCCGAAGGTCCTGCACAACCGCGAGTACCTCCACTACTTCCCCGTGCGCGCCGAGCTCGTGGTCACAGACGTCCTCACCAAGCTGACCTGCCGTACGGACTACCGACTGGTCAGCCCGTTCCCCCACATCACGAAGTTCCGCATGATCGATGTGACAGCGGGCAACTGGCAGCCCAAGCCAGGCTCCCTGCTCGAGATCGACGACCCCGACAGCACCTCCTTCGATGTGGAGATCCGCGTCATGGGCCGCATGCGCATCCCCCGCGTGAAGGAGCGCTACATCCGGAAGATGTACCTGCCCAAGCATGACGGCAAGCAGTTGGTGTTCTTCTACCAACCCCCGGCCTGGGGCATGGACCTGACCAAGCAGCCGCAAGCCCTGTGGAAGGAGTTTGGCCTCTTCAACCTTCAGCTCGCAGGCAAGATCGTGCTCGACAAGGCTGGCACCGCATTCCTGAAACAGGTCTCCGCTGCGGGCGCCTACGCGTCCATCCCCAACAAGCTCATCGGCAACGCCCACCTCTCGGACGCGGCCCTGAAGCACCTCGCCGCAGGCCAAGCCGCCTACGCGGAGGACGTACTCAACGGAGCCAAGAAGCTCTGGAGCGTCGTGGAGACGACCGACAAGATCGAGCAACAGATCGATGACAAGACCTCCGGGACGGAGGACAAACTCATCAACGCATGGGACACGGTGGGCGGCATCATCGAGATCTCGGACAAGGCCAAGAACGCCGAGTTCGCCACCAAATGGGGCAGCAAGCTGCTAGACGCCGGGAGGCTCAGCAAGATGAGCGATGTGATCTCGAAGTCCGGCGTCCCCCTCGAGGTCCTGAAGGTCGTATACGAGAATGCCAAGTTCATGCTGAAGCTCCACCGCCAGTTCGAGGCGGTGTGCAACGCGCAGAAGGACACGCTGCTCATGCCGGTGTTCGTGACGGTCACCGACGCGGACGGCTACCGCACGACCGCAGCACGTAGCGTCACCATGTGGCTCTGGAAGAAGGGGGACTGATGCGATCCGTACTCCCGCTCATCCTGCTGCTCGCCTTCGCCACGCCGGCCTTCACGGCGGAGGACGCTCGGCCGGAGATCGACACCCTCGTACGCAGCTACTACGACGCCATGGCCGCCGAGGACCTAGGCAAGGTTGCCACGCTGCTGCATCTCACCGATGAAGACGCGGCCAAGGCCCTGCTCGAACGCTACCACCTGATCTTCCAGGCGACGGACCTCAGCATCCGCTCGCTGAAGATCACAGACGTCAAGCTCGACGAAGCGGGCGAAGGCGGCGTCGTCTACGCCACCGTCCAGACCACCATCGCCAAGCCAGACGGCTCGGACTCCTTCGAGAAGGCGAGCGAGGTCGCCCTGGTCGTGGCGCGCGCCGAGGGACGCTGGCGCATCCTGCGCGCCACCACCCAGGGGCGCTTGGCCATGGAGCGCAAGCTGATCCTCCACGGCCAGCATCTAGCTGAGCTGCGCGAGAGTGCGGACGGCTCCACGAAGGAACCATGGGACAAGGACGGCGACACGACCAGCCGCCCCACCGAGGACACGCCCCCGCAGACGGAAAACGCAAGCGCCGCGAAGCAGCCGGAAGGCGTCGCAGGTTGGATGCTCGTGGCTGGCTTCCTTGCCCTGCTGGCGTTGTTCGCCACGCGCCTGGCCTTCGCTCAGCGCCTGCTGGGTGCCTTGCTTGTAGCGCCGCTGATCGCAGGCACGCTCGTGGCCTTGGGCAATGTGGCGCTCGGCGACGCCCCGGGCGAACTCGCGCTCCCGGAAGTGCTGCTCTCGCCGTGGACACTCTGGGAGAGCGGGCAGGTGTGGCTGCCCGCCGCGGCGTGGGCCGCGGGTGGACTCGTCGGTGGGCTGATCGTGGCAGCTCCGGTGCGCGCGCTGCTCGCCGGCGTGTTGATCCCGCTGGGGCCGTGGATCCTGATCCAGAAACCCTGGTTCGAGTCGATCCCCGCCAGCGCGCAGGGCTTCCAGGACACCTTCGAGCGCCTGGCCTGCGGCGCACCGCATGACCTGCAGGCACTCTTGGGCGCGTGCTTGGTGGGTGCCCTGTTCGGTGGGTTGATCCTGCCCGGAGGACGGTCGAAGGCGGCCTGACGGTCCACCGCGGCGCGGCGGAGAGCGGCGTCACCCCGGCTGGGCAAGTCCACGGCTCCTCCTGCCGGCCAGAGAACCTCACATGCGCGACTGCAGGATACCGAACCCGGGCACGAAGACCGGCTCAACATGACCGAGCCTTCTTCGAGCGCGACCTGGACGAGAGCGGTGAGCTCGAGCCGGTACTCCATGGTCTGTTCACGGCTCCGTACCCGCTCCCCCTCCTGCAGTACGCGATGGACCGCCGCCTAGCTAGAGCCGCCCTGCCTCTCGACGAAGCGCGCGAAGGCCTTGGTGGCGTTGGCGCGCGGAATGACGCGCATGCTCTCGAGGTTGCCTGGGAGGTCGAGGCCCTCCGCCTGCCAGGTGATCAGGGCGCCCGCCGGGTAGCTACCGCGCGCGTCGCAGACGAACGGCCGTAGCGCGACAGACGAACCAGTCAGTTGCTTCGCGACGACCTCGGCACCGTGCCGGGCGGAACCACGCTCACTTCCGAGAGGCGATTGCCCATCAAGCATGCGGGCGACATCCGAGAGACCCGCGAAGCTGATACGGAAGCCCTGAACCCGGACCTCCGCAACGAAACGCTGGAGCATGTTGAAGCCGTCGACCATGCCGGGGATCGTACACGGCGCACAGCGGCGCTCAGTCAAACGACGCCCAGCATCGTCCCGCCGTAGACAGGGGAGTCAGCCACGAGCAGGTACGGTACGCGGGCAGTACTCATGGCTCTCCAGCACCAGAAATCCATGAGAAGGGCCCCTACTCCGTACTCAGAACCACGCAGGGGAGGACTCGGTATGCTGGCCGCCATGAGCCGACCCCAGACGAGAGCCCCGCATCAGCGTCGCCTCCGCCCACCGGCCACCGTGACCGCGGCGGGACTGCTTGATCTTCTCTACGGCGCCGCCGGTCTGTGGTTTGGCATCGCCCTGCTCTCCATGGACGACATGGGACGCTGGGCGGAGCGACCCGAGTGGCTGCGCCGGAACCTGCGTGCGATCGACACGGAGCTCACCGTCATCGCGTGGGTTCTGATCCTCACAGCGCTGGCCGCTGTGGCCCTCGGCCTGCAGCTGGTGCGCAGCTCAGCGAAAGCGCGCACGGCGCAGCGCTTCAACGCATCCGTTGCACTCGCCGCCGGCGTATTCCCGATGTGGTTGTTCGGGGTGAGTTGGACGATGGGACTCGTTGCGGCACTCAACGTGGCAATCCTTCTCATGATCGAGTCGCCCTCCGCGCGGAGTTGGTGGCGCACGCGCGGCGGCCCTCCCCCACTGGACACGGCCCCCAGCAACCCCAGTTGACTTGGGGAGTACCGAGCCCGTGCCGCCGTCATGGACTTCCCGCGCCAGAAATGCATGAGAAGCGCCCGACTCGGCACTCCTCACGCACGCCGTGTTCCGTACTCGGTACTGAGTGCGCGCGGGGCAATCTGAGTACCGTACCCTTTGGACGGGCTCCGTATCTCTCGACACGCACGGACACTTGCACAGGAAGCCGGCTATGAACCAGGACGCGGCAGGCCAGATCGACACGCTGCTCAACCGAGGCGACGTGTTCGAAGCCTACGAGGCCGCACGCGAGGCCCTCATCGACGATCCGAGGAGCCAGCCCCTGCGAGAGCGTCTTGCGCGCGCGCTGATCCGCGCAGGCGCCGAGACCGAAGCGCTCGACCTGCTCGCCGCTCTCCTCGAGGAGGGGCACGCGAGCGGCGAGGTCCTCGGACTCGAGGCCAGCACCCGAAAGAGCAGGGCGCTCGCAAGCGCGGATCCCGACGTACGACGCGATGGACTGGCGAGGGCGCTGGACCGCTATGAGCAGGCCCGCACGGCGTTCCCCGAAGACTACTGGTTCGGAGTAAACGTCGCGACGCTCGCATTCGTCCTCGGTGAGCCGGAGCGTGCCCGGGAGTGCGCCCGTGCGCTGCTGCCGCAACTCGCCTCGCACCTGGCCGACGACGCCTGGAAGCGCCGTGGATGGGCTCTCGGCACCGAGGGCGAGGCGCGACTCGTCCTGGGAGATGAGGAAGGCGCCATCGAGGCGTACGGACGCTTCCGCGACCTCACGGCTGCGAACGCGGCGTGGGAGATGCGCGCCTCGGCTCTGCGCAACGCGCGCTTGCTGCTCCACGCGGAGCCGCCGCTTGCGCGTGTCGAGGTCGACGCAGCTCGTATCGAGGCGTTGCTTCAGACGCCGCCCGTCGCGATCGGGGCGGGGCACATGATCGACGCACCGGGACGCGTCGCGGAGCGGTTCCCGGCCACATTGCGGCCGGCCGCGCGGGTGGTCATCGAGGAGTTTGTGGCCCGCCACGGGGTCAGCCAGGGCTACGCGTGCTTGGCACGCGGCACGGACACCCTGTTTCACGAGGTGCTCAGCGAACGGGGCGTGCGCCGCTTCGCGATGGTGCCCTACCGCGCCGAGGCCTTCGTCGCGGACAGCGTCGCAGACCACGAGGACGCGAGCTGGGTGGACCGGTTCCAGGCCCTCTGGAGGGGCGCCGACAATCGGTGCACCGCTTCGCGCTACCGCTTCGCCTGGGACTCGCTCTGCTACGAGTTCGCCAACGAGGTGCTGACGGGCCTCGCACTGCTGGAGGCCGAGGCTCTCGGCACTGAAGTCGTTGGATTCGCGCTCTGGGACGGCAAGGCCGGAGACGGCCAAGGCGGCGCCGAGTCCATCGTGCGACTTTGGCGCGACCGCGCGGCCCCGATCGACGTTGAACTCATCAGCCCGGAGGACCTGGCCGCCGGTCGCCTGCAGGCGCAGCCCTGCATCGACGCACGAACGCCGCCGGACTCGCAGCCGCCGGATTCAGAGCCGCTGGACCCGCAGTCGCTGGACCCGCAGCGTGCCGAGGTCATGGCCCTGTTGTTCGCAGACGCCCGGGGCTTCGGCAAGCTGGACGAAGTGGGCAACGAGGTCTTCGCGACCCAGTTCCTGACGCTCCTCGCGAAGGTGATCCAACGCCATGACGAGCACATCTTCGAGCGCAACACGTGGGGCGACGCCGTCTTCCTTGCCATGACCGATGTCGAAGCCGCGGGTCATCTTGCGCTCGACCTCTGCAGCACCATCGTCGCGGCCCGACCCGAGCTCATCGCGGCAGGCCTGCCTCCAGAGTTGGACCTCCGGGTTGCCCTGCACGCCGCTCCGGTGCGAGTGCTGTTCGACCCGATCCGTGATCAGCCACGCGTCTCGGGCGCGCAGATCAGCGAGGCCGCGCGTATCGAGCCGATCACGCCGCCGGGCCATGTCTATGCCAGTCAGTCCTTCGCGGCTCTCAGCCGCGCACGCGAGGCCACTGGCTTCTCCTGTCGGTACGTTGGCCAGACCGAGCTCGCCAAGAACTACGGACGCGAGCCGCTCTACATCGTCGAGCAACGCACGTAGCCTCCTGCCCCCGAGGGCAGGAGACGCACGGGAGTACGGAGGCGCGGAGCACGGGCCATCGTCATGGATTTCCCGAACCGGCTATCCATGAGAAGGGCCCCGGCCCCGTACCTAACCGACTCCTCACCTCATTTGGCACCGGCTCATGATCGGGTCACCGGCGGGGACGAGAAGAGCCTAACCCCCTCCCACCGGCACCGTGCCGTCACCCGCCGCGCGGAATCTCTAGGCTGCGGCATAGCGGCCGAGGTAGTCCTGCTCGGCCACATCCAAGTCGCCCGCGCACTCCGCAGCTACGATCCTGGCACGCAGTTCTGAAAGATCTGCAGGAAGATCCTCGGCCTTCGCGACCACCCTGGGGTCTGGCAGTAGGGCCGTCAACGTGAGTTCACTCCACCACCGCAGGAACGACGCGTCGTCGCCAGCAGCATGGGCACGGGCGTCATGTAGTCGCCACGCCGTCGTGCCCAACGCCTCGCGCAGGACTTCATCGTGGCCCTCGACGAGGGCTACGGCGCGCGCGTAACCCAATGCGCAGAGGGGGTCGAGTCGGCCGTCAAGCCGAGCGACGTCCAGCCAGGCTTGGCGAACTGCCTCAAGTCCCTCGTACCGCGCTTCCGCGGGCATCCGACCAAGGCGCTCTCGCTCAGCCCAAGCCAGAGCATACGCCACCCACGTGCTGCCGGGGAAACGGCGCCGGGCATGCCGAAGCAGGTCGAGAGCCTCACCGAGCCCCTCACGATCAACCATGGCCAGTACCACCCCCCCTTGGCCGGCTGCCTGCGAGCTGGCCTCGGCGACGGCCAAGAGCGGCGCGATGCGCCTTCGAGCTTGGTCGCGAACCTCACCCGGATGTCCTCGCAAGGAGGCGCCGTGGAGACGGCGAGCCCACGCACGGAGCATGGGGCCATCGGCTAGGAGGGTGTCCAGATGGCTACGGTCGGTCACGGGCCGCGCCACGACTTCGTTCATGGCTTCCTCCTCCGACTCGCGCGCCTGCTTCGCACCATCCTCCGAGATGACGGCGTCCGTATCGCCCGCCAGCTTGGCACCATCCTCAGAGACGACGGCGTCCGTGTCGGTCGCCGGGCTCGCACGTTCCCGTGTCCGTTGCGCTTTTTCCGGCGGAGTCTGAATGCCCGGCGCCTCTTTCGGCCCTTGAATCTTGCGCTGCAACTTCATGAGGATCTTCTTGACGGCGTCAGCCTCATCAATCCGGTGCGCTTGCGTAAGCACTGACGCAAGCAACTCCCAAGCGGGCACGCTGCGCGGGCTCACTTGGGTCGCCTGCAGGGCCGCCTCAATCGCCTCGTCGAGCTCGCCCATCTGGGCACGCAAACCGCTGAGGGTGACCCATGCGACCAGCTTGTCCGCGGTCGGCAACTGGGTGGCCTGCACAGCCGCGCTGACGGCCTCATCCATCTGGGCTGCGTCCCGGTGAGCCTTGGCGCGGACGCACCATGCGACGACATCTTGGGGGAACATGCGCGTGGCTTGAATGGCTGCCTGCACGGCCTCTAATCTCAGGTTGGCGTTGCCGAGCGCCTTGGTCAGGACGCTCCACGAGCCAACATGATCTGGGAATCGTCTGGTTGCCCGCTTCGCAGCCTCAACGGCCTCGCGGTGCTGCCCCGCTTCGCTCATTGCGCTCACAAGCGTCGTCCAAATGTTCTCGTTGTCCGGGAATCGGCGTACCGCCTCACCTGCGACGTCCACGGCCTCAGACTGTCGTCCCCCAGAACTGAGGACCGCGGCCAGGGTGTTCCAAGCAACGCCGTTGTTGGGGAATCTCCGTGTGGTCTCCCAGAGCACAGATGTGGCCTTGCCCAGTTCCCCCTGCGCTATCAAGACATTAGCCAAGATGGTCCACGAGTAGGGGTCCCATGGATCGTACTTGCGGGCAAGGTGAGCCCAATCCAGCGCGAGTTGCGGCCGCGCAGCGGCGACACGTGATGCGAAAGAACATGCGGACCGGGTGACGTTGAAGGCGTCCCCGGAGTAGTCCGCGTACAGCGCCTGTTCCCGGAGGAGAATTCGAGCGGACTCCAGGGCGCTGTCGACATCGCGTCCGAGCGCCTGTGCGATCTGCTTCGACCGCGGCCCCCAATCCGGAGCTCGCCGTATGTCCCACTGTCGCGACCGAGCCGCCCCCGCACCGGCCGGCTCCAGTACCTTGATCCACTTTGAGACCTGGGTCTCGGCAATGTGGTCCGCCTCGTGCCAGAAGGCACGCCAACGCTTCGGGGAGGGCGCCCCGGCCATGGCGCCCCGCGCTGCCACCAGCCACTCTGCCTTGGCTCGGTCCGCGCGGAGCCAGCCTTCGTTCGCACGCCGCTGCAGGCCTTCCGCAAGGCGGATCAGACCGTGCCCGACATGCTCCGGAAAGGCCCCGCCAGAAGGCATGAACCGGAGACCGACGACGCCGTAGCGCCCGCGGTACCAGGGTTCCTCCGGCGGCAGCCCGCAGAGACGCAACCAATGGCTCCGAAGGTCGAGGCTCTCTTGATGGCGCGCCAGCGCGAACCATGTCGCACCGACCGGATCTCGCGGCCTCCCTTCGACCAAGGCATCCAGATAACCAGCGTCGTCAAGAAAGCGGGTACAGAGGGCGTTGGCGCTGTTTCCCAGCCCATCAGCCAGGCCGATCAACTCACCGACCTGACACCAAGCACGCGCAATCACAGGCGCACTGCCATCGTCGCGACTGTAGCCCCAGAAGTGGTTCACCCAGTCGGCCAACGCGTGGTCTACGAAGGCTACGAACTCACGCTGTCCCGCGAACACTGTCAACCACCGAGCAAGCACGTTTCGCGGTTCGGAGGGCGCCAGGAGCCCGAGCTCCGCTCGACCGAGAAACAGGTCGTCCAGGGCGACCACCGGATTTTCGGCGAAGCCCCGAAGCCAGCTTGGCACTTTACGGCCGCCGAAGAGACGGTCTATGTCCAACTTCGGGGCTGTCATGTCAACAAGTCCCCGTCGGTCTCAACCGCGAAGTCGTGACGGCCAGATGCCTCGCGCACCTCAAGGATGTGCAGGCCGCGCGCGTCGGCAAGTCGGGCCTGCGAGACAGGCAACCGCAAGACTCCCACCCGGAAGAGGTGTGAGCGCGTCCACTGCACTGTGGGATGGAGTACCTCGCGGCGGTGCGCGACGGACGGATCCTGCGTGTCTCCCAAGTGGATCGTGTAACCCGTCCATTCCCCGACAGGTGACGGGACGAAAGCCGCCGACAGACCTCCGTCGAGTACGCAGGGCGGGACGAGCGGACGAACGGCCCCGCTACCGGGCGTCGTGGGAATCAGTCGAACCGGATAGCGGAATACGAACACCGGAATGGTCTCACCCGGCGCCATCGGAGCGTAGTGCAGGAGACCGAGGCGATTCCGCAGGCGATCCGGCCAATCCGGAGCGTCGCCATCTGGTGCGTCACCGAAGAGGTCATCGGCGTCTTCAAAGAACCCCGCAAACACGGGTCGTCTATCCGCCAATCCTGCGAGGTCTGCCAGGACGCCGTCGAGCTCCTTCGCTGCAACGGAATCTCCGCCGAGACTGCGTTCGGCCGTCTTGAGCAGGTGGGCTGGCTCACCGTGACGCGAGATGGCCGCGATATCGGAGACTGGCATCATACGGATGAGGTAGCGCGGCGCATCAACCCGCGCAAAGGGGGACTCATCCCATCCCGACCGAAACGTGTCCGGCACTAGGTGAGGATCGGAAGTGTCGAAGTGTGCGGGACTGGCCTGTTCATCCCCCGACACAAACACCTCGCGCTCCAGATAGAGCTGATGGCGTGCTCGCCAAGTCGCGAGGTCGTTGGGCGTGCCCTGGTAGGTCGCGTAGGTTTCCCCACGAGCCAGCGAGACCCGCTCGTCCAGTTGGAAGTTCCTAGCTACAAATGCGCTCATTTCTCGGTCTGGAGAACTCCGATCCTTTCCGATCGCGGAGAGGAGCTGATGGAACGCGCCCTTGTCGCAGAACACAGAGCGCCCCTTGTGGCTCAACGCTGCCATGACTGGCTCCAAATCGTCTTGCTTGGCCCATTCTCGAGTGGGGGCTGGGCCGGAGCATATGAGCTCCGTGCCGCCCTGCCCACTGCGGCCCCCCTAGGATCGCAGAAGGGTACCGTGCCGCCCAACGATCTCACTAGCTGAAGATCCGTTCCGCAATCGTGGTGGTGAACTGTCCACGGAACTCCGCACTCGTGGCTGAGAAGCCCAACCGGGATAGCGCAGACCCTGCTGGAACGGCGCAGGAGGCCTGCTGCCGCCCTGGGCCGCCGTCTCGGCCCCGCTCACAGCCGGACCGTAGCCCAGCCACGTTCGACTACCCCTCCTCCCTGCCCGTGGAGGCGAGAATCTCCCTGAGTGTGCGACCGAACAGGCGTGCGGCCTCTGCGCTCAGAGAACCCTGGGGCAGACGGGAGTGAGCTGGGCACACGGCCACCAGTGTCTCGACCGATTGACGAATGGCATCCATTGGGCGCTAGGGATCGGGCCACGTGCACGGGTGGATACGTTGCAACATCTACATCACAGACGGGGACGCCGATTGTCCTAGATGAACAGTGCGCGGACACAACGGCCGCAGGCCACGACTTAGTCACGTATCTTGATACCGCATGTTCGGAGGCCGTGGAGCGAGGCACATGGCTGCAACGCAACCGGCTGGGGTGAAACGACGAGGGCGTACCGCGCCACAGACTGCGCAAACCCGCGGGCAACCACGCTGCATTCGACGATCGCCTCGATTCCCAGCTGTCGGGGCGCGTTGGTACGGAGGCGACGTACGGAGGCGGGCTCCGTTGTTGCAGATTGGCCGTCGCGGGCGCTCTCCGCGAGGTGAATCTGCAACAACTGTTCACGCCTCCGTACCGTACTCATCTGCAACAACTCTTCACGCCTCCGTACCGTACTCATCCCATCTCCGTACCTCTTCGTACGGCTGAGTGGGCCTACCGCGCCGCGCCCCAGAGGACCCACGCGGCCCAGTAGTAGGGATGCTTCCACTTCGAGTGCGCGCGAACGTGCTCCTGCGCTTGGCGCAGCGCCTCGGCCGCAGCGAGCCCGCCCTTGCCGCCCTTCGGCTGCCACAGTTCGTAGAAGCGCACCATCAGCGCCTGGGTGGCGTCGTCGTCAACCTGCCAGAGCGAACCCATCACGCGCGGGGACCCCGCCATCTGAAAGCCCTGTACCAGACCGACCACACCCTCGCCCGCCTCGGCGGTACCTAGCGCCGTCTGGCAGGCCGACAGCACCACGAGCTCGACGCTGTCGAGGTCGAGCTGCGAAGCCTCCAGCGCCGTGAGGATCCCATCGTCGCCGGTACCGCCGCGCCGGGTGTTCGCTCCCGCCAAGGCCAGCCCGGCGAGCAGCATCGGATCGTGTCCCTGGCCTAGCTGGCGCTCGGCGTCGGCACCGAGCCACACCCGATCGCGAGACTTGCGCGCAAGACCTCGCATCAGGTCCTCCCGTACGAACCCGTGCGTCGCAAGATGCAAGAACCGCACGCCGCCAACCGCCTCGCGTAGCGCAGCCTCCGTGGCCTGCGTGCCGGATAGGGTCTTCGTCGAGGCCCCCAGCAGGGCGGCGATCGCCGCGGCTTCGGCCTTCGTACCCGGCAGGGGTACGAACGAACCACCGCGTGGAGCAGGTTGCCGGGGCGCGGAGGCGATCGGGCGATCTGCCGCCGCATCGGTCGCCGGCGCGCGCGCGCTGCGGTAGTCGACA
>JAJDEM010000367.1 GCA_029259795.1 Planctomycetota bacterium
CTGACCGGGGTCTCCCCAGGCTGGGCCCGAAATCTGCGTAAGGGCCATCCCGGGCTCGACCTGGTGACCGAAACTCGCAAGTGCGCCACATGGTGGCTTGAGACTCCCAAGAAGACCCAACGCCGGGTGACATGCACGAGCACTCTCCGAAGTTGGTTCGGCAGCTCGGACAGGTTCAAGTCGACCGGACCTCAAGCCACTCCAGGCGGCCCGGAGCTGGCCGTGAAGACTGTGGCGGATCACGCTGCTGCGCTCGGAGTGTCTGTTGAGGATTTCATCGATGGGCAGGAGACACCCGAAGCTCGGGAGTTCTGGAGGAACCAGCACGATGTTGAGCGCGGGGAATCGTAGATCGCGGCCATCGACCAGGGGCGGCCTTGCGTTGGCGGGCTATGTGAGTATACTCACATCATGGGCGCGAGGCGATTGACAATGGCGCAAGCTCTCCGGGCGGCGATTAGGGAAAGCGGGCTTCCCCTCCTGACGATCGAGCAGGAGACGGGCGTCCTCCGCGCCACGGTCATGCGCTTCATGCGGGGCGATGCTGACATTCGGCTCGCCACTGCGGACAAGTTGGCTGCCTACTTCGGCGTCTCGGTGTCTCCCGGCAGAAAGGACTGACCATGGCGAGCGTTTACAGGAAGAGCTACACGAAGCCGCTTCCTGCCGGTGCCGAGACCTTCAGCAGGGCCGGGGAGAAGCACGCTCGATGGAAGGACCATGCCGGCAAGCCTCGTACGGCGAGGGTCTTCACCGGGCGCAACGGAGCACCGCGGATCTCGGTCATGGCAGCCACGTACACGGCCAAGTACCGGGATGGGTCGAGAATCGTCCGGGAGACCGCGACAGGCTGCCGATCCAAGGACGCCGCACGTGCAGTGCTAAAGGAACTGGTAGACCGCGCCGAGAAGGTCCGGGCCGGAATACTCACATCGGAAGAGGACGCGATCGCGAATCAGCAGTCGGTTCGATTCAATCTTCACGTGGACGCCTACACGGACTGCCTGGAGAGTCGAGGCACGACGGCCGCGCACAGGACCGAGCAGGCGCGCTATCTCAGGAGACTCGCCGAGGACTGCGGGTGGGGGATGCTCGCCGATGTCCAGCGCGACCACCTCGAGCGCTGGATGGTCGGGCAGGCACGCCGGCAGATGGGGGCGCGCAATCAGAACGCACACCGAAACGCCGCGCTGGCGTTCTGTCGCTGGTGCGTGCAGACGCAGCGTCTGCTGAAGAGCCCCCTCGATGGTGTCGCCAAGGCGGACGAGAAGTCCGACAGGCGCCGACAAAGGCGCGCGCTGACAGCTGATGAACTCGGTCGGCTGCTCGACGCCGCGCGTAGGCGGCCCCTGCTGGATGCAACGACGGTGAACCGCGGGCCCCGGAAGGGGCAGAGAGTGGTTCGCGTGAGCGAGCACACCCGCCATACGAAGCTGCGCCTGGGGCGCGAGCGCGCCCTGATCTACAAGGCGCTGGTCTTGACGGGCCTGCGGCGCAACGAACTCGCTTCGCTCACCGTCGAGTCTCTTGTCCTCGACACGCCCGTACCGCACGTCGTCCTGCACCCGGAGCACGAGAAGAACCGTCAGGGCTCTGAGATCCCGCTCAGAGCCGATCTGGCGCAGGATCTGGGGCGGTGGGTGGCAGACGAACTCGAGCGTCACCAGGACCGCGCACGGGCGGCGGGCGCGCCTGCTCCGGATCGCCTCCCCGCCAACACCCCTCTGCTCACGGTCCCCACGGGTCTCGTCAAGATCCTCGACCGCGACCTGGAGCTGGCTGGCATCGCAAAGAAGGACGAGCGCGGCCGCACGGTGGACGTGCACGCGTTGCGGCACACCTTTGCCACGTTGCTGAGCAAGGGCGGCACCGCACCACGCACAGCGCAAGCCGCGCTGCGCCACGGCAGCATCGACCTCACGATGAACGTCTACACCGATCCCAAGCTCTTGGATGTGGCCGGCGCGCTGGACTCGCTGCCCGCGCTGCCGCTCTCCGACCAAGACGCAGACGATGCCGTCCGTGCTACGGGTACCGCCGGTGGGGCGGCGGCGCTTGCACCAACGCTTGCACCAGATTGGCGCAAGCGTGGTCAAACACCGTCATCCGCTGACATGCCAACGGGGGAGGAGCGTGGTCCCAACTCACGCGGTGCAAGGCCGCGGATCCCGCGCGGGGCGCGGGAAAGGGGAACCCCTCCCGCCCAGAGGGCGGGAGGGAAATGGTCGGGGCGACTGGACTTGAACCAGCGACCTCCTGACCCCCAGTCAGGTGCGCTACCAAACTGCGCTACGCCCCGGCGCTTTGGAGGGGGAAGTCTACTCCCGGCGGCCGGTGGGGCCGTCAAATGGGGGGAGCGCCCCGGGGGGCCATTTGATCGGGCTGCCGGGGACGCTCGCCGCAGCGCTCGACGCGGATCCGGGGACGATTCGACCCCAGTCCACCTCGCGGCGAGCGTCCCTGTCGTCGCCTGGTGACTCACCTCCACGACGCCGAAGGGAAAGTGTGCGCTGCGCGACGCGCTGCGTGCACACGCGACGGTTCGAAAACACGACATGCCGTGCGGACCAACAACGCCCACGTGCGTTCGACGACTTGAACGAAACTGCGGCGACCGGTACCCTCCGCAATCTCGCCTGCGTGAACGTTGGGGTCACGATCCTCAGGCGAATGAGGGAGGGTCGGTGCCTCGGCCGATCGTGATGATTGTTGGCGGTGCGGGCACGACAGCCGCTCGCCTGCGCGTGCACCTGACCCGGCGCGGACTGCGCGTGCGGGCCGTCGCGGATTGCGGTGCGGCCCTCGAGGCGCTCAGCGAGTCCGAGTCACGTGCCGCCTCCGATCGCATCGCTGCGCTGATCCTGGACGTCGACGGTGCCGGAGCTTCGGCGAGCGCGTTCCGCGAGTTGCTTCAGCAGGAGTATCCGCTCGTCGCGTTCCTCGAGCTGCCGTCGGAACGCTCAGGCCCGGAGGACGTCGGTCTGATCGTCGCTGCGGTGCAAGAGCGCCTTCGCGAGCAGGAGTCGCGGGGAGCGGATGACGAAGCCGAGGGCTACGAGACCCCGCTGCACGGCTACAAGTTCGAAGACCTCAACAGCCGCAATTCGGCAATGCTGGAGCTGTTTCGCCTGATTCCGCGCTTTGCGCAGACGGCGAGTCCGGTCCTGATCGTGGGTGAGACAGGCACGGGCAAGGAACTCGTTGCCGCCGCCATCCACCGTCAGTCGCGCCGCGCCGACGGTGAGTTCTTCACGATCAACTGCGGGGCGCTCACTGAGTCGCTGCTTGAGAGTGAGCTGTTCGGTCATGAACTCGGCGCGTTCACCGGGGCCGTCCGCACCAAGAAGGGCTACTTCGAGCTCGCATCGGGCGGCACACTCTTCCTCGATGAACTGGGCACCATCTCACCGGCCATGCAGGTGAAGCTCCTGCGCGTCCTGCAGCAGAAGGAGATCCGTCGCGTGGGCGGTACCGACCTCTTGAAGGTCGATGTGCGCATCGTGGCGGCGACGAACGCCAGTCTCGAAGACGCGGTTGCGCAGGGCACGTTCCGCGAAGACCTCTACTACCGCTTGAACGTGGTGCAGTTGTCGATCCCGCCGCTTCGGGACCGTCCGGAAGACGTGCCGCTGCTTGCGGATGTGTTCCGTACGAAGTTTTCAGACTCCCTCTCGCGGCCCGACATCCGGGGCATCGATCGCGGCGCGGCGGCTCGCCTGCGCGACTACTCGTGGCCCGGCAACGTGCGTGAGCTCGAAAACGTCATCGAGCGCGCGATCATCCTCGCGCGCGGCACGCGCATCGCGGAGGTCGATCTCCCCGAACGCCTCAAGCGGGGCGAGGTCCGCAAGACGGCCGTTCCGAGCTTCGACCTGGACGAGCCCCTGCTCGCCGTCGTCGGTCGCGTCCAGGAGGCCGTCGAGGCCGAGTATCTGAAGCGGCTGCTCCGGCGCTACAAGGGCCACCTCGGCCGCTCCGCCGAGCACGCGGGCGTCAATCGGCGCACCCTCTACACGAAGATGCAGAGCCACGGCTTGCGCCGCGAGGACTATCGCTGACCGCGAGCCTTGGGCCTCCCGGGCGCCTGCGGAACTGTACCGGACGCAGCACAGCGCCGTTTTGTGGAGAACGCGGGGAGAGTCGCGTGCCGCGCCACGGGGTGGGAACAGCCCAACAAGTGTCCCGGCGGTTCCCATCGCGCAAGCCGAGTACAGCAAAGCACTTGCGCCTACTCTCCACCCATACTCCACGAAATGAGCGGGGCGCGCGCTACCCAGTCCCCGGATGCGCACATTGTGGAGAGTTGGCTTGATCGCGGGCCAAACGGCCTCATTCGGGCCCCTGGCGCGGACCTGTTGGGCAAACGCGCTTTTCTCGCGTACGTGGAAACGATTGGCCCTCGCGTTGCTTTAGTCCAGTCACCGCGCAGCAATGCGCCGCTCTTTGAAAAACAAGACTGACGAACGGACGAGGTCACCGATCGTAGACCGAAAGGCGCCGGTGCCGGGCAGCAGGCCCGGGATCTGCTGTTGCGTCGTGAGCGAGGGGCATGGATCGCTGTTGCGTGTGAACAACGCGTGGCAGTGTGAGGCGAAACCATGAGCCAGCCCCGAGCAGCGACGAACGGAGCGCCGAGATCGTCAAGAGGTAACCAAACCCAAGAGAGCTGGTGGTCCGGAGACGGATCACTGCCTTGTTTGCACCGCAATACCCTGAGGCCCGGGCGGGCCTGGACGTCAAGCCGCCTGAGGGCGAGAGGGGAAGCGCCGCGATCAAAGTGAGCGCAAGGACGGACGGGAGCATGCTCTGGAGGGATGAACCCCAAGAAGGTATCGACGGCTGAGACCCTTGTGGTCTTGGCGACAGCACGGACTCGTCGCGGGAAAAAGGCCTTGAAGGCGGCCAGTCGCTCGCATCTCCCTCCGGGAAGGTGCGCAGGGGCCGGTAACGGCAGGAAGGCAACGGGCCCCGAGAGGGGTACCGATCGCGATGAGGGGAACACCTTGAAGGGTGAAGCCCATGGGTGCTCCGATGCGCTAGACGCATCGGTAGGCTTGGTGGTGGAGGTCGCGCAGGAGGTAATCAAACCTCGCACGTGGCACGCGGCAGCGAAGGGATTCGCTGTCGGGAAACGGATCCACCAGGCTGATATGTGCCGTAGGGCCAAGAGAGTCCAGGAGAGGAAGTGTCGTCTGACACGCTGGGAAACCGGCGGGACGGCACGGGGTCCCGGTGATCGAGCTCTGCAGAGGAGCGAAAGTTCAGGAAGGGCCGCCCTTAAGCTTCGGCTGAGGGACGGTGCGCTGGTCGAAGACCTGGGAGGCGTAGAAACGCCATGCAGGAGGGGCGAAACCCATAACCGCCCTAGACCGACGCGCTTGTGTCCTTGCAGGACCGCGCAACCTCAAGAGAGCCCGCAGAAGCTTCCGCAAGGTGGTGGACGCATTCACCCGGAGCCTCAAGACTCTGGAGGACCGACACGACTCCGATGACTAGATCCTTCGTCAGGCTTCGTTGACCCGAAGCGTGGCTTGCCACGCTTCGGGTCTTTTCTTTTTTGTACACTCCGCTTCGGCGCATGCCCGGAGCCTCCAGCTGGCCGCCCAGCTTCGAGGACTTCGAGGACTACGCCGCCTTTTCCGAGTGCTTCCACTTGAGGTAGAAGGCGTACCCCCATCCAACCCCTCCGGATATGGCGAGGATTTGGGCAGTCGGGGGTATGCCGGAGAACAGGGACAGCAGGGGAGTGAGTCCGAACCACCACGCCCCCACGAGATAGCTGGTGGTCCGCTTTCGCTCAGGACTTGCCGCGTTTCCGTCACTCCCGCTCATCGGCGCCTCCTGTCCGGGTTCATCCTGTCCGGATTCATCCTGTCCGGATTCATCCTGGTCGGGTTCGTCCTTGCCAAGCTCGTCCTAGTTGAGCTCGTCCTTGTGCGCACGGCCCATCAGGGCGCGGACGGCGTCGTGGGGCGAGCGATCCTCGTGCACCACCCGGTAGACCTCTTCGGAGATCGGCAAGGCCAGATCGTGCTTGTGCATGATGTCGCGAATGGGCTTCGCGCTCTTCACGCCCTCGGCGACCTGGTTGTTCATGCTGGCGGCAATGTCCTCGACGCGCTCGCCGCGACCCATGCGCTCGCCAAAGGTCCGGTTGCGACTCGAGCGCGACTCACAGGTCGTGTAGAGATCGCCCAGGCCGGAGAGGCCAAAGAAGGTCTCGCGGCGTCCGCCGAGCGCGACGCCGAGGCGGGCCATCTCGATCATGCCGCGCGTGACGAGGGAGGCCTTGGCATTGGTGCCGAGGTCCAGGCCGTCGCAGATGCCGGCGGCGACGGCGATGATGTTCTTCAGCACGCCACCGAGCTCGACGCCGACGAGGTCGGGATTCGAGTAGGCCCGGAACGTGTCACTCGCGAAGGCGGCTTGGATGGCCTTGGCCAGCGCCGGATGCTCGGCACCGATGACCGTCGTTGCCGGCAGGCCTGCTGCGATCTCGCGCGCGATGTTCGGCCCGGAGAGCACCGCGATGGGGTTCTTCCCACGGGTCAGCTCCGCGAGCACCTCAGTCGGACGCAGGAGCGTGTCGTTCTCGAGCCCCTTGGACACGCTTACGATCGGGAGGTCCGCGGGGAGCAGGGGCGCGTGCGCGCTCCAGATGGTGCGCAGGAAGGCTGTCGGCACGGCGGAGACCAGCAGGTCGGTCTCCGGCAGCAACGCGGCGAGGTTCGACCCCACCTCGATGGCGGCAGGCAGCTCGAAGCCCGGCAGGAAGCGCGGGTTGGTGCGCGAGGCCTGCATGTCGGCGGCGTACGCCGCGTCGTAGGACCAGATTGCGACGTCGCGGCCCGCCCGGGCGAGGAGCAGGGCGAGTGCGGTACCCCAGCCGCCGTCGCCGACGACGACCGCGCGGCGGATCTCGGGGTGCTGGGTGGTCGCGTCTGCCGTCACGTGGGTCTGTCCTCTAGAGCTTCTGGTCGGCTTCACCCATGCGTCGCTCCGTACCGGCGAGGATGCGCTGGATGTTGCCTCGGTGGCGCCAGATGACGGCGCCGGCCGCTGCGAACAGGAACAGGGTAATCGGGAGACGCTGGGTCAGGGCGGTGTCATGGAAGATCACGGCGTGGCCGATGGCGATTCCGAGCATCGCGCCCATGGATCCGAGGCTCATGTAGCGGGTTAGCAGAGCAAGGACGAGCCACGCAACCAGTCCGCAGAGCATGACGGGCCACGGGGTTAGCGCGAACACCACACCGAAGCTCGTCGCAACGCCCTTGCCGCCGTGGAACCGGAGGAAGGGTGTGAACATGTGTCCGAGGATCGACGCCAAGCCGCCGCAGACCTGCAGGGTCATGATGTGGGCATCGGCGCCGAGCGCGCCGGCCAGGTCGGCGGCAATGCTCGTCGAGATCAAGGCGCCCGCGATGCCCTTGGCGAAGTCGAGGGTGAAGACCACGAAGAAGGCGATTACCGACTTGGGGCCCTGCCAGAGGCGCGAGAAGTTCGTCGCGCCCGTACCGCCGCTCCCCACGGTGCGCAGATCAATGCCCTTGGCGAATCGGGCAAGGATCCACCCGAAGGGAATGGCGCCGACAAAGAAGGCGCACACCACAAGCAGGATCTCGGCCCAGGGGCTGCCAAGCGACATCGCGAAGTCTCCGGATGGGGGGGCCGAGCATACCCGCTCCCGCGGCGGGCGGCAGTGTGGTCCAATGCCCGCCATGACGAGGCACGCCGTAGCTGCTGTTGGCATCGACACCGGGGGGACCTTCACGGACGCCGTGCTCGAGGACGCTGCCGGGCGGCGCACGACCAAGGTGCCCTCGACGCCCCACGCGCCGGAGGAGGCGTTCCTTCACGCCCTCACGGCGGTCGATGGCCTCAACGCGCGGGTGCGCCACGGCACGACCGTGGGAACGAACGCCGTCCTTACGCGGCGTGGGGCGCGAGTTGTGTTCGTCACTACCGCCGGCTTCGAGGACCTGCCCTGGCTCGGGCGCGGTGTGCGCGCCGACCTGCACGCCCTGGCCCCGTGCCGGGAGGCGCCGCTGGCTGTCGCCGCCGTGGGCGTGCGGGCGCGGACTGGGCCGGCGGGCCGCGCCGAGCAGGCCCTGGAGCCCGAGGAACTCACGCGGGTCGCTGCAAGCGTGCGGGCGAAGCGACCGGAGGCCGTGGCGGTCTGTCTCCTGCACGCGGCGCGCGGTCCCGCGCACGAGCGGCGGGTCGGACGCGCGCTGCGAGCCCTCGGGGTACCCGTCTACTTGTCCTCGACGGCGAGCGCGGACCCGCGCGAAGGGGAGCGCGGTGCCACGGCGATCCTCGCTGCCTACGTCGCGCCTACGCTGCGCCGCTACCTCGATGCGGTCGCGCGTGGCCTGGCGCCTTCCTCGCGGGCGGCGTTGACGCTCATGCGTTCGGACGGCGGACGCATGGCCAAGCGCGAGGTCTTCGCTCAGCCTGCGCGAACGCTATTGTCGGGTCCGGCGGCCGGCGTCTCAGCCGCGCAGGATCTCGCGAGGCGCCACGCCTTGCCGCGCGCCATGTCGTTTGACGTCGGGGGCACGAGCACGGATGTGGCCTGGATCGAGGGCGACGACGTGCCCGTGCGCGCGGCACTCCAGGTCGGGCCGTTCTCAGCGAGCGTGCCGTCCGTCGGCATCGAGACGGTCGGCGCCGGGGGCGGGAGCCTGATCTGGCTGGACAGTGGCGGTGCGTTGCGGGTCGGTCCGCAGAGCGCGGGTGCTGTCCCGGGGCCCGCCTGCTACGGGCAGGGGGGTGGGTTCACGCTCACCGATGCCTGGCTGCTCGGCGGCCGCTTGCCCGAGGCCCTGCTCGACGGCGCGCACCCGCTTGACGCGGCCGCGGCCGAGCGTGGGGCGCGCGTGCTGGCCCGCGCGGCCGGCACCAGCGTCCGCGCGCTCTGCGAGGGCGCCATCCAGGTGGCGGCTGCGTCCACCGCCCGCGCGCTGCGCCTCGCCTCGGTCGCCCACGGCCACGATCCGCGCGAGGCCGGCTTGATCGCCTTCGGGGGTGCCGGCCCCGTGCTTGCGGCCGAGACCGCAGCCCGGCTCGGCATGCCGCGGGTCTACATCCCCGTCGATCCCGGGCTGCTGGCCGCGGAGGGTGCCCTGCGTGCGCCTCTGCGTGCCGACGCGACCGAGCTGGTGGGCGCGGGTCGGCGTCCAGACCTCGGCGCCGTGCGCGGCCGACTCGAGAAGGGCGTTCGGCGGACGCTCGAGCGCGAGGGCGCGCGCGGTGTGCGCGTGCGGGCCGACCTCGAAGCCCGCTACGGCGGGCAGGCGTTCACCGTGTCGGTGCCGCTCAGCGTGCGGTGGCAGGCGGCCTTCCATCGCCAGCACGAGCGCCGCTACGGCTTCGCCACACCGGCGCGCGCGGTGGAGGTCGTGTCGGTCACCGTGCGCGGCCTCGGCCGCGAAGGAGCGAGCCGGCGGGTCGCTCCGCTGCGGTCCGTGCGGACCCGTCGCGTCGATCGACGCGCCGTGCATCGCGCCGACCTCGACCCGGGGGCACGACTGCGTGGGCCGGCGCGCATCGACGAGCTCTCCGGGACGACCTGGGTCCCGAAGGGTTGGCAGGCCGACGTCCTTGCGGACGGCGTGCTGCGGCTGGGGAGGGCCCGCTGATGGATGCAGTCGATCTTGCCCTCACCCGTGACCTGCTCGAGAGCGTGGCGGATGAGATGGCGGCGGTCTGCGTGCGCACGGCGGTCTCACCCAACATCAAGGAGCGCCGTGATCTCAGCGCGGCCGTGTTCGATGGTGCGGGCGTCATGGTGGCGCACGCCGCGCACATCCCCGTGCATCTCGGCGCGATGCCGCTCTCGGTGCGGGCGGTCCTGAACGACCTCACGCTGCGTCCCGGCGACGTTGCGCTGCTCAACGATCCATTCCGCGGCGGAACCCACCTGCCCGATGTGACGGCCGTGCGCGGGGTCTTTGCCTCGCCGCGGGCCCGCACACCGCGCTTCGTGCTCGCCGTGCGGGCGCATCATGCCGACATCGGTGGCGCCGAGCCGGGCTCGATGGCCCCGCAAGGGGACGTCTTTGCCGAGGGGCTGCGGATTCCCCCCCTGATCTGGCAGCGGGGTGGAACGCCCGAGCCGGGCGTGCAGCGGCTGCTCATGGCGAACATGCGGGATCCGGCCGATCGCGCGGCCGACCTGGCGGCGCAGGCCGGTGCCTTGGCGCTGGGCGAGCAGCGGCTGCGGGCGATGGCGGGGCAAGGGCAGGGGTTGGCGAAGCTCGCGCGCCGCGGCGGCGCGCTCGTGAGCTACGCGGCGCGCATGGCGAGCCGTGCCCTCACCGACCTGCCCGACGGGCGCGTCCAGGTTCGCGTGCCATTGGAGGTGCCGACGCTCGCGGGCGCTCCCGCGGCCATCCGCCTGTCGCTCACGAAGCTGGGCGCGTGCCTACGCGTCGACTTCGCGGGCACGTCCGGGCCCGTCGGCGAGAGCCTCAATGCGCCCGAGGCCGTGACGCGCAGTGCGGTGTATTACTTCGTTCGCTGCCTCTGCCCGGCGGACACGCCGACCAACGACGGCCTGCTGCACGGTGTGGACCTCAGCATTCCTCCTGGAAGTCTGCTCGCCGCCGAAGCACCCCACCCGGTTGCGGGGGGCAACGTCGAGACCAGCCAGCGCGTGGTCGACGCGCTCTGGTTGGCGGCGGCCAAGCTCTGGCCCCGCACGATGCCGGCGCCGGGGGCGGGGTCCATGTCCAACTGGACCTTCGGACCGACGGGCGACGGCGAGAGCTTCCCGACCTACTACGAGACGCTGCCGGGCGGCGCTGGGGGCGGACCCGCAGGGCCCGGCCACGACGCGATCCAGCAGCACATGACGAACACGAGCAGCACCCCCGTCGAGGTCTTCGAGTCACGCTGGCCTGTGCGCGTGGAGTTGATGGCAAGGCGCCGCGGGAGTGGCGGTGCTGGCAAGCAGCGAGGGGGGGCGGGTCTGACTCGCGCCGTGCGCTTCCTGAGCCCCGCGCGCGTCGGTCTCCTGATGACCCGGCACACGCTCCCGCCGCCCGGCGTGGCGGGCGGCAAGCCCGGCGCCGTCGGGCGGGTGTTTCGCGTGCGTGGCGGGCGTCGCACCCGACTCGCACCCCGCTCGAGCCAGCGCTTCGAGGCCGGCGATGTGCTGCGCATCGAGACCCCGGGCGGCGGTGGCTGGGGGCGACCGGCGCGACGCTAGGGCGGGGTCGCCCTGACTCGGCCCAGCCCCGGATTCGGGGTACCTTCGTCGCTTCGGGCCGGCGCCCGGGCTCTGGAGGCGATCGATGGGGATTCCCGTGCAATCACGCTGGTGGGTACTCACCCTCGCGGTCCTTGCTGTGCTCGTCCTGATCTCGATGCTCGCGTTGGATCGACCGAACGTGATCTGGGCCGGCGAGACGCCGGAGTGCCCGCACTGTCGCCACGACGTCGAGCTCTACAGCCATCGCTGCGCGGACTGCGGTGGGGAGTTCGACTGGTTTGCGCCGTCGGAGGACGAGGCGCCGATATCGAGCGCCAGTCTCTCGGCGCAAGAGGCCGAGTGGGTCCGCGAGCGCGTCAAGGTGCTGGGTCCCGAGATCGCGGCCCAGCGCATCGCCGCGGACACGGGCCTGAGCGCCGAGGCCGCGGCGGCCTACGTCGCCACGGTCGGTCGGGGCGACTGCGGCTGGTGTGGCGGCACGCGTCGTGACCTCGCTGCCGAGGCCGGTGTCGAGGAGGAATGCCCCGCCTGCTTCGGGAGCGCGCACTGTGTGGCCTGCGGCGGCGACCGCCGCGTCCTGCTCGGCGACGAGCGGGCGGCTCGGGCGCTGCTCACCTACCGGCGCGAGCTGGCGGATCTGCTCCAGAGCCGTGTGCCCGACGATGTGAAGCGCAAGGAGGCCCAGCGGATGGCACGTGAGTTCCTCGCTTCGCATGAGGGCACCCGCGAGGCGCAGTCGATCGCCTTCTGGCCGGCGCTGCTGCCGCGCCGCGAAGGCGCGAAGGTCTACCCAGGCGGTGATCCCATCATCGTCCACAGCCGGCGCCGCCTCGATGTGGTCCTGAACGCCCTGCGCGCCGAGGACGGCTAGGGATCGAGTCGCGAGGTGTTGGCGCCCCGCAACGCCGGGCGACTTCCTGTTACCGCCTCCCGCGCTCCGGGGGCACCCTAGGGAGGCCCGTGGAAGGGACGGGAGCTTGACCATGGTGCGCCTGCCTCGACTGATGCCGCTCTGTCTCGCGCTGACCTTGGCGTGCGGCGCCTTGCTGGAAGCCGCGCCGGCTGCACAGGCGCGCGGCGAGCTGCCCGCGCGGGCGCGTGCGGCCTACCGGGCGCTCCTGCAAGGGGACCTGCGCCGCGCCGATGTGGAGAGCGCCCTGGCCGTCCGCGAGCAGGAACGCTCCGCTGTCGCGTGGTCGGTGCGCGGATTCATCCTCTCGCGCCGCGGTGACAAGGATGGGGCGGTCGACGCGTACCGGCGTGCCGTCAAGCTCGACCCGCTGGATCCTGTCGCGCGCAACAATCTCGGCGCGGTCCTCCTGGACAGCGGCAAGCCCGACAACGCGGTCATCGCCTTCTCTCACGCGCTGCGCCTACGGCCGCGCTACGCCGACGCGCGCAACAATCTCGGGGCCGCCCTCGAGCGGCAGGGGCACCTGGTCGAAGCGCGGCGCTCGTATGAAGCGGCCACCGTTCTGGATCCCAAGCACGCCCAGGCGCACAACAACCTCGGGGCCGTGCAGTTGAAGGCCGGCGAGATCGGACCCGCCGCGGCATCGTTCGCCAAGGCGGCGGCGCTGGACCCCGAGTTTGCGGCGCCCGCGCTCAACCTGGCGCTGGTAGGCGATCCCAAGGATCGCGACGACGCGTTCTTCGCGCGGCTGAGGGCCGCGGCTGCCAAGCCCGGCGCGTCCGCCACGGTGAAGGCGCGCGTCCTTGCCATTCGCGCCGGCCGGGAAGCCGACGCGAGTCGCTGGGAGCAGGCGCGCTCGCTCTACCTCCAGGCGCTCCGGCTCACCCCGCGCGACACCGCGCTGCTCAACAACGTCGCCGTCGTCGAGGACCAACTCGGCCTCGATCGCGAGGCGATCCTGCATCTGGGGCAGGCCCTCGAACTCGATCCCGATCTCGAGGTCGCGCAGAACAACATCGGTATCGTGCACGTGCATCGTGGCCGGCCGGATCTCGCCAAGAGCGTCTTTGCGGATCTCCTGCAGCAGGACCCGAAGTTTCACCGCGCCCACTACAACCTGGGTGTGGTGCTGGCGTCGGAGGGCAAGGTGGCCGAGGCCCGCCGGAGCTTCCAGGCTGCAGCCCGCCTCGCACCCCGCGACGCGTCGGTGCGCTACAACCTGGCCCTGCTCAGTCGGCGCCAAGACGGCGATCCCAGCCAGGAGCTGCGTGCCTACCGCGAGGTGCTACGCCTCGATCCCAAGCTCGTGGAGGCCCACTTGGCGATCGGCATGCTGCTCGCCGATCCCTCCACCCCCGCCCGCCTGCGCGATCCTGCGGCCGCGGCGCGCCACCTGAGAACGTTCCTGGAGCTGGCCATGGACTCCGACGAGGAAGGTCGTGGGCAAGCCACCGACTGGCTGGCCTGGCTCGAGGCCAACGGCTAGCCCGGACACGCGGCCTACCTTCGCAACGCCTCCAGAAGGCAGCCGCTCGACAAAGCAGCGAGCGGTGGCGCTTCGTCGTCAGCGCAGCGCGCGCACCAAGAGCAGGACGACCAGGCCGTCGAAGGCCTCCGCCTCCATGCGTGCCGGCGCGACGTCGGGGCGGATGGCGTCCAAGCGCACCCGACCGCCTTGCTTGTGCCAGGTGCGCACGCGGTCGCGCCCGTCCAGGTGCAGGAGCACGGTGTCTCCGCCCCGCGGCGTGCGCTCCGGGTCAACAAGCAGGAGATCGCCGGCTTCGACGCGGGGGTGGGCTTCGTCGTCGCTGATGCGCACGAGGAATGCATCTCCACTGCCGATGCGGGCGTCGAGCTCGATGGCGTCTTCGGGCGCTCCCTCGCGCCGTACATCGGCATAGACGTCGACGAGTCGTCGGGGCGCGGCGCTTGGGGTCGCCTTGCCGCCGGTCAAGACGCCGGGTAGGACGCGCGCGAGCAGCTCGCGTTCCTGATCACCGGCTTCGGCGAGTACGTCGTCAGCCTGCGTCTCGGCCTCCTCGACGGTCTTGACGCGGCGCGCGCGGCCCATGAGGCGGCCGAGCAGCATGCGATGTTCGGGCGGGAGGTCGAGCATCTCGGCCATCGGATCCACGGCGCGGGGGCCGCGCGCCATGTGAAACAGGGTGGTGGAGAGGAGCCGGTCGCGCGAGCGCTTCACCTTGCCGCGTTCGCGGTCCGCCCGTTCCAAGCGCTTGCGGATGGGGGCGGGGGAGCGCTCGAGCGCGGCGAGATCCTGGAGGCGGCGCTCGCTGATGCCCAGCGCCTTGCAGATCCGGGTGATGACCTTGGGTCGCGGCGCGCGGCGCGCGCTGGACTCCAGCTGCGAGATGTAGGAGCCCGTCAGCTCGATCTTGGCAGCGAGGGCCTTCTGCGACAGGCCGGCCGTCTCGCGGGCGCGCTTCAGGGCGAGGGCAAACTTGGTCTCAGGCACGCCGCCGATGCTACGCCGCTCGGGGACGGGGATCACAGGTTGGTAAACAGAAAAAGAGAGTTGACAAACTTGTTAGTTGACGTATGCTCTCTTGAGTCGGGGGTAGGACACCTCAGAAGGTCTGGGGACCTCCGACCATGAGAGGGTCCAGCGAATCCTCCTGTTGCGGCGCAAGCCGCCTGGAGACTTCAGGGAGAGGCGCGAGGCCGAACGGGAACGGGTCGGACGGGCCGCACACCTCACCCACTGGATGCTTCCCAATGGGCGGCGGACTCCTCAGGAGTCCGCCGCCGCTTTTCGTTTTGCGCCGCGGGCGCCCGCGCGGCGGAATGTGACGCATTGAAACAGCGCGCCCCTGCCGGGTGGGGGAGGATGCAGCCGCTTGTTCGTCTTGAGGGCGCAAGAAACTGGGCCTCTGCGAAAGATCGGCCCAGCGTCATCCGACCTTGGGGGTACTGGCGGTGGTGGGCACGTGATTTGGTCTATGACCAGCGTGTCTTCGTCTGAGGGGCTTCGTTTCATGTGGATTGCTCGCGTTCAAACCGTCGTTATCGCGACCCTCGTCCTCCTGGTGGTGGGTTGGACGGCGCTCGCGGACCCCGCCGAGGCGGGCGTTGGCGACTACACCTGCGACAACCCGAGCAAGGTCTACTACGGCAACCAGCGCCTCTTCCAGCGGCCCGCGACCGTGGACTGCGACCGCGTCTACGCCAAGATCCCTGAGTACAAGGAGATCCTGAGCCGGCGTCTGACGGACAAGGATCCCCAGTACCACCTCTTGATGAAGAAGGCGTCCAAGCGGTTCTCGGCGGCCGTCAAGAAGATGGCCCGGGCCAAGAAGCACGACCTCGTCGCCCAGGCGGGGGCTGTCCGCAAGGCCAAGGACAAGGCGAAGGACATCCCGAACCGCACCGATGAGGTCATCAAGGCCCTCGACTAGCGGCGTTGGGCGCCCAACCCGGCGCAGAGCAGGGCTCCCTGGGGAGCCCCGGAGGTTCCCGTGCGGCACCACACGCGCTGGTCGGCCGCCCTGGGCGCCCTGATCGCGCTGCTCCTCGTGCCGGCAGCCTCGCGGCTTGCGGCAGCGGAGGAAGAGCCGGAGCACGGCCCCCTGCACGCCCCGCTGGATCCAGACGGAGGCGTGCATGTCGATGAGGCCGGTCAGGCGCGGTTCCTCTACACGCCGGAGTTTCGCGCCGCAGCCTGGCTCAAGCAGCAGCTTGGCCTGCACCCGATCAAGGGGCTCACGACCGACCTCGTAACCCCCGTGATCGCCGTCGCCCCCCCGCGTGGCTCCACCAAGGTCCTGCCGACGTCGTTCGGGCGCATCCTGCTGCAGGGGCCGGCCGCGGGGGTAACGGAGGCCCGCCAGTTTCTCGCGCGCCTGGACCTCGCCGAGCGCGCGGTCTTCGTGTCGATCCTCATCAGCGAGGTCGACCGCAGCGACCGGACGAGTACCGGCGGCTCGCTGCTCTTCGACAAGGGAGCGGGCACCAACCCGGAAGCAACGGTGTTTCGCGGCGCGTCGATGTCCTTCGAGCCTGATGACTATCTGCGCAGCACGCTCACCGGGGCCATGCCGTTCGAGGGCACGACGCTCAACTTCGGTGATCTCGACACGAGCGGCGGTGCCTTCGAATACACACTCCGGATGCTGCAGCGTCGGGGCGAAGCCGAGTTCCTCGCGTGGCCGAGTCTGCTCTGCACCGAAGGGCAGCCGGGGGAGATGGTCTCGGTCGACGTCGTGCCGCAGCTCCGTACGGACGCGATCACGCGGACCAGGCGCAATGAGATCGTCCGCTCCGAAGAGACGGGCATCAAGCTGCGCGTCACGCCGGTCCGGATCGGCGCCGAGCGCGCCACGCTCGACATCGATGTCTGGATGCGGTTCCCCCAGGCGGTCAGCGATGGCATCTCGCCCTCGGGTTCGCTGCGGCTACGCAAGCGCGAGGTCACCACGCGCTTGACGATCCGCGACCGCGAGCCCCTTTGCTTCGGCGGCATCGTGCTTCGGCATGGAGGCCGACGGAGGCGCGGCCTGCCGCGTCCGCGTGAGCTCGAGATGCTGGATCCGATCCACTCCGCCATGCTGAAGGACTCGGGCGAGACGGAGATCGTCTTCCTCGTGCGCGCGCGCATCGTGCCGCCGCTGAAGCGACCCCGCGAACTGGATCCGGATCGCTACCGGGCTTGGACCGAGGTCGGTCCCCGGGCCGGAGCGAAGTCCCTGCCCGCGCCTTGGGACCAGGTGAAGCACCCCGGACGGCGCTAGCGGGCGGCCAGCCGCCTGCACGCGCGGGCAGCGGTCCGGGCACGAAAAAGGCGCGCCTTCCGGAGAAGGCGCGCCTCGGATGGGTGTGGGGGACAGCCCGCTAGTCGCGGCTGCGTCCACCGCCGCCGCCACGGCCGCCGCGGTCACCACCACGGCCACCACGGTCACCACCACGGCCGATGCCGCGCGGGCCCTGATCCCGGCCGCGGCCGATGCCACGGGGACCACGATCGCCGCCGCCAGAGCGTGCCGGGGCACCACCGCTCGGCTCGGGTGCCGACGCATCCTTGCCCAGCTCGATGAGGGCTGCCTTGCGGGAGAGCTTCACACGGCCCGACTCGTCGATGAGGACGACCTTGACCGGCGTGATCTCGCCCATCTTCAGCACATCGTCGACGTTGCCGACGTAGCCGTCAGCCAGCTCGCTGATGTGGCAGAGACCCTCGATGCCCGGGATGATCTCGAGGAAGGCGCCGAAGTCCTTGATGGACGTGACCTTGCCGTCGTAGATCTTGTTGAGCGTTGCCTCTTCGGCGATCGCCTCGACCTCCTTGCGCGCTTGCAGCGCACCGGCGGCGTCCAGCGAGAAGATCTTGACCATCCCCTCGTCGTTCACCTCGATCGTGGCGCCGCTCTCCTCCTGGATGCGACGGATGTTCTTGCCACCCGGGCCGATCAGCATGCCGATCTTGGACGGCTTGATGTGGACGACCTCGACGCGCGGTGCGTACTCGTTGTACTCAGCGCGCGGCTTGTCGATCGCCTTGAGCATCTCGCGCAGGATGTGCATCCGGCCTTCCTTGGCCTGGGTCAGCGCCTTCGTGAGGATGTCCTCCGAAACGCCGGTCATCTTGATGTCCATCTGGAGCGCCGTGATGCCGTCCTGGCTGCCCGCGACCTTGAAGTCCATGTCGCCGGCGTGATCCTCGTCCCCGAGGATGTCCGAGAGGACCGCGTAGTCATCACCTTCGGTGACGAGCCCCATCGCGATACCCGCGACCGGTCGGCGGATCTGGATGCCAGCGTCCATCATCGACAGGGTGGTGCCACACACCGAAGCCATCGAGGACGAGCCGTT
>JAJDEM010000368.1 GCA_029259795.1 Planctomycetota bacterium
CGTGCAAAGCACGCAGCGCCCCGTCGGTTTCGATCGTCACCAGGCACTAGACCCAGTGGCGATACACCCCACAGGGGGGTGCGTTCTGGAACTCGATCGCTCGAGAGCTAGTTAGCGGGCGTGTCGTAGCCGATGCCCTGGCTCGGCGCCGGGCAGCAGGGGCTCGCGTAGACGGGCTCGCAGCAGGGATCCGGCTCGCAGCCGCAACCACCGTTGCAACCGGCGAGAAGGACACCCATGCCCAACAGGGCGATCGTGAGAATAATGGACTTCATAGGAACTTTCCTCCCTTGGGGGACCAACCCCAAACGGGCGATGGTCCGATGACTGTTGCCGAGGTCTTGGTTCGGCGCGCGGGAGCGTAACCTGAGTCGGTGTCAGCCCCAAGCGGTTCGAATTTCAATCCCTTGGACGCCGCTGAGGATAGCCACAGCCCCCAACAATCGGCATTCGCGTATCTGGCCGCCACAACCCTCTGGACCGGAAAGTCCCCGTTTTCTGGGGGTTCTAGTGTCACCGTTTCATCACAGAGCCTCTCTGTGATAGAGAGAGCCCCATGAGCAAGAAGGTCCTCGTCATCGGCAGTGGGGGGCGCGAGCACGCCCTCTGCGTCGCCCTCGGTCGCAGTCCCCAGGTCTCGGAGGTGTTCTGTGCGCCCGGCAACGGGGGCATCGAGGACGTGGCGACCTGCCTGCCCGACGTCCTGGTGAGCGACTTCGACCGCCTCGCCGACTTCGCGGTCAACGAGTCCATCGACCTGACGGTGGTGGGACCCGAGGACCCGCTCGTCGGCGGCATCGTCGACTACTTCAAGGAACGTGAACTTCCGGTCTTCGGCCCAACGAAGGACGGTGCCCAACTCGAGGGCAGCAAGGTGTTCGCGAAGAAGCTCATGGCGCGGCACAACGTTCCCACCGCGGCGTATGTCGAGTTCGACGACTTCGCTGCGGCCAAGGCGCACCTCACCGAACAGGAGTGGTGGCCTGTCGTGCTGAAGGCGGACGGCCTCGCGGCCGGCAAGGGCGTGGCGATCTGCCAGAACCGAGCCGAGGCGCTCGTAGCGCTGGACGAGATGATGGTCGAGAAACGCTTCGGCGACGCCGGTGAGCGCATCGTCATCGAGGAGTTCCTGCGCGGCGAGGAGGCCTCGGTGCACATCGTCACCGACGGCACCACGATGATGGTCTTGCCGACGGCCCAGGACCACAAGGCCATCCACGACGGCGACAAGGGACCCAACACCGGCGGCATGGGTGCCTACAGCCCGGCGCCGATCGTCGAAGGCCCGATGCTCGAGAAGGTGATTCGCACGATCCTCGTGCCGCTGCTCAACGGCCTGCGCGTCGAGGGCATCGAGTACCGCGGCTCGATCTTCGCCGGACTCATGATCACCAAGGGCGGGCCGCGCGTGGTCGAGTTCAACGCCCGCTTCGGCGATCCCGAGACCGAGGTGATGCTGCCGCGCATCCAGAGTGACCTCTACGAGATCTTGCACACGGCGGCCACGGGGAAGCTCGCCGACCTCGCCGAGGGCCCCGCGGTCGACCCGCGCCCTTGCGTTGCCGTCGTCATGGCGTCCGCCGGCTACCCGGGCAGCTACCCGCGCGGTCTGCCGATCTACGGCCTCGAGGAGGCCGGCCAGCTGCCTGGCGTGACGGTCTATCACGCAGGAACCCGGCGTCGCAAGGACGGTGGCCTCTCCACGGCTGGGGGGCGTGTGCTGTGCGTCACGGCGCTGGGCGATAGCTTCGCGGCGGCGCGCACCCGCGCCTACGAGGCGACCGCGCAGATCCGCTTCGAGGGCGCCTACAAGCGCGGCGACATCGCCAACCGGGCCCTCGGCGCGGTTTGAGCCCCGAACGAGCCCTCCGGCGTCAATCAGTCGGGACCTCGGACTTCCCTGCAACAACCACGGCTGCCCGGCGTTGGTATGAGGGAACACGGAGAATCGCCATGCAGAGCCAGTTGAGCCGACCCTTCCTGACGGGGATCCTTCTTCTGGCCGCAGCACTCCTCGTGCCCACAGCCGCCTTGCTCGCGCCCACGAGCACCGAGGAGGCCTCCGCCGCGCCGTCCGCGAAGGACATGGCGCTGGTGCGCACGCTCAAGAAGCAGCGCCTCAGCTCCATCAAGTTCAAGGAGGTCGATCTCAAGGGCCTCGTGAAGTGGCTGCGCGTCGCGACCGGGCAGAACATCCTGATCAAGCGCACCGCGCTCGCCAAGGCCGATATCGAGTGGGAAGACCTCACGTGGACCGTGGAACTCCGCAACGTGAAGGTCTGGACCTTCATCGAGGACGTCGTCGCCAAGCCGCACGGCATGGCCATCAAGGTCAAGGGCAACATCGTGTTCATCACGTCGAAGGCCGACACGTACGGCAAGCCCGTCACGAAGATCTACGGGATCTCCCACATCACGTGGACCAAGACCGACTTCTTCGGACCCTCCATCAACCTGCGCCCCTCCGGCTTTGTTGATGACGAGTACGAGCCCGAGAAGGTCGTCGAGGACGACCCGCTCAACAACGGCGACGCCGTCGCGGAGCTCCTCAAGGAGATCCTGCTTCCCAAGGCCTGGGAGAGCAACGACACCTGGTCCATCCGGGCCACCGACCGCTACCTCGTCGTGCGCGCCCCGCGCGCGGTCCACAACCTCATGCCGCGCGCTCTGGGCAAGATCGCGTCGATGAAGTAGCGCCCAGAGGGCCGCGCCCCGGCGCGGCCTCCGAGCGTCGAGCATTTGGGCTAGAATGCCCCGCGTGAGCACCTCGGACGACACGCTTGAGACCGCCCTCCACACGCTGGAGGCCTACCTGCGCGGCAAGCGCCTCAAGATGACCGACCAGCGCCGCACCATGGTGCGTGCCGCGCTGAGTCAGGATGGCCACTTCACGGCGGAGGAACTCCACCGCGCGCTGACCGTGGGCGGCGAGGCCGTCTCGATGGCAACCGTCTACCGCGGCCTGGCGGTCCTCGAAGAGTCCGACCTGCTCGAGGGGCATGACTTCGCCGACGGTACGCGCCGCTACGAGCGTGCCATCGACCGCGAGCACCACGACCACATGGTCTGCGTCGACTGCCGCGCGGTGATCGAGTTCACCAACGAGCGCATCGAGGCCCTCCAGCAGGAGGTCGTCGAGGAGCACGGCTTCACGATGAACGACCACAGCCTCACGCTCTTCGTCGAGTGCAAGGAGTGGCGTGCGGCCGGGGCCTGTGAGCGGCGCACGGCGCGCGAAGAGCGCCGCCGCACCTCCGGCATCTCCTAGCCGGCCTCTGTGGTGGACGACGAACCCGACGCACCCTCAGCAGGAGAGGGGCCCGACGCACAGGAACTCGAGCGCCACGAGGGCTTCATGCGCGAGGCGCTCGAGGAGGCCGAGCAGGCTGCGGCGGTGGGGGAGGTCCCCGTCGGTGCCGTGGTCGTGCACGGCGGCCAGGTCATCGCGCGCGCCCACAACCGTCGCCAGCTCGACAACGACCCCACGGCGCATGCCGAGGTCCTCGTCCTGCGCGACGCTGCCGAGCAGCTCCGGCAGTGGCGCCTGGAGGGCTGCACGCTCTACGTCACGCTCGAGCCTTGCTTCATGTGTGCTGGCGCGATCGTCAACGCGCGGGTCGATGCCGTCGTCTTCGGCGCCATGGACCCGAAGGCCGGGGCGGTGGGCAGTCTGGCCGACGTGCTGGCCGACAAGCGCCTGAACCACAGGCCGCCTGTGCTGGCTGGCGTCCTCGGCGGCCCTTGCGGGCAGATCCTCACCGACTTCTTCGCGGCGATCCGCAAGCGCTGAAGGCCGAGCCTGCGCCTTCCTTGACGCCCCGCGAGCGCGGCCCTACGTTCCCACCCGCTACTTCGCGCGGAGAGATGCCGGAGTGGTCGAACGGGCCGGTTTCGAAAACCGGTGTACCTTCACGGGTACCCAGGGTTCGAATCCCTGTCTCTCCGCCATTTTATCACGTATTCGCGCCGTAAACATACGAACGCAGCGAATCTGACTCTGGTCGCACGGCACCTCGCGGAACGCTGCGGAACGCGGGAAACCACCAAGTAACCCCGTTCGGGGGACGCCAGGGGGGCAGTGAAATCGACGAATTCGGCATCTAATCGCGCGTATCTGACTAGGCTGTGGTGTCCGCAGATTACTGCCCCCTTAGGGGGCAGTAACTCCAAGCCGAGGTCAGAGGGCAGGAAATGTCGCGTAGACG
>JAJDEM010000369.1 GCA_029259795.1 Planctomycetota bacterium
CTTCGGCTACACCCCCGAGGACTGGCAGCGCATGGTCGCAGAGGGCACGGCCTTCCTTGCGGGGATCGCTCGAGCAGAGCAGAGCACGGACTACACGGCGCTTTGCCAGGCCATCGAGGCAGGCACGGGACTCACGATCGAGCCCCACGACCATGCGCTGCCGCACGTACTCGGCGACATCGCCAAGGGCTCGCATCGAGACCGCGGCGTGGTCCTGACGGCCCTCGTGCTCTACCGCGGCGGCTCGGAGGCCGGGTCAGGGTTCTACGAAATCTGCCAGGACC
The DNA here is from genome assembly GCA_029259795.1 of Planctomycetota bacterium. Classification (GTDB taxonomy): domain Bacteria; phylum Planctomycetota; class PLA2; order PLA2; family JAEUHO01; genus JAHEIK01. Next base: position 285 of record JAJDEM010000369.1, read on the forward strand.
TCGGCGCACTGCGCACGGGCAACCTGTCGCCCATGGACAAGACCATCTTCCAGGCCGAGCACACGCAAGCCGTCTTCGAGGCCTACCGCAAGGACTCGTGAGCGGGCCGGCCCTGGTCCGGCTTGGCGACGTCGACCGTGAAGCCCAACTGCTCCAGCTTCTCCTTGACGGTGTGCCAGCCGCCACTGAAGTCCGCGGCCCGCAGCGCGCCGCCGCCTCCCTCGGACCGCGCTGCCTCATTGGAGTAGAGTCCACCACCTGGGAAACGACCCACGGCGAGGCAGGGGCAGCGCGCCGAACAGATCACGCCCCAAACGATGAGTGACTCCGGGAGAACCCAATGTTCATTGTCCAACCCCTAGCCAGCTTTGGCGACCGGATCTGTGAGGAGCTGGACTCGGAGAGCGCTGGCCAGCGGCAATGGCAGGCCTACGCGTTCGCCGTGGCATGGGTCAACCAGCGTGGCGCCGAGAGGGTCGAGGCATCGGCGCGGACCTTTCTTGCCGAGGGAGGACGCATCCGCGCCACGGTGGGCCTGGACTTCAGCAGCACGAGCTACGAGGGGTTGGGTAGCCTCCTCGCCTTGGAGGGCGAGAGCGCTGACATCACGACGCACGTGTTCTTCGACGAGAATCGGGCCTGCACCTTTCATCCGAAGGTGTTTCTCTTCAGCAACGCGGAGCGAGCTCGCCTGCTCGTTGGCTCCAACAACATGACGGGCGCAGGCTTGGGCACCAACGTGGAAGTCGCGCTGGGCGTCACGGCCGCGTTGGACGACGAGACGATGCAGGCGGCTCGCCAGACGCTGGCGGCTTGGCGAGACGTTGCGTCTGAGTCAAGAACCCGACGCTTGACGCCCGAGTTCCTGGAGCAGCTTCTCGACCGGGGCTACGTCCGGACGGAAGCGGAGATCCGCCGGCGCCGCAACGCCGATCCGGGGGCCCGGGCCACGAAGGGGAAGCCGCTCTTCGGAAGGAGCAAGACGCCTGCGCGACGACCCGGCCGCAAGCCAGGTGCCCGAGGTTCGAGTGGCGGGCAAGCGACCGGCGCCCAGCTGAACGAGGCGCTGCTCATGCGCGTGCGTCCGCGTCGCGACGGCAAGCAGGTCCAGATCTCGATGCGGGTGCTCGAAGCCTCGTTCATGCATGGCGCAGGCGAGGTGGTCGCGACCGACGGCTCACGCAAGACGATTGGCTACAACGAGGCGAATGGGGTCCGGAACACGGCGCGGTTCGAGGCCGGAGAGATGTTGGGCATGAAGAACCCAGTCGCGCGATTTCAGTGGATCGATGGTGGCGACGCCGAGCCCGAGAGGGTCCTGCAGTATGAGCTCCTCGATGCGGACGACAGCGCGGAGGGAGCCAGGATCTTCGAGAAGCTGGAGGAGGGGATTGCCACACCTCCCGAGACCGACCTGGACGAACTCAGCCGAGAGATGACCGTCCTCTCGAAGTCGAATCGGGGGATTGCCCAGTGGTATCGACTGGACACGGTCTGAGCCGCGGGGAGCCGAACGGCACGCCCTCGTTGCCGGCTGGCGGCTTTGGCCCGCCGGCTAGAACAGTGAGCGCTGCCCGCTCGCCTTGGCGAGCCCGGCATCGACGCCGACGAGCTTCTGTGCGATGAAGTCGATCAACCGGGGCGGAACGCTCTCGCCGATCGAGCGCGCGATGAGGCTCCTCGGAGAGGGACGGCCACCGACCGACCACACGTACTCGTAGTCGGCGATGGTCTGGATTACGAGCGCCTCGTAGACAGACAGCACGCGATTCTGATCGGGGTGGATCTTGTTGTCCGACGCCTCGAACGGGAAGTTCCTCGTCAGGGTCCGGGCGGGCTTGTCCCACTCCATACGGCGGTAGGCGGAGTGGAAGCCGCTGATCAATCGCCGCTCACCCGACTCCGCGTCGATCATGGCCGGCCGGGGAAGAAGCTCGCCGCACTGCTCGCAGTAGATCGGCGTCTCCTTGCTCGCCCGCCAGCGGCCATCGCGGAGCGCTTCGATGTGTCGGGCGTTGCCCTGGAAGCCGCAGGTCTCGCTGACGCACTGGTTGTTGAACGCCGTGTCCCCCTCGGGCGTATGCGAGACCCACCAGTACTTCTCGGGCTTCATGACGCCCACGTAGTGTTGCGGATGGAACGCGGGTGCTGCCTCGTGCCCAGCCACGGCATCGAGGGGAGGAAGATGGGCGATGGCATCCCGCAGCGAGAGCGGAGGGGTCTTCTCGTGGGGCGGGAAGAAGCTCCCGCCGCAATCCTCATGGAACTGCCTGCCCGCAGCGGTGCGGGTGAACAGCGTGATCAATCGCCGGCGCAGCTGCGGGACGCCGTAGTCGCTGCATGCCAGGACCTCACCCCCACCGACGTACTCCGGGCCGAGTCGCTGCGCCACGTAGTCAAGGACGTTGGCCGGACCGTCGTCGGTCCGGATGACCGTGTTGCGCATGCCCGGCACGTTCTCGAGAAGCACCCACTCCGGGCGCAGCGCGGTGATGATGTCCATGGCGGGGATGATGAGGCGGTTGCGGGCATCCTCGGGCCCGCGTCGCCCCGCCTCGATCTCCGCCTGGAGCTTGCCCGCTCCGTTGGTCGACATGCCTTGGCAAGGCGGCGTCGCGTACACCAGGAACAACTCATCGGAACCCAGGGCGCGGCGCGCTGCCGCGATGATGTCGGCGGAGCGCTCCCACACATCGCCCTCGAGCATGGTGGTCTCGGGGTAGTTCTCCCGGTAGAGCGCGCAGCGGTCCGCGAGGAGCTCATTGGCGGCGATGATCTCAACGCCATTGGCCTTCAATCCCAGCTCGCCGAGCCCAGCCGAGGAGAAGAGGCTGACGGCTGTTCGCTTCTTGGGCGACTTGGCGACCGGCATCGTCGGCCTATCCAATCATCTCGGAAACGGAGTCGGCAATCGCCCGACCCAGGAGCGGGGGGACGGCATTGCCAATCTGACTGGCCACGCGCGTCAGGGGGCCGACAAACACATACGAGTCATCAAAGGACTGGATTCGCGCGGCTTCGCGCGGCGTGATCGTCCGGTCTTGCGAGGGGTGGATGCACTTGCTTGAAGCCGGGCTCTGGAACTTCACGGTGATGGTCGCGGAGGGTTCGTCCGCGCTCAGCCGGGAGTAGCAGGAGCTGAACCCACTCGTGACCAGGTTCTTCGGCAGCGCACTCTTGCTGGAACCCGCAAGCTTGATGACGCGCATCATCTTGTCCGAATGATTCGCCGCCTTGTGCAGGGTGAGGAAGTCCGACTGGACCCTCCGCTCACTTTGGTAGGGATTGCGTGCCCTGCGCGTGTAGCGCGTGACCTGCTGCCCACGGGTCAGCGGCGGGAGATCCGCGATCGCATCACTCACCGTGAGCGCAGGCGGCGCAGATACGGGCGCCCGCAAGAATCGACTCTTGTCGCGATACCCGATCACGCGGCCATCGAAGTGATGGGTAGGCGTCGGGAACCGGACCGGGGCGTTGTCGCGAGCCGCAATCATGATGAAGCGCTCGCGCTTCTGCGGCACCCCAAAGCTCGCGGCATTCAGGATCCGCCAGTCGACGCTGTAGCCCATCTTGTCGAACGCGTCGAGGATGCGCTCAAGCGTGGCGCCCGCGCGATGCGTGAGCAGGCCCACGACATTCTCCATCACGACGACCTTCGGCCGGAAGTGCTCGGCGTAGGCGGCGAAGTGAAGGTAGAGGTCGTTTCGCTCGTCCTCCGCTTCGCAGGACCGGTTCGGCCGCAGGGAGGAGTAGCCCTGGCACGGCGGTCCGCCGATGATCACGTCGACCTTGTCGATGCCGAACGCACGTTGGACATGCGCAGGCCGCTTCTGCCGGATGTCCTCGGTCTCCACCACGCAGGTCGGGTGATTCGCTCGCGCGGTCGCGGAGGGGAGCGGCTCCGAATCGATCGCGTAGGCGAGCTCGTAGCGGTCGCGCTGTCCGGCGAAGCCCTCGGCGAAAGCCCCCGTGCCGCAGAATAGATCGATCACCGTGTTCCTCGAACTGACCATGTACTCCCCTGTCAGCGGCCGCGTAGCCCCCGCGAGCCCTCCCCCTCCAGCGGCAGGAGGGGGTACCCGCAGAGCCACGCAGCGTACCTGCTTCCCCCCCCATTCCGTGGGGCTGGGGCGGTGGGCGGCAGCGGGTCACCTCCCACGGACCGTGCGGCAGGGCTTCGCCGCAGGGCGTACGCGTCATCAGTGGCTAGTACCTGCCGGTGGCGCTGAAGTCGAATCCTTGCGGTGCTTCCCGAGTACCCGACTGGCCGTCCGAAGGCGAAGAGCATCAGAAGTGGATGCACTGCGGCGTGATCGGGGAACACGATCCGGTTGGCGATCCCACGGGCCGTGATGTGATGCAGGACACCGGGTGCGTGGTCGCGGTGCTCGCTCGGCATGCGTGAATCTCTGCGGCTGTCTCGCGCGGTAGGCTGCGTGCTCGGGACAGCCCTAGCAAAGGGCCTGGGATCGGCTCTGGGTACCGGTTCTGGCTCCGTCTCCCAGCCACAAGGCCGTGGGCAAGGTCCGGCAGCGCATCTTCGGTTCGCGACTCGGTATGATTGGAGGCGCAATGCGCAACCTTCTCTGCACGCTGGCCTGCATCTTGTTCGTCCTGACTCCCGCTCTCGCGGAGGACGGCGGCGAGACCAAGGGAGCCCCCGCGCGGCTTTCCCCTGCGGTCGTGGCGGACCAGGTTCTGCAGTCTCTTGGACCCAACCATGTGGCTGCACTCGCGCGGCTGGCTGCCAGGAAAGACCCCGACCGCTGGCTCGTTGCTGACGTGCTCTGCCAACGCGGAGAACAGCAGGCTGCGATCGCGTTCGCTGATGCAGCACCCCCTCCCGCAGCACAGGGGCTTCGCGCCTATGTTCGAACCCAGACCCACGTCGCCCCAAACCCGAAGCTTGCGCTCGCCCTGATCCGCTCGGAGCAAGCCCTCATGCGAGGTGACCATGCCGGGGCACTGTCAGCACTTTCCGATACGGGCCCGATGGGCTCACCCATGCAGGGCATCCAACGAGACTTTCTTCTCGGTGCCGCCCGGCAGCTGGCTACCCGCCGAAAGGAGGGCATCCCCCTCCTTGAATCGGCAGCCTCAGCTGCGCGCAAGCTCAAGTGGCACATCTTCGAGGCCAACGTCCATCGGGAACTCGCGCTCGCGGCCTATCAAGCGCGCGACTTCAAGGCTGCCATCCGTGCGTGGACGAACGGCCTGGTACCGCTGCGCGCGCTTGCCCACGAGGGCGGTATCGCTGCAACGCTCGGCAACATCGGCTTCGCCCAGTTCCAATCGGGCGATTCCTCGGCGGCCCTGAAGTCGCTCGCTGCGTCCATGGATGTCCTGCAGAAGAGCAAGGACTTCCCCACACTCTTGGGGAAGCTGGGCACGGTGGCACAGATTCGTTGGGCCCGCGGCGAGTACGAACTGGCTCTGGACGCCAACAAGCGATCCATCGCGGTCGCCCGTGAACACAAGCTCAGGGTGCAGCTTGGATCCGAACTCTCAAACCTGGGCGCGCGCCAGTTCCAACTCTCTCGCCTCGAGGCCGCATCGAAGACGCTCCTACAAGCCGTCGCTGAGCTCGAGTCCCTCGGGGACAAGCCCGCACTCCAGGGGGCCGTCGGGAATCTCGGAATTCTTCGCTACAAGCAGGGCGCCTACGGGGACGCCCTGACGCTTCAAGAGCGTGCGCTCGCATTGGCGCGAGAGTTCAAGGATGTTCGAAGCCAAGCCAAGGCCCTTGGCAACATCGGGCTCGTACACGCAAGTCTTGGAAGATACGAGATTGCCCTCCGCAATCACGCGGAGTCCGCTCGTTTGGGCGAGAGCGTCGGGAATGAAGCTGGTGTCGCGGCGTCGCTAAACAACATGGGACTGGCCCACGCGCTCGCCGGACGCGGAGAGCTGGCCCTGGCACTCTATCAACAGTCCCTCCGCAAGAAGGAGGCGTTGAAGGATGTGCGTGGGGTCGCGCGGACCCTGAACAACATCGGGCAGCTCCAGATCACCTTGAAACGCTACGACGCCGCCCGAGCCACACTGAAGCGAGCGGCCGAGATGAAGTCCGTGCTGGGCGACGCAGTCAGCACAGCCACAACGCTCGGCGGCTCCGCTCGCTTGGAGCTTGCCCTCGGCCGGTCTGAGGAGGCCATCGCCGGATACAAGGCTGTGCTCGAGCTCTTGGACAAGGCGCCGAATCCTCCTGCCGGGATCGATGCCGTTCGCGGCCTCGTCTACGCTCACTTCCGACTCGGTCAGTGGGAAGAGGCCATGACCAGGGCTCGCGAGGCAACGACCCTTGCCCAGACCATGACTCGCGGCCTTGGAGATGTCTCCGGGGCCACGGCGGGTGACCAGTGGTCTGATGTCTACAACCTTGGGGCTCTCGCAGCCCTTCGCTCTGCAGACCACGAGGCTGCGGCGTTGTTCCTGGAACGCGGTCGGGCAACCAGCCTGCGGGTAGCCCTCGGCGCGCGAACCGCCCTCGAGGCCGCCTTGATTCCGGCGGCCCTTGCGCGCGAGCGATCGCTCCTTGCAAGCGCGGAAGCCCGAGCCATGGCCGCGCTCCGACAAGCCACGCGCCGCCGCGACCGCGAGCGGACACGCGCCGCGCGCAAGGCGTACGAAGGCGTGCGTGCCGCTGCGCTCGAGGTGGTCGGACGAATCCAGCGCGAAGCGAAGCGCGGTGCCGCTATCGCCTACCCAGAAGCTGACTCCCTCGAGGTGATCCGCGCGCGGCTCGCTGCGAACGAGGTGTTGGTGCTCTATGGCCTGACGAAGTCGGAGGGGTTGGCACTGGTCGTTCACCAAACCGGCACGAAGCTCGTATCCCTTGGCCCCCGCTCCACCCTTGACGAAGCCATGGAAGACCTCAAGGCGGCTGATCAGAGTGCCAAGACCGCGGCATCGGTGAGGCGCCTGCGAAAGCTACTCATCGATCCCTTGGAACTCGACGCCAGGATTCAACATCTCCTGATCTGCCCTGACGGCAGACTGGCATACGTCCCCATCGCACTGCTGATCCCAGACAAGGTAGTCACGTTCACACCCTCAGGCACCACGCACGGTGTTCTCCTTGGGGACAAGGCGCTACGCGGCCAAGACGTTCTCGCCCTAGGCAATGCGGACTACAGCGGCCAGGGCAACCACGCAGCGCAGGCCGCACATCGATCGTCGGCTCCCACACGACTTGTGCCGCTGCCCAAGACCGAGTTCGAAGCCAAGGCCGTCGGCGACGTCACGCTGCTTGGCAGCGAAGCCTCCGAAGCCGGGTTCCGACAGGCAGTCAGCGTGCGGAAGCGCTGGCGCTCCGTGCACATGGCTTGTCATGGACTTGTTGACCCTGAGCGCCCGCTCCTCTGTTCACTCGCCTTGACGCCTGACGGAGAGAACGATGGCTTCCTTACCGCACGAGAAATCTACGGCCTGAAGATCATGGCGGACTTGGTCGTCCTTTCCGCCTGCGAGACCGGTCGTGGCCGCATTTTCAAGACGGAGGGGATCGTGGGGCTGACGCGCGCGTTCATGTTCGCTGGCTCGCCTCGCGTGATCTGCTCGCTGTGGAAGGTCGACGACGAAGCCACGCAGGCACTGATGACCAAGTTCTACGAACTCTGGAATCCCAAGGCGGAGGCCAGGTCCCGGCAAGGCCGAAAGGGAAAGCCCGCGCGACCCCGCCTAGGAGCGGCGGCAGCCTTGCGCGAGGCACAGAGATTCGTCCGCAGCCATCAGAAGTGGAAGCACCCCTACTACTGGGCCGCATGGGTGCTGTGGGGCTTGCCGCAGTAGCTCATGGGTCGCCGGCGCGGCTACGGATCCCCGCGGGGCTTCCAAAACCCTCGCCGGCCCAGGTAACGGAGGAGGGCCACGAGGCCGACCATGATCGGGATCTCCCAGAACAGCCCCATCGTCGTGCCGAGGGCCGCAATCGTGCCGACCCCGTAGACCGCGACGGCTGTGGCGATGGCGATCTCGAAGTGGCTTGAGGAGCCAATCAGAACCGTGATCGCCGCTTCGGGATAGCTCAGACGAAACAACCTGGTGAGGAAGATGTTCAGCCCGACCACGATGACGAAGCCGAGCAGCAACGGGATCGAGATGAGAAGCAGAAACTCGGGGTTGGAAAGGATCGTGTCACCGTTGAGGGCGAAGAGCACGACGAGCGTGATCAGGAGCGCCAGGGTCGAGAGCTTGGAACAGGCTGGCCGGTAGACGTCATCGAACCAGGCCGCGCCCTTCCACGGGATCAAGACCCTCCGAGACAGCAAGCCCATCACCATCGGCAAGCCGATGAAGATCACCACCGACATCCCCAGGGCCCAGCGGTCGATCTCGATCTGTTGGATACCGGTCAGCAGGGCGACCAGGGGTGCGTAGAAGACCATGATCAGCACGGTATTGAGGCTGGTGTTGACGACGTTTTGCTCTTGGTTGCCATGGGCCATCGCGCCCCAGACAAGAACCATCGCCGTGCACGGGCTGGCGCTCAGCAGGATCACCGCGACAAAGAGCTCGTCGTGCTCGGCGAGGAAGATCTTCCCGAGACCGAAGCCGACCAGCGGCGCAACCAGCCAGTTGGCAAACAGCGTGATCACGATCGGCTTCGGGCTGCTTCGGAGCTTGCGCAGCTCAGAGGCTCTTAGATTCAGTACCGCCGGATACATCATGAGAAACAGGCACAGCCCGATCGGAATCGAGATCCCGCCCACCGACATGCCATCAATCGCGCTGCCTAGGGATGTGAAGCGCGACAGCAGTCCCCCCGCCACCATGCACAACGGGATCCAAACGATCAGATACTTCTCGAAGCCCGCGAGGGTGGGAGCATCTTCTTCCGGATCCATAGGGTCGACAGAGTACGGGGCCCCTGACCGAATCACGTGCACAGTCTCCGAAGCGGCCGCGACTCGGGGCCAAGCAACGCGCGTCAGCTACGGAGCTACGTGAAAGCCATGGACCTCGTGACCGTGTCGCAGCCCTCCGGAATCCTCACGAGGCTCGCTACCCCGCGGCGGACGCTCCCGCGAAGCCAGGAACGTCTGAACCAGGTCCGGTACCGAATCTCGGCGCCGCCCACACGACCGAGGAGCCAGGCGGCGACGACGCCCCTACTTGCCGCCTGCGATCAACCGACGCAGCTCTCTCGCAAGGCCCTCGGCCCGGGGGTCATCAAGCCGCTCCAGCGTCTTGAGGACACGGCGGGCGTAGGCGACGTGCTCGGCCGAGTAGACGTAGTACAGCGCACTGCCCTTGGCGAGTGCAAGTTCGTGCGACGGCTTCAGGGAGGCCTCCCGCGCTCGCAGCCACGCCGCGTCGGCTCTGGAACTCTCCTGGAGGGCCTGCGTGCGCGTCTTGAAGGGCTCCGCTGCGGCCTTGACCTCCTCGCTCGCGTCGTCGGGCACATGCGGGGCGAACATGTAGTCTGCGACGGCAATGCGCTCGGCGCGCAGCATGGCCTCGGACTCGGGCGTTCGTGCCGAAGCGATCGCGCGGTTGCAGCGAGCGGTCATGCGGTTGCCGACACGCAGGGCCGTAGGAGCGTCCCAGCGCACGCTCGCTTCGAGCATCGCTCGCCAGTCCGAGCAGTTCTCGCGGCTCAGAAGCGCATAGGCCCGCATGTCGGAACGCCCGGTCGCCGCGGCGGACTGAAACGCCCGCTGCGCGCCCGCGACATCGCCCATCGCATGCCGCGCCGCGGCCTGGGTCATGGCTGACCACGCAGGCGCCCTGCGGCCCAGCGCCTTCATCCCCGCCAGGAACTCGGCGTAGCGGCCCTGCCGGAAGAACATCGAGGCGCGCGCGAGGGCGCCCGCAGGCAGCGTGTGCTCGCTGCGATACTCCTCGCGTTCCTTTGCGCGCGCGCTGCTCAAGAACGCCTTGAGCGGCGCGACCGCGTTCACATCCACATTGCCTCGCCCCAGGTGGGCCAGCCCCATGACATACGCGCCATCCGGCCGCAGGACGTGGTGGCTCGGATAGCTGACGATGCCTTCGCGGGCGCAAAACTCGAGAGTCTCCGACGTCGTGTGGTCGCCGGCGAGGAGCTGAACGGAGACGAACTCGTTTGCGATCTCGGCCAGGGCTGGATTGAGGAACAGACCGTCCCTCATTCGGATTCACAAGAATCACGGCGGCTTGTAGCAGTTCATCGCGACGTAGACCAGCTTGCCGGTACGTGCCGCCTCGACCTTTGCGGCCTCGAGTGAGGTCGCAAAGGGCAGACGCGTGGGTGCTCGCATGCGCTCGAAGGTCTGCGCGATCTCGTTCGTTTCGCCGCGCTGGTCGGTCACCTCGAACCTGAACGTCTCCTCGCGGCCGGTGTGCAGCGTCGGGCGGTATTCGAAGTGGCCTCCCGGGAGGATCTCGATATTGCGACCGTTCACCGACAGCTTTTGCACGCCCTCGGCGGCAACGCGGCCGCGGATGATGGGCTGACGCACCACCGCACGGACGGTGCGCTGGGTTGGGACGTCGATCTTGAGTTCCGGCGGCACGGGACGCTCGGGCACCGTCAGGGCGCGCTCGGCGATCAGCCGCTCGCCACGGTGGAGCGCAACGCGCAACGTTTTGCCGCTCGCCATGGCGTCGGGCACGGTCGTCTCGAAGCCAGAGGCCTTCACAGGGAGCTGCGTACCGCCCACCGTAACGAGCAAGCCCTCCAGCGAGCCCTCGATCTGCGCGCGGACCCGTAGTTGCCGACGCGGCAGGAGCTCGACCGCACCCGGCTCAAATGAAACCACATCGAAGACGACCTGCTGGGTGTCGGATACGTGCCCTGCCTGGTCGCGGGCGAGGACCTGAAGCACATGCATGCCCGGGGTGCCGACATCGGCCTCGAAGGCGAAGCTGTCGGCTGTCAGCTTGGCCGGCTTGCCATCCACCGTGACCATCACATCGCCAGCATCGCGCACCGTGCCGCGGATCGAGCGGCGCTGGCCCGCCTTCTGGATGGTGCTGATCCCGGTCGGCTCCGTGATCGTGAGCACGGGCTTCACGGTGTCCAGCACGATGTCGCGCTGCACCGGATCCGCGACGAGCTCGTCACCATCGCACGTCACCCGCACGCTGTGCGTGCCATCCCCGTCGAGCAGGATGCGCGCCACGAAGGTCCGCCGACCGGCGTTCACCGTCGCGGGAACCCCGTTCACACGAATGGTCGCTCCCGCCAGGTCGCCCGAGAAGTGCCCGCGAACGAACGGATTCGCATCCGCCATGTGGGTGCCCGTGGCCGGTTCGTCCAGGGCGAGCAGGACCCGACGCGCCGGTGGTGGTTGCGGCGCGGGGTCGGGCGTCTTGACAGGCGCTTCGGGCTTCGCTTTCGGCGGGGCCTTCGGCGGATCCTCGGGTGCGGCCTTCTTCGCTTCCTCGACCGGCGCCTCGCCCGAGGGCTCGCGCCCGGACGATATGGGAGGCTCCGCACGGCGCGCGCCCTGCGTGCCGTCTGCGTCCGGCGAACCACCGAAGAGCCCCGCGGACCAGGCACCGAGACCGCCCGCCGCGAGGAGGCAGACGATGGCCAGCGTCGCAAGGAGCCCACGCGACTTCCCCCCCGCCGCCTGGGACCGCGCCGCCCGGGACCGCGCCGGCTTGGAACCCGCTGCCCGTTTCGGCGCGACGTCCCCGACGGCCGTATCCAGTGCGGAGAGGAGGAGACTCATGTGCGCGTTGAAGTCGCGGCCGCTGCGAACCTCCGCCGCGTTGCGGTAGGCCAGGTTGCGAACCGACGGCGGGAGATCCTCCCCCGCGGGCATCGCGGCGTTGCCGACAAGCACGGGAATCACAATGAGGTTGTTCTCGAGCGCCGCTTCGATCTCCGCGCGAACGTAATCGCCCTCCTCGTGGATGCGGCGCTCTCCCGTCTGGCCCGTGGCGGTCATCCAGCGATCGCCGATCACCACGAGCAGCACGGAGGAGGCGCGAATCGCCTCGACGAGTCGGTCGCGGAAGTCAACGCCGAACGGGACACTGTCCACATCGAGGAAGAGCTTCTCGCGGCCGAAGTGCCCCTGCAGCCGATCGAAGATGCGCCCCGTTGCATCCGCAGTGTCCTCGCGCCGATACGAGACGAAGATGCGCGATGAGGAGGCCTTCTGCATGGCAGGGGGATCGTACTCCCCCGGACCTCGGGGCGGAACCCCAGCGGCCGCGCCTGGCGCCCCGCGTTAGGCTCCCGCTTCGGGCGGGGACGCTGCTGACGGAGCAGGCGGGCCCGGGCCTGCGTCCCGAGGGTGTTCCTGAGGGCGTGTCCCTCCGCGGGCGTCTCGTCCGGGTGAGCTGCGTGGTCCCAAGGACCGTAGGAAGAGGCCTGGCTCCGGATCGGGGTCCCGGATCTCGGAGCGGCTACCTTTTCGCGCGTCGCTTGGTCGGCTTCGCGATGGGCCCGATGTACTCGGTCGCGACAACGACTTGGTCAAACCACACCTTGCTCTTGTGCCCCTGCTTGACGTTGGTCATGTAGAGAGAGAT
>JAJDEM010000370.1 GCA_029259795.1 Planctomycetota bacterium
CCCGACTTGCCGCTGTCGGTCCACGTCACAGGCAGCAGGTTCCGCCTCGTGGCCCCGCGCCCGCTGGGGGCGGACGTCCTTCTCGAGGCAGCCGACGCCGCGCTTGCCACCATCGGCGGCCCCGGCTCGTTGGGCGCCACCGCGTTCGGTCGGTAGAGCGCCCGGGCCGTTCGAAGCCGGGCGCGCTCTCGCCTGCGCCTTGCGCTTCAGGGGCCTGTCTGCGCATCATGGGGCGCGGCCGGATGTGCCATGGAGGTTGGGTGAGTCACGATCGCGCTTGGATGGCCGCTTCGATCCTGGGTCCCCTGCTCCTCCTGGGGCTGGGTGCTTGCGCGTGACATGTGCCCTGCTGTCCGGAGGGGCCCTCCGCGCCGGCGGAGGTGACCGTGCATGTCCACGTGCACGACAAGGGTGGTGCGAAGGATCCGGATCCGGATCCGAACCCGAGCCCGAACCCGAACCCGAACCCGAACCCGAACCCCCGTGACGACAAGACGATCAAGGAACTGCGCAAGGAGATCACGACCCTGCGCCTGACCCAGGTCTCGAACACGACCACGCTGAAGCACCTGATCGAGCAGCTGAAGCTCCTGCAGGCCAAGATGGATGGGGGCGGCAGCGGCGGTGGCGATGGCGGAGGGAACGCGGATCTGAAGCTCGAACTCGAGCTGTTGCGCAAGAGCCTCGCATCCGTGACCGTGTCGCTCACGGACCTGCGCAAGGACGGCGCGTCGAGCCAGGGTGCGCTTCTCGCCCAGCTGACGGCGCTGAACACCACCCTGGCTACGCTGCAGGTCGCGGTGAACAACCTGCGGGACAACAAGCCTGGCTCACCGGGCGGGACGGCAGATCCCACGCTCCAGACGAGGATCACGGCCCTCGAGACGACGATCCGGAAGCTCACGACCGATCTCGCGGTTCACACCTCGATCGAGTCGATCCACACGCCGCAGCTCGAGGAGATCGAGATTCCGTCCGGACTCGTGACCGGTGAGTTCTGGACCGCGACCGTGCTGCTTGCCTTGCTCGGTGCCCTTCTCTCGGCCCTCTGGTTCCGCGCGCGCCGCATTCGCCGTGACCTCACAGAGCTCAAGCAGCGCCTCGAGGAGCTGAAGTCCATCGGAAAGCCCAAGGACCCGGACACGAACGCGAGCCTGGAGAAGGAGATCAAGCTCCTGCAGGTCGCCATCGCAAACCTCGCAGGCCGTGCCGGTCCCGGCGGCGGCGGGACCAACCACATCAAGGTCGACGTCGATGCGAGCGGTCTGGCCGGAGGCGGATCGGGCGGGGGCGCCGAGGTCGAGACGCCCGACCGCGACAGCCTTGTGCGCTGGGCCGAGGCCTTCCGTCGTAAGTCGTAGCGGCTACTCCGGCAAGCCCCAGAGCACCCAAGCTGCCCAGTAATAGGGCGCCTTCCACTTGGGCTGCTTGCTGACGTGCTCTTGCGCGGCCTTGAGCGCAGCGGCTGCGCTCACACCCTTGCCTGTCTTCGGGTTCCACAGCTCGTAGAACCTTTTCATCAGCGCGGCTGTGGCGGCGTCGTCGACACGCCACAGCGAGCAGATGACACGCGGGGCATCCGCGTACATGAACGCGCGCGTCAACCCGACGATGCCTTCCCCGTCGTAGACCCGCCCGCGCCCCGACTCGCATGCGGAGAGCACCACGAGATCCGCCGGCACCTTCATCGCAAAGATGTCGAGCACGCTGAGGAGGCCGTCGTCCTCTCCGACCTTGCCAAGCGCGAGCGCCGAGCGCATCGGATGATCGGTGTCGATCAGGCCGTGGCAGGCGAGGTGCAGGGCGCGCCAGCGCGCCTTGGTCTTGAGCGTCCTTCGCAGCATGACCTCGGTCGCATCCTTGCCGACCAGGTCCGTATCGCCGGCGTTCTCGGCTTCCGGACCCGACGAGCCCAGCTCTTGGAGGCGCGGATGCTTGGAGTAGTCCACCCCGCCCAGCGCCAGCACGGAGGAGCCCCGCGTCGTAGCGGATCCGAGCAGCACCCCGTACGTCGTTCCCGACGGCACGTAGGTCACCGTGTGCGCGCCCGCCATGGCTGCGAGCGGCGAGAGGAACAAGCGGCCCGCGGGGGAGACGAGGAGACGCTTCGGCTTCTTGCCCAGCTTGAGGCGATCGACCGCGAGAGCTTGGAGCGCCGCCAGCTCGGCCTTCGCGCTCTTGTCTGCGTCCGACGTCGCCTTCGCAAGCATCTCGCAGGCGGAGTCGACTTCCGTACGGGTGCCGAGGGTGACGATGCGCTCGCCCTTCTTCTCGATCACGAGGGCGACGTAGCGCTCAGGCGTCCGGGCGTAGAGCACGAAGGCATCGTTGGGGGTGAGGTGGCCCTTGAGGGCCGTCAGGTCGTCCGCCTTGGGGTAGACCAGCGCAACCTGGTGCTTGACCGCGCGCCGCATGCGGCCGATGACGGCTTCGAGGCGGGCCTCGGCGGCTTTCCAGGTATCGCGATGCTTGCGGACCTCGGAGCGGGGGCGCCGCCTGGCGCGGGCACTCTGGTAGGTCGTACGCGCCTGGCTTGCCGCCGCGCGCGCGGCCGCCTCGTCCTTGCGGAACGCGTCCGGTATCGAGAGCCGCCGGAGTTCAGCGCGCCCCTCCAACGACTCGAGCAGTGCCATCGCGCGGCTTGCTTCGATCACACGCGCCAGGGCCGCGGGATCGTCGAGGCGCGCGGCCGCCTCGGCCGCGACGGCGAACACGGCGGCGTGCTGACTGCGCGCCCGGGCATCTTGACCTTCTGCGAGTCCGCCCACCATGGCGCCGAGCTGTGCGATGGCGATCTCGGCTGCGGCGAGCGCCTCCTTGGGATTGCCCTGGGCAAGATGGCACTCCGCGAGGCCGAAGTGACCTTCGAGCACCAAGCGGCGGGCTCCAGCCGTCGCGGCGTGATCGATGCTCTTCTGGAACGCAGCCGAAGCGTCGCCGAGTCGCAGGAGCCGCTGAAGAGTCTGCGCGAGATTCTGTTGCGCGCTGGCGAGCAGCCTGGCGCTCCCGCTCTCGGCGGCGAGCTTCAGCGCGCGGAGGCAGAGCGGCAGCGCCTTGCTCGGCTCCCCTTGACGTAGCGCGAGGTAGCCCAGGTTCATGAGTGCCGTCGCGATAGACGGCAGGTGCTTGAGCGCCTCGCAGGCGGCGAGGGCCTCGGCGTAGGCCGTTGCTGCGCCCTTGTAGTCGCCTGCGTAGGTTAGGGCGACACCGACGTTGCCCAGCTGCTGTGAGATCTGAAACGTGTCTTTCAAGGCACGGGCCAGTGCCAGTGCGCCGCGAAAGGCCTCTGCCGCCTCGGTGTACTCCCCGATGAAGTCGTGGACACGCCCCAGCGTGGCCAAGGTCTCAAGCTGGCGGCGTGAGGAGTTCGACAAGGCCCGCGCGCGCTCGACGAGCACGAGCGCGCGGGCTTGCTCGCCCAGGCCGAGGTAGGCAACCGCCTCCCCGTTGAGGACCCGCGCGACATGTTCGTCGAGGTCCAGAGCCCGGAACGCCTCACGGGCCTTGGCCAGGTGCCGGAGCGCCGTCTGGTACTGACCGACGAGACTATGCACGCTTCCGAGGAGGAACACCGCCTCTGCCGCAGAACCGGGGCGCTCGCGCACGGCCTCGATCTCCGCGATGGCGCCGAAGGCTGCCACCATGTCGTCGTAGCGAAGGGCCGCCTCGGAGGCTCCGGCACCTTGCTGGAGGGCTTGCTTGGCAAGCTTGAGCCAGCCGAGCCGCCGGGCGCGTCGCCCGGTATCCAGATAGGCCGAGGCCGCGCTGTCGTTCTCCCGCTGGGTCCGTAGCGCTTGGGCTCGCCAGGTGCTGATGGCGATCGAGGAGACGGTTGCCTCCGGCCCCGGCGTTCGCGTGCGCAGGCTCGACCAATCGCCGGCCGCCCGCTCCCCATACGCCGCGACGAGTTCTGCGAGCTCGGACGCCGAAGGGGGCGTCTTCAGGCGCTCGGTGACGTAGGCCGCGAGGCGGCGGGTGTCCGCTGTGGTCGCCGCGCGCGCGAAGGCGATCGCCGCCTTGGGGGCGCGTCCACACAGCATCTCCGCGACGAGGAACGGATCTGGCCGCGTCGCTGCCGCGTGCGCTGCGACCGCCTCCGTGTCGCCGTCGGCGACGGCGCGTACGACCGCCTGCGCGGCCGAGTGGAGCGCGCTCGCATCCTCCTCGCTGCGAGCGGCTGATGCGCCGCCCACAACGAGGAGCGCCGAAAGGAGGAGAGGGACGAGTCTTGAGATCAGGGGTATACCGGTCCACCCTCCTGCAGGCTGTTGCGTAGGATGCCACCCGACTCCACGAAAGCCATGTTCACGTACTGCCCCGGGTAGAGGGCTGCAGTGTTGCTGGGGCCGATTCCGGTGACGTATTCCTGCGTTCCGACCTTCTTGATGCGCGTCTCAACCACGTTCTGCACGGTCATGCCCTGTGCGCTCATCCACGGGGAGGTCTGACCGTTGGGCATCTTGACCTTCACCTCCGGCTCTTCGAACTCGCTGTCGAAGTTCATCCCGCCAAAGTGAACCGGGTTCTCGGCCTGATCCCCGGGCCAGCTCGGATACTGCGAGCCCATGTCCGACGTACGGATGCGGATGACGTCGCCGTCCACCTTGACATCGATCCACTCCTCGCCGCCGATCACGACGCGCCGTACCTGGCTGGCGCCCTTGACCTTCCTCCACACTTCAACATCTTCCCATTCGTCTGACATCCACTTGCTCCTTCTTGAACGGATTCGCCGCGTCGACTCTGTCGATGCGCGGCGTGAACCCCCCGGTTCGTTGATTGCTTGTTCCCTGAAATCGTTCTCGTTGCCCACCGACCGGCCACTGCGCCGGAGGGGACTATTCCGCGCTCTTCTGCGCGCTCTTCTCCTCGGCCTTCCTCACGACTTCATCCCGCGCCTTCTCGAGAGGGGCCCACTGCTTCTTCCACTTCGTGGGATCGGGCTCCGGGTACGCAAAGCATGCGTCGAGCAAGGTCTTCATGTTTGCGTCAATCTTCTGTGCCTTGAACTGGCGCTCGATCTCGAGCTTCAGAGACTGCGCGATCTCACTGGTCCGTACACCCTCATTGGCGAGCCAGGGCCGGCGCCGGTAGTCGCGGCCGCGGTTGCGGATGGCTCTGTGATGCAGGCCGACCAACTCCCACTTGTCGTTCCACACAGGCGACCCCGAGGATCGCTGGTTCGTGTCGGCCAGGTAGTGCAAAAACTGCATGCCCCGACGCGGCCGCAACGGCACCGTCTGGCTGTCCCGCATGGCCACCTTCTGCGGATAGCCGTTCGGGTGCTGGATGATGTTGACCCACTCCTCGTAGGCGGCTGCCTCGTTCGGCCAGGGTTCCGGCCGGAGCTGGTTCCACTTGCGCTTCCTCACCGTGGCCTTTCGCTTGGTGCCGTTCTCGGTGGTCACGAAGTAGGGTTCGACGAATGTCAGGGCGTAGTCCAAGCCCTGATTGTTGTGAAAGAACACATCCGGGCGCAGCCTGTGAAGGTCGGATCGGCGGGTCTCGCCCATCCCTTCCCAGACCGTGAGGTAGTCGAACTGCGCCGTGGTGTTCTTGGCGTGCATGTAGGTCGGCAGCGTGTGCCAGGCGGTCATCAGCAGGCACGGGCCCACGAGGAAGCCGGTGGCGATGGGATGCTCGTGATTCGCCGACGCAACGAGGCGTGCAACCGTCCTGCGCCGGCGACCCGCGAGAATCAGGTAGTAGCTGTCAACCATCTGATTGCCGTCGGGTGCTTCGGTAGTCCTTCCGGCGCGATAGCTCTTCTGGGGCGGTGGCACGCGTAGCGTCGGCACACCAAGGGGGGGGCGCTGCACCGGTCCCTCGGGAAGCGGCACGGGCTCCGGCCGCGGCCGTCCGATGACCTCCGGGGGTGGGGAGACGAAGGGCTCTGCCGGGCGGTGCATGGTCTGCGCATCCGGCGGCACGTAGCCCGGGGGATCCACGGGACGGTACATCGGCGCCTGGTACAACCCTTGCTGGAGCACGACCGCGGCCGGCGCGATCCGCAGGGGACGCCCCGCATCA
>JAJDEM010000038.1 GCA_029259795.1 Planctomycetota bacterium
GCAAGGTCGGCAAGTTCTTCCTCAGCCCGGCGCCGGGCCGGCGTATGCGTGAGCGGTTCCAGGAACGCAACTTCAAGAACGTCCTGCGCTTCATCGAGCCCCAGGATCCCTCCGCGTCGGTATTGCTCCTGAAGGCCATTGGCCCCCAGAACGGCGGGATCACCCACGAAGGCGGCGCCCTCCTCGGCACCAACGATGCGGCCTACGGCACCTTGATCGACTGGATCAATGGGCAGAAGCAGGCGGTCGAGACCTTCACGCCGCCGAAGGCCGAGACGGGGGCGCCGGACTTCCTGTTCTTCTACAAGCGCATCGAACCGATCCTGCTCGCCGTCTGCGCCGAGTGCCACGCCGGTCGAGGCAAGGGGCGGTTCAAGCTCATCACGCGGGAGCGGGGCGAGGAGTACTCGCTCGAAGACCACTACACGAACTTCCAGACGGCCATGCGCCTGGTCCGCCCCGGCGAGCCGCTGAAGTCACGCTTCTTCACAAAGCCCCTGGCGCTCGATGCCGGCGGCATCAAGCACAAGGGCGGCGATCGCATCGCCAAGGACTCTGCGAACTACGAGAACTGGCAGCTGTTCATCCAGGGCGAGGTGGGCCCGCCGCTACCGACCCCGGGCCAGACGAGCGCGCCGGTGCTCACCGGCGAAGGGCTGTCGATCCAAGCAGAGGACTTCGAGTTCGGCGGTGATGTGGAAGACCTCGAAGCCAAGGGCGCCGAGGAGTTCTACGTCGCCCAGGCCGGGGCGGCGGGCGGCCGCATCCACACCGACCTCCGCGTCGTAGACGGCGGCGCCTACACGCTCCACGTGCGCTTCCTGCCAGGCACCAAGCCGCTGCGTATCGGCTTCGAGAACGGTGCGTCTTGGACCCTACCGATCCCGCCGGCCGCCGAGCGGGCCGAGCACGGGTTCGCACGGGCCGGTCCGGCGACGCTGCTCGACGGACCGACGCCGCTGCTCGAGCCCCGCGGCGGATTGGAGCTGCGGGGCAAGATCCTCCACATGGACGGACGGCGCGGCGAGGCCGCCTGGCTCTCGCCGAGCGAAGTGCGCAACGCAGGCGCGGCGGCGAAGCTCAAGCTCGCCGACGAGGAAGAGGGCGGCGACGATGGCCTGCTGCTCTTCGACATGGAGGATGGCTTCAACGGCAAGTTCGCGGGGCTCACCGACGGCGGGCGCCGCTTCGTGATGGGCGTGCTCGAGAGTGGGAAGATCCGCGTCCTGCGCTCGGCGAAGTCCACCCTGCCCAAGCGGGGCACCGAAGACGACCCGCGCGAGATCAAGGTCGAGTACTTCGGCGCGGTTGCGGTCGGCAGCCTCGACGGCAAGCCGCTCGCGTTCCTCAACCTGAGCGGCACGCTCGGCCGCGGCCGCTTCGGCGTCCTCACCCACGGCTTGACGGAGGTCCACCACGTGGCGGCCGTCGAGGAGTATGAGGTCTACGAAGTCAGCCTCACCACGGGACCGGTCATCCACATGACCCCCGGGCTCCAGCGGCTGTGGATCGACATCCCGGCCGGCGGCGGCGCCGTCGATGCGGTGCGCTTCGATCCCTCGGATGGCTAGAACTGGGGGCGGACCCTCCAATTCGCACGGGAGAGCAACGCCCGCAGCCCGATCGGGTATCAAGGGGGACGCCGGCGGCTGCCGGCGATCCGGAGATCCCGCCATGCGCTGCCCGACCTTCCTTCGCGTGCTGCCCCTCAGCCTCCCCTGCTTGATCGCCCTCGGCGGCCTGATCGCCCTGGGGGGCATTGGCCTCGACGCCGCCTACGCCGAGGACGAGTTGCCGCCCACGAGCGAGTTCTTCGACGAGTACGACAGCAACGCCGACGGCAAGGTCACCAAGGACGAGTTCCGCGGGTCCAGCGAGGTCTTCCGGCTGCTCGACAAGAACGAGGATGGCAGCGTCTCACCGGACGAGCTCGGCCTCCCCGCCGACTACAAGCCGGATCCGCTTGCGAAGCAAAATCGCGCGCAGGCCGCCAAGCGCGGCGCCCAGGCCAACCGCCTCGAGCAGTTCCGCAAGCGGCTCATGGCCATGGACGCCGACAAGGATGGCCGCGTGTCCAAGGCCGAGTGGCGGGGTCCCGCCGAGGCGTTCGGGCGCATCGATCGCAACAAGGACGGCTTCCTCGACGACAAGGACCGGGGCGGTCGCAAAGCGCGCGGTCCCGGCAGGGGGAAAGGCAAGGGCAAGGACGGCGACGGCATGGATGGCCCTGGCCACACCCCCGGACAGTCCGAGCAGATGCTCGAGCAGGCCAAGCAGCGCTTTGCCCAGATCGACAAGAACGGCGACGGCCAGCTCTCGGCCGACGAGCTGCCCAACGAGCGCATGCTGGCCGCTGTGGACCACGACAAGGACGGCCGCGTCAGCCAGGCAGAGTTCCTCGGTTTCGTGAAGCAGCGCGGCAAGAGCGGCGCCGGCAACCGCGGCAGTGACCCGCGCGGCAAGCGTCGGCGCCGCGGCGGGATGTCGACCGGCATGCTCCGACGCTGGGACAGCAACCGCGACGGCAAGGTGAGCGCCGACGAGTTCCCGGGCGCCGATGCCACGTTCGCGAAGTACGACGCCGACAAGGACGGCTTCCTGACGAAGGCGGACATCGACGCCGCCAAGGCTGCCGCCCAGGGCGGCGCCAAGCCGAACGCGCCCGTTACGACCGGTGGTGGCTCCGTGATCGAGGCGTGCGACACGGATGGCGACGGCAAGCTCCACCGGGCCGAGTTCAAGGGTTCCGCGGCCGAGTGGCGGCGTCTGGACAAGAACGCCGACGGCTGGGTCACGAGCGACGAGCTGACCGCAGGCAAGTAGCCCGCAGGCAGGTAGCCCGCCGGCAGATCGCGCGCACGCGACCCACGCGAAGACGAGTGCGGGCGGCTACTTGCCGCCCTGGCCCGCGCCCTCTGGCGCGCCGGCCTCCGGCACGCCCTCCCAGGCGCCGGCCCAGAGGTTGGTCGCGCGATTCTCGAGGGTCTCCGCCGCAAGCTTCATGAGCGGCGGCTCCAAGAAAGCCGGGATCACGATGTTGGTGCCGAGAATCAGGATCTCCGTGAGGCGCGCGCCTCCGCCGGCAAGGGGCTCAAGCAGCGCGCTGCCGCGATAGAGCGTGACGCGCTCGATCTTGGGCGTCGTGGCGGGGTCATAGCGCATCCACACCCGGCCGTCCGGAAGGTCGAGCCGCTCGGTCACGGGATTGAAGCGCAGATTGAAGCGGATCGGCCCCATCCCGACCCCGAGCAGCTCCGCCCGACTCTGCTCGCGGCGGGCATCGCCGAACGCGTAGATGACCTGCGTGCGCTTGAAGCTCGTGGCGTAGAGCGCGGCGCGCTCGACCTCCGAGTCCATCAGGCGATCCGCCATGGCCGAGGTGCTGAGTGGCACGCGCCCCGTCACCCCAAGCACGACGACCGTGCGCACGGGTCCGCCGAAGCCCTGGCGCCCATAGCGGCGCTTTACCGACGCAACGATCTCCGGGAAGCGCACGAACCGCGGGGCCCGGCCGGTGGGCAGGGGCGTCGCGTGCATGGTCAGGACCCGCGCCCGGAGGGCCTCGAGGCCGCCGAAGAGATTCGCCACGCGCTGCTCGGCGGAGGGCGCCCCCGGTTCGTCGAGCGCGCCGGGATCCCCTGAGCTTGCCGCGGTCTCCAAGCGTGGCGCCGAGAGGCGCACCGGATGACCGGGGAACGTAGCGCAGCTCACAAGGAGGAGCGCGCAGGCGACGACCGTGCCCGGGCGAGCGAGGCACGGGCGGGCGAGGCGTGCGAGGAGGCGGCTCGGCTTCACGGGCCCCAGGCTACCCTCTCGCGCCGAGCACCCGTCACGACCCGCGCGACTAGGTCGTGGCGGGCTGGAAGCGCTCGTCGGGACTCGGGGCTTCGCCCCACGCACGCACGCGCTGCAGCTCGGCATCCCAGTCGGGGGTGCAGCGGATCTTCAGGAAGGTGGCGAAGCAGAGGTCGAGATCCTCCAGGAAGATCTCCTGGGCCTCGAGGCACGCGAGGAGTCGATCCTCGCGGGTCTCCCCGTCCGGCGACGGCAGACGCAACCCGGAGATGCCCATGGTCTCGGCGCGAAACGTGAAGCGCATCTCGTCCTCGCCGCGGGCCATCAGGATCCGCGCCGCGACCAGGCTCTTGCCGCTCCGGAGCGCGGCGCGCGACTCCATGCTGGCGCCGGGCATGCCGG
>JAJDEM010000371.1 GCA_029259795.1 Planctomycetota bacterium
GGCTCTACAACCAGCTGAACAGCCAAGGCCATGTCGCGGAGGCCATCGCGTTGCTGAAGGCGCGCATCGCGGAGAAGCCCGACGACGACAACCTGCGCGGTCGCTTGATCTACGCGTGGAAGCGCCTGGGCAACCCCGAGAAGGTCCTCGCCGTGAAGGCGGAGATCGCCGCGCGGTCGAAGGTGAAGGGCGAGAAGCCCAGGCCCAAGGTGAAGACCTGGGTGTCCATGTTCGATGTGCAAAAGGCCGTCGAAGACGAGAACCTCCCGAAGGCCCAGTCCACGTTCCGGCGCCTCTGGCGGCGGTTCCAGACCGGCGCGCCGCGTGGCTCGCGCGGCATGTTCTTCATGCCCATCATGGGGGGCGGGGCGGCGCCCGCCTGGCCGACGAAGTCCACGAAAGAGCCCGATCCCAAGCGGCTCCGGGGTGGCCTCGACGCCTGGGTCGAGGTGCCCGAGGAGCGTCCCGATCCCAAGAGCGCCTACGACGTGCTCGCGGCGATGCCGTTTGGCCGTGCCGAGCTGCAGCGGCAGATCCGGACCTGGGACGGCAGCCAGCTCTCGACCAGCGGCAAGATCCTCGATGGATTCGCCACGGGGCTCGCGGCATCCGAGGGTGCAGCAGCCGCGACGAAGCGCTTGCTCCTCGAGGCCAAGGCGGGCCGCGCGGGCAAGAAGGAGTACGGACTCCTGCTCGCGTTGTTCGAGGCTGCGCCCGACGACGTCGTGAAGGATGCCGCGCCCGTCTTGCGCGACTTGGAGAGGACCTTGACGCCGACGGACGCCGGGCAGCTGCGTCGCCTCGCGCGCGTCTGGGTGCGCTTGGGCGACACGGCCCGCGCGGCGCGCATCTATCGTTGGTGTGGCACGCGGGCGAGCGCCGGCGGGATGTTCTTCTGGGGCCGCCGAGGCTCTCAAGGCATCTCGGCGCAGGGTCTGATCGACGAGGTCGGCAAGACGCTCGAAGGCGACGAGCGCATCCAGACGATCGAGGCCATCCTCGAGATGAGCAACCCGGGCGATGACATGCGCCGCGGGCCGCACGTACGCGATGGCTACGAGGCGCTCGTGCTCAAGACCTGGCTCGACCTGCTGGGGCCCACTGAGGCCCTCGCGCGCTGCCGCACGATCTGCGAGCGTGTGGCAGGCAACGCGGACCTGCCTCAGCGACAGACGGCGCTACTCGCCGCCGGGCTGTTTGCGCACGCCGGTGAAGTCGAGCCCGCGCTGCGTGCGCTGGAGGCCGGCCTCTGCAAGCTGACCCCGCCCGCGGGCGTGCCGGCGCACTTCCACTACTGGTTCAATCGCCCGGGCCGAATCAGCCATGTGGACATCCGCCGCCTGTTCCCTGCGGATCGGCTGGATGGTCCCGCGACGCGTGACTGGCTGCTCGGGGTCGCGCAGGCCCTGCCCGCCTGGGTCGCTTCCGATCGGACCGAGCAGACCGGACTCGTCGAGGCGCTCGCGATCGTCGTGGTGCGCCTGCACACCTTGGGCGCCGATGCCGAGGCGCAGGCGCTGCTTCCGACCCTCGAGGCGTGGACGCGCAACCGCTCGTATCAGCTGCTGTGGGTCGCCGATGTCGCCCGGCTCTTGGGCGAAGTTGCCAGGGCCGACGCGCTCGAGCGGCGTCTGTTTGACGAGAACCGACTGGTGCGGGCGCGCCTGCCCGACGTGCTACACCGCATTCGCACTGCGGAGGGCGCCGACGCGGCGCTCGCTGCGGGTGAGGCCAAGGCCCAGTGGACCCGTCCCCCGAGCCTGCTGGAAGCCCTCGCCGCGATTGCCGAGGCTGCAGGCAAGCCGGAGGTGGCGAAGCGCTGGACCGAGGCCGCGGCGGCCTCGAAGGCTGCCGCCGAGAAGCTCAAGGCTCTCGAAGAGGCCGAGCGCGCCCAGTAGCCCGCGGGGTGTCAGGAACAAGTCCGCTCGACTCGCGCCCGAGCGGTGCCAGAGCTCGCCGTGCTAGCCGCGGCGCGCGCGCTCAAACAGCGCGGGCCACCACTTCGCGGCCTTGCGCCCGCGCAGCACCGCACGCCAGTCGTGCTTGCGCGCCTTCGTCGCGGCGCGCCGATTGCGCTTCGGGCTCTTCTGGCCTTTGTGCGACTTGCCGCTCTTGTGAGACTTTCCGCTCTTGTACGACTCGCCATGCTTGTGGCGCCGCTTCGGCTTGGCGGACGCGTAGGCATCCCTGTGCTTCATCCAGTTCAGCAGGTCTTGGGCGGGCTTGAGCGGCGTGCGGAGTGTCCGCAGGAAGGCGAGGACCTCCTCGCGCTCCCCGTCTTCGAGATCGGCGAAGCGATCCCGGACCGGCTGCGCCTCCCCGCCGTGGGCGAGGATGGCGTCGGTGAGGGTCGTGGCGCGGCCGTCGTGGAGGTAGGGCGCGGAGTCTGCCACACCCCAGAGGCGGGCGGTCACGAAGGTGCGGTTCTCCTCAGCGTCGGCCGCGTGGAAGTTCTCCTTCAAGCCCTCGCCCATGTCGTGACGGCGTAGGTCCGAGAAGAGCGGCACGCTGACACCGCCGGCGCGATTGCGACGGAAGCCCGGAGCCGCATTGCTTAGATCCAGGCGCTGGTAGATGTTGGCGCCGGGGTCGGTCTCGACCTCGGGCAGACGCAACGGCAGCAGCCGGGAGCGGGTCTCGAGGGTGGGGCGGTGGCATGCCACACACCCGAGCGACTCGAACCGGGCGCGGCCACGCCCTGCAGCGGCCGACGGTCGGTCCTCTACCGGGCGATCGAGGGTGGTCGCGAACGTGTGCAACGCCGAGAGGTCCCCGGCGCGGATCTCGTCGGCGACGCCGTCCTGGTCGGCGTCCACGCCCTCGCCCACCGTCTCGGTCGGCTGCATGCCGAAGTGAAACTGCATCGCGCCGAGGTCGAAGGCACGCACGGTGGAAAACTCACCCTTGCGACCGAACGGACGCACGACCAGGTCGGGCTTGACCCCCGTGACATTCGTCGTGTCGAGTTCCCCGGCGGCATTGGCCGTCAGGAAGCCGAAGTGGACGCCCTTGGTCTCGAGCTCGATGGACGTACCGGGGTTGGCGATGGCCGCGGCCTTCAGACGCTGCAGATCGGCCGTCATCTCGAGGGCCAGCAACTCGACGCCCCCCGAGCCGAAGAGGAACGGCGGGTTCGCGAAGCGGCCATCGAAGACGTTGCCGCCGCCACCGGTCTCGGTCACGCTGATCTGGGACGGCTGAACGATCGCATTGCTGTTCGATCCGCCCACGCCGCCGATGCCGAGTACGGGCGGCATGGTGCCGGCGCGCACGATGCTGTGGCACTCCAAGCACGACTGCGCGTCCAGACCGTTCACGCGCAGGAACATGCCGTTGCCGCCCATGGTCGGGCGGCCGTTCGGACCGTCGCCGTAGCCGTCGAGGCGGTTGAACGGCGTCGAGAAGGTGATGAGGCCCTGGCGGCGCTTCTCATTGAGCGGTACGTCGGGCGAGGCGATCTGGGCCTGCGTGAGCCGCTCGGCCGGCAGGGCGGGCTGCTCCTCGGCAGCCGCGATCAGGGCTCCGGCGAGCGGCAGACCCGCCACGGCGGTCAGCGTGAGAATCCAACGTTGCATGCATCCACTCCCCGTAGGTTCCCCCGTATGGGGCGGGCGGAGTATCGCAGGTGCCGCGTGGCCCGCAATCGCAACAGACGCCCAAGCCGTCCAAAGTGGCGCAAAACGAGGCACGCCGCTGTGTAGGGCCCACTGACGGCACGCAGGCGGCAACCAAGGGGCAATTCGGTGGCGCAGGCCTATACTCGCCGCCCATGACCATTGAGACAGGCGACCGAATCAAGATCCACTACCGCGGCAAGCTGAAGGAGGGCGACCAGTTCGACTCCAGCTACGAGCGCGGAGACCCCCTCGAGTTCACGGCGGGCAGCCAAGAGCTCATTCCTGCCGTGAGTACGGCGGTCATCGGCATGGCCGTGGGCGAGAAGAAGACCGTCGACGTGCCGCCGAACCTCGGCTACGGCGAGCGCAACGACGAGATGATCGTCCGCGTGCAGAAGGAGCAGCTGCCCGAGGGTGCCACCATCGGCACGATGCTCCAGATCGAGCTGCCGGAGGACCAGGGGAAGCTCACCGTGGTGCTCACCGAGATCGAGGACGAGGAAGCCGTCTTGGACGGCAACCACCCGCTCGCGGGCAAGCACCTGATCTTCGATCTGGAGATCGTCGAGATCCTGCCCAAGCCCTAGCCATGCACACGTTCGAGACGACCATTCGGCTCCAGCACACCGACGGCGCGGGGGTGGTGTTCTTCGCGCGGTTCTTCGAGCTGGCCCATGTGGCCTACGAGGACTTCCTCGAGACGATCGGCGAGCCGCTCCCCGCGGACCTCGCGGCCGCCCCGATCCTCTACCCGATCGTTCACGCCGAGTCGGACTACCGCGCCATGCTGCGGCTTGGCGATCGGTTGCGCATCGAGCTGGCTGTCGAAGCGATCAAGTCCCGCTCGTTCGAACTCGCCTACCGCTTCGTCGCGCCGTCTGGCGATGAGGCGGCGTTGCTGAAGACCGTCCATGTCGCGGTCGACAAGCAGACGGGCCGCTCGACGCGGCTACCCGAGGCGCTGAGCGCCGCGCTGCAGAGCGCCTGACGTTCAGTCCGGGAGTTGCGCGAGTCCGCTCGCGGCAAGCTCGTCGCTCGCGAGAGCCGTCAGCGTGCGCAGGTCCGGCTTGAGCTGCCCGCTCGGGGGCTCTGGCAGCCGGTAGTAGGCCTGCGGGGCCATGAAGCCGGGCAGCACCGCGCGGAGCGCCGTCTCGAGCGCAGTGGCGCAGGCCGCTTCCCCCGCGACAAACGCGACCGGCCGCAGGCCGTACTCCGCATGGGGCACCGGCACGACCACCGCTTCGGCGACCGCAGGGATCGCCAGCAGGGCCTCCTCGATGGCCTCGGGTTGGATGTTCTCGCCGCCGGAGACGAACATCCGATCAGCCCGGCCCCGGATGTAGAGCGTGCCGTCCACCATGTGGCCGAGATCGCCGCTGCACCAGCGGCCCTCGGCGTCGACGCCCGCCACGAGCCCGTGTGGCTGGAGGTAGCCATCAAGGAGCGTCGGGCCGCCGATGCAGATCTCGCCGTCGGGGCTGACGACCACATCGCGACCCGGCAGCGGCGAGCCGCCGGTGTCCTCGCGTCGTACGACGTCCGGGTCCGCGCTGGCCACGACGAACGCCGCCGTCTCGGTTGCGCCGTAGCTCGCAACGAGCGGCACCCCGGCGTCCAGGGCCCGGGCGCGCAGCGCCGCCGGCGCCGGCCCGCCGCCCAGCACGACCGCGCGACAGGCGCGCAGGCCGGCGAGCCCTGCTTCGCCGTCGAGGAGTCGCTTGAGTTGGGTTGCGACGAGGGAGACCTGGGTGGGGGCGCAGCGCGTGAGAGCAGCCCCGAGCGACTCGTCCGGGTTGGGGAGGCAGAGCATGGCGCCGGAGAGGATGGCGCGAAAGAGCAGTGAAAGCCCGCCGACATGCCAGGTGGGTAGCGAGAGGAGCAGCCGATCCCGCGGTCCGAGGTCAAGGAACACATTGGCCGCGCGCGCGCTCTCCAGGTGCTTGCCAAGGGAGTGCAGCACGAGCTTCGGACGGCCGCTGCTGCCCGAAGTGGCGAGCAGGGTTCCGGTGGGCATGCGCTCCTCGCGCGCCGTAGCCAGGGGCAGCCCACCGAACATGCCGGGGGGCTCCCAGGTGAGCAGCATGCGCGCCCCCGAGGCCGCGAGCAGGCCGTCGACCGAGGAGCGTGTCTCGCGCGCACCGACATGGTGGGTGCAGAGGCCCAGCGACCAGGCCAAGAGGGGCGCGGCAAGCTCGATGGCTGGGTTGCTGCCGCGTAGCGCAACCACATCGCCTGGTGTGAGCGCCACGGGCAGGTCGCCGACCAACGCGGGAGCGCCTTGCATGGCCGTGGCGAGGGCTGCACCCGAGCGTGTGAGCCCGGCGTGCTCGAAGAACGGCGCGTCCCCCCGCTCCCGAAGCGCCTCGAACAAGACCGCTGCGACCGGGTCCATCAGCCCGCCTTGCGGAAGTTCAGCTTGTCGAGGACGCGCGGAGAAGGGACGCCCTGCCAGTCGCAGGTGAGTACGACCCCCCTGCTCGCGTCATAGCGCGGCGTCACGGTGTCGATGCGCAACCAGCTTTCGGTGCCGAGCCCCGCGGCCGCGGTGCGACCAGGCAGCGCCGCTGCCATCTGCGCCTGGCTCCAGAGACCGAGTCCCGTCTCGAGGGCCGAGCTGACGATCACCGCGGAGCCGTAGCGCTCGGCTTCCTTGGCGAGGAAGACCATGCGCCCCCAGTGGCCGACCAAGGACGGCTTCAAGCACCAGGCGGAGACGTAGGAGGCGCGGCCGATGTCGTAGAGCGACGGGATGTGCAGCGTCTCGTCGAGTCCCATGGTGAGGCCGGTGTGCGCGTTCAGATCCGCCAGCCCGCCGGGGTCGCTCAGCGGCTCTTCCAGGAATTCGATCCGCTGGGCCGGGAGTCCCCGGAAGCGCGCGACGGCGTCGTCCAGCGTGAGGCTGCGATTCGCGTCCAGGCGCAGGGTCGTGTTGTCCGGCAGGCCGCTCAAGAGGATGCCGAGCACCTCGCGGTCCTCGGCGATCGACCGGAGGCCGACCTTCACCTTCACGCAGGGGTACGCGTCGAGCTGGCCCGAAGCGATGGCCTCCGCCGCCGCGGCCGGGCTGCCCACAAAGAGTGCGTTCACGGCAACGCGGTCTCGCGGCGTACTGCACAAGATGGCCGCCGGCGTCGTGTCGGCATCTTGCGCGAGCATGGCGGCGCCCGCGCTCTGCAGGCCGAAGATGACGCTGGGGCAGGGGGTCTGCCCGGCGGGGCCGCAAGCGGCAACACGGTTGGCGACGTTTTGTGCATACGCGTCGAAGCTCACGAAATCGCATCCGTGCAACTCGGGGCCCACGGTGCGAAGCACGCGGTCGACGTCGGCCAGCGACTCCTTGTGCAGGCCGGGCAGCGGGGAGATCTCGCCGTAGCTCTGGGATCCGCTGTCGGCGACCAAGCGCACGAAACGGCCTTGACGCTCTTGGGTGTCGACCGCTCCCGCCTTGTACTGGCGGCTCAGCGGGAGGCGAAACGGTGCGACCTCGACGCGGGCGATCTTCACATGGACCATCCTAGGCAGAAGGCGATCCCGTAGGCCACCAGCAGGCGGCCTGAGCCCGCCAGGGCGGAGCCGAGTCTACGGCCCGGCTGCCAGCCAAGCACCGCGCGAATTGGCGGGATCGCCAGCACGCACGAGCCGCTGGCGAGCAGAACCCCGGGGGGAGCGTCCAGCAGGGCCCAAAGCAAGACGGGCACGGCGGCCGCGCCCACAACACATCCCACATACTCGACTTTGGCGAACGTCGTCCCGAAGCGCACCGCGAGGGTGCGCTTGCCCGCGAGGCGGTCGCCGTCGACATCGCGCAGGTTGTTGACGGCCAGGAGCGCAACCCCAAGGAGGCCGGGCGCGAGGCCCGCCACGATGGCGGTCGGGCTCCAGGTGAGGGCCTGCACGAAGTGTGTCCCGGCCGTGGCGACGGGGCCGAAGAACACCAGCACCAGCAGGTCACCGAGACCGAGGTAGCCCAGCGGGCGGGGGCCGCCGGTGTAGAGGACGCCGAAGAGGATCGAGGCGAGGCCGATCACCACGATGGGCCAGCCGGCATGCCAGACCAGGTAGGCGCCGACCAGCGCCGCGCAGCCGAACGCGAGGATGAACGCGCGCTTCATGGCTGCCGGGGAGACGAGCCCCGCCTGCACAAGCCGCTGCGGCCCCAGGCGGTCCTCGGTGTCGGTCCCCTTCACGCCATCGAAGTAGTCGTTGGCGAAGTTCGTCGCGACCTGGATCAGCAGCGCGCCAACCAGCGCGGCGGCGCCGGGGAGGGCTGCGAAGGTGCCCTCCCGCCAAGCGATCACGACGCCCATGGCGACAGGCGTCAGCGCTGCGGGCAGCGTCTTCGGCCGCGAGGCCTGGATCCAGAGGGCCGCTCCTGCCATGCCAGCGGCTAGGGGCGCTTCGGGAACTGGTCGAAGTCCGGCTTGCGCTTCTCCAGGAAGGCCTGCTTGCCCTCGCTGCCTTCCTCGGTCATGTAGTAGAGGAGCGTTGCGTTGCCGGCCAACTCCTGGAGCCCGGCCTGGCCGTCGCAGTCGGCGTTGAGCGCCGACTTGAGGCAGCGCAGCGCCAGCGGCGAGTGCTGTAGCATCTCGCGGCACCACTTGATCGTCTCGGTCTCGAGCTGCTCGTACGGCACCACGCAGTTCACCATGCCCATGTCGAGCGCCTGCTGCGCGTCGTACTGGCGGCAAAGGAACCAGATCTCGCGCGCCTTCTTCTGGCCGACCATGCGCGCCAAGTAGCTCGAGCCGTAGCCGCCGTCGAACGAGCCGACTTTCGGGCCGGTCTGTCCGAAGCGCGCGTTGTCTGCGGCGATCGTGAGGTCGCACAT
Organism: Planctomycetota bacterium; assembly: GCA_029259795.1. Classification (GTDB taxonomy): domain Bacteria; phylum Planctomycetota; class PLA2; order PLA2; family JAEUHO01; genus JAHEIK01. The sequence goes on from JAJDEM010000371.1 coordinate 8,446, forward strand.
GACGTGCAGCACATGGCCGCCGCCGATGGCGTAGCCTGCGACCATGGCCACGATCGGCTTCGGGCAGCGGCGGATCTCGCGCTGGAGGTCGAGCACGTTGAGCCGTGCCACGCCTTGGTCGTCGACATAGCCCGCCTCGCCGCGGACACGCTGATCGCCGCCGGCGCAGAAGGCGTCCTTGCCCTCCCCGGTGAAGATGATCGCGCCGATGCGCGGATCGTCGCGCGCGATGTCGAGCGCCTTGCGCATCTCCATCACCGTCAGCGGGCGGAAGCTGTTGCGGACCTCGGGGCGGCAGATCGTGATCTTGGCGATGCCATCCAGCGTCTCG
>JAJDEM010000372.1 GCA_029259795.1 Planctomycetota bacterium
GCTGTATGAGGCCGCCGCACCCACGCTGCAGCGGGCCTCCGATCTCGCCGGTCTCCTGACCCGCTTGGAACTCGGTGACGTCCTCTTCATCGACGAGATCCACCGGCTGAGCCCATCCGTCGAGGAGTACCTCTACGCCGCCATGGAGGACTTCGTTCTCGACATCCTGATCGACCAGGGGCCGAGTGCGCGCAGCGTGCGCGTCGACCTCCCGCGCTTCACCCTGGTCGGTGCGACGACGCGCGAGGGCCTGCTCTCCGCACCGCTCCGCGGTCGGTTCGGCATCCACGAGCGTCTCGAGCCCTACGACAGCCCGACGCTCGCGAAGATCCTCCTGCGCTCCGCAGGGATTCTTGGGGTGGGGCTCGATCCGGCCGCCGCCGACTTCCTGGCCGGTCGGAGTCGCGGCACCCCGCGCGTCGCCAACCGCTTCCTGCGGCGGGTGCGCGACCTCGCGCAGGTCGAGTCGAACAACCACATCGACGAGGCCATCGCCCGGGAGGGCCTCACCCGGATCGGCGTCGACGAGCACGGCCTCACGCGCGTGGACCGACTCATCCTCACGGCGATCGCCCGTGCCGAGGGGCGACCGCTCGGCATCAAGACGATTGCCGCCGCCGTCGGTGAGGACGAGCGCACGCTCGAAGACGTCTACGAGCCGCACCTCCTGCGCCAGGGCTTCCTGCTGAAGACGCGCCAAGGCCGACAGATCACGCAAGCGGCCTGGGCCCTGGTGGCGCCGTCGGTCGGCCGGCCCTCACCCCCCGACTCCGAAACCCTCTTCTCATGATGTTGACGCTCACGAAGCTTCGTACCCGAGGCGCACGCCGCGTCCGCATGGCTGTCGCCGTTGTCACGGTTCTGCTGCTGGGGGCCTGCGGCCAGGGCCACACGCCGGCCCTCATGGCGAACACGCCGCCTCCCACCATCCGCGTGCGCCTCGGCATGCCGCGCGCCCAGGGCGCGCTGCAGCTCCGCGCTCAAGCGTGGGCCATTCGCGCAACGTCCGGTTCCTCCTTCGCCGTGCATAGCGAGGGCACGCTCAAGACGACCATCACGCACAGCGCTGGCAACATCGTCCTGCGCGGTCGCAGCACCGGCGCCCAGGCACTGCGGATCGAACCCACCACGGCGTTCACCCTCGACGGTCGGACCTACCGCGGGGTCCTTACCGTCCGCCTCAGGGAGGGGAAGCTCCTGTTCGTCAACCACCTCGACATGGAGACCTACCTCGCCGGGGTGATCGGCAACGAGGTCGGGCCGGGGGCCAAGGCCGCGACATATCGCGCTCAGGCCGTCGCGGCACGGACCTACGCGTGGATGCGCCTGCAGCGCGCCGACGCCAGTACACGCGCCTTCGATGTCTATGACTCGTCGGCAAGCCAGGTCTACAAGGGTCTCTCCATCCCGAAGCAGTACGGCATCCGCTACGCCGACATGGTGAGCCACACCGGCGATACCCGCGGGGTCATCGTCACGCACAAGGGACGGCCCTTCCGCACCTACTACGCCTCGACGTGCGGTGGGCACACGACGCAGCCGGCGACCAGCGGTCTCGATGCAGGCCGTGGCAGCGAACCCCTGCGGGGCGTTGCCTGCGATCACTGCAAGACGAGCAAGTACTTTCGCTGGACCAAGCAGGTCAGCGATGCCGAAGTCATCGCAGGACTCAAGCGCAAGAAGCTACCGGTCGGCGCACCGCTGCACACCCTCAAGGTCACGCGGCGCGGACGCGGCGAGTGGGTCGCCGAAGCCACGCTCACCCACGGCCCGAAGCGGGCGGCCCGGACCGTGCCGGGGCACGTGTTGCGCGGGGCCCTGGGTCTGCGCAGCAACCGGATCGAGAGCATCCAGCGCATTCGAGGGGGCTGGGTCATCAAGGGCCGCGGGTGGGGCCACGGGGTGGGCATGTGCCAGTGGGGCGCCATCGAGATGGGCCGCAAGGGCGCCTCGGAGACCGAAATCCTGCGCTACTACTACCCGGGCGTCGCCTTCACGAAGATCTACTAGCACTGGGGGCTCCGCCTGCAGGCGGGGCTGGAGGCGATGCTGGGGGCCAACTGCCCCCACCCCTTGGGGCCCAGCCGCTTCGGGCGAATTCTTCATTCCCTACTCATGGGCGGCACACGCCCTGTCCGAATCCGTGTCCAATCAGGCTGTACGCACGACCAGGGTGGTCACTCGGACTTGGAGCACGGTGTGGGCACGACCCGCCACGACGCACACACGATGCAAGCAGGGCGCAGCGCCGACTCGGTGCTGGCGGACCTGCCCCACGCGGTACTCGCGGTCGATCCGACGGGTCACATCCAGTTTGCCAACCGCGCGGCTTCGAGCCTGCTGCGCCGCGCATCGGCCGAGCTCCTCGGCCGCTCGCTGGCGGCGGCCTTGGAGGTCGACCATCGCCCAGCCTTCGAACGCGCCCTCACGCGTCTACGGGGGGGCTTCTCCGTCGCGGGACTCGAGTGCGCCCTCACCCGGAGCGGAGGCGATCCTGTGTGGATCGAGTGGGACGCGACGCCCGCCCCGGATGGCGCGCTGTTCGTCGGCCGTGATGTCCGCGCACGCCGCACCCTGCGTGCCGATGTGTGCGGCCAGCAGGAGGAGCTCCGGGAAACGCTCGCCAGCGTGCTCGACAACATCCCCGTCGGGATCGTGATCGCGGATGGGGACGGCGGCCCGCGGCTGGTCAACCGCGCCGCGCGAGACCTCCTCGGGATCCATGCCCTCGCCCCCATCGAGCACTGGAGTCGATCCGGCATTCTCCGCCGGCCCGACGGCGGCCCGATCACGGACGACGACGTGCCCGCCCTGCAGACCCTCGCCGACGGCCTGCCCCGCCGTGCCATCGAAGTGCATGTCGTCCGGCCGTGGGGTGGAGCCGTTCCCGTGCTGCTCAACACGGACGCCGTCCACGACGGCGACGGCAACGTGATCGAAGTCTGCTGTACGTTCACGAACATCCGTGAGCGCCGCCGGGTGGAGCAGCAGCTGATCCAGGCCCAAAAGATGGAGGCCGTCGGCACCCTCGCCGGAGGGATCGCGCACGACTTCAACAACATCCTGTGCGCGATCACCGGCTACAGCCAACTCGCGCTCCAACAAGCCCAAGTCGACGACCGGGGCCGACGCCTCCTCGGTGAAATCCAGAAAGCCGGTGAACGAGCCGCGCTCCTGACCCGACAGCTCCTTGCGTTCAGCCGCGGGGATGCCCTCGCGCCCTGCCGCCTCGATCTGGGCGACGTGACCCGCGACATGGACAGCATGCTCCGGCGCCTCCTCGGGGAGCGCGTGGAGCTCGACACCGAGCTCTCAAGCGGCGCGTGCCCCATCACGGCGGACGCGGGTCAGATGGAGCAGGTCGTCCTCAACCTCGTCATCAACGCCTCGGATGCCATGCCCTCTGGCGGTCGTATCCGGCTGCGCACCGAGCGCAGCACCGTCTCGGACCGGACAGCCTCGGAACGTCAGGACCTGCCCCCGGGTGCGTACGTCGTTCTTTCGGTCCAGGACGAGGGTTGCGGCATGGACGAAGAGACCCTCACCCACGTGTATGAGCCGTTTTTCACGACCAAGGATGCCGGCAAGGGCACGGGACTCGGCCTCAGCACCGTCTACGGAATCATCAAACAAAGCGGCGGCCACATCCACATCGACACCGGCGTCGCGGCCGGCACGACGGTACGGGTCTACCTGCCGCTCACCGAGGAGCCCGCCGTGTCGGAGGCCGAGCCCGCGCCTATGAGCGCGCCGAGCGTACAGCGCGCCCGAGTCCTCGTCGTGGAGGACGAGGAACTCGTACGCGCGCTCATCCGCGAGATCCTGGAAGAGGATGGGCACACGGTCTACGAAGCGCCCAACGGCCAAGCGGCGCTGGACCGCATCGCCGAGCTTCCCGAGTCTGTCGACTTGCTGGTAACCGACGTGGTGATGCCCGTCCTGGGTGGGCGCGAGCTCGTGGATCGACTTCGCGCGGACACGCCGGCGCTGCCCGTGCTGTTCGTCTCGGGTCACGCCGACGAGGCCTTGCTGCGCAAGGGCTCGGAGCACGGCAACACCAGCCTGCTCCCCAAGCCCTTCGACGCTTCGGCCCTCACGACGCGCGTGCGCGCCATGCTCGCCCGCGTGTAGGCTCTCTCGGCCGTGCCGTCTTCGTTGCCCGCTGCAGAGCCCCCGCCGCATCCCGATCTGGGCCTGCGGATCGAGAGCTCGGAGGGCCGCGCCCGCGCGACGGTCTTCGAGACCCCGCATGGCCTCGTGCACACGCCGACGTTCATGCCGGTCGCGACCAAGGCCTCCCTCAAGGGCATCACGCACGGCCAACTGGCGGCGCTCGCGCCCGACATCATGCTCGCCAACACCTACCACCTGCACCTACGACCCGGGGAGGCCCGCATCGAGCGGCTCGGGGGCCTGCACGGCTTCACGGGCTGGCGCGGCCCGTGGATTACGGACTCCGGTGGGTACCAGGTCTTCTCGCTCGACGCGCTGGCCAAGGTGGATGAGGGCGGGGTCACGCTGCGCTCGCACCTGGACGGTTCCCCGGTCCGCCTCGGTCCCATCGAAGCGATGGGGATCCAGGAGGCCCTCGGCGCCGACTTGATCATGGCGTTCGATCACTGCCTCGGCTTGCCCGCATCCCGGGAGGCCCTGCAGGCGGCGGTCGCCCGCACCACACGCTGGACGGCTGCGTGCGCTGCGGCGCGAACGCGCGAGGACCAAGCCCTCTTCGGGATCATTCAAGGCGGAACGGACCCCCTTCTGCGCGCCGAGTCCGTGGCAGGCCTGCTGCCGCTCGACCTCCCGGGCTACGCCATCGGGGGACTCGCGGTCGGGGAAGGCGGAGCGGCCATGCGCGCGGCTGTCGACGCGACCACGCCCCTGCTACCCGAGACCAAGCCGCGCTACCTGATGGGCGTCGGCCAGCCACTGGACCTGCTCGACGCGATCGCGGCAGGGGTCGACATGTTCGACTGCGTGCTTCCAACGCGCAACGGGCGCCGCGGCTGGCTGTGGACTCGTGACGGCACGGTGCGCATTGCCGCCCACCAACATGCCGACGACGAATCCCCGCTGGATGCGGAGTGTGCGTGCGAGGTCTGCACGACCCACTCGCGGGCCTACCTGCGGCACCTCTTCAAGACAGGCGAGCACACGGCCGTCACCTTGGGATCGCTGCACAACCTGACGTTCCTGTTCGACCTCGTGCGTCAGGCGCGGCAGGCGATTCTCACGGGACGCTTCGCGTCCTTCGCGGCGGGCTTCCGCACGCGCTACGAGGCCGGTGAGGCGAGGTGGCAGGCCGCTCACGACGCCGACCCCGAGGCGGCCCGGCGCAGCCGCGAAGCCCAAGGCCGGCGCGAAGCCCGGCGGAGCGAGACCGCGGGGGACGCTACGGACGCTTGATTCGACGGACGTAGATCACCGGGAGCCCGAACACGCGTCCGCCCGGCTGGCGCCCCTCGATGCTGCGGACGGCCCCATCGGCGTGCGCCTTGAAGTCGGGCACCGGCTGGGGCAAGCCGACGGTCAGCTGCAGCACGTAGCGCGGCTCCTCCCCGACCCAGAGCACCCACTCGCCTCCGTTGCGCCATGTCGGGGCCGCCTCCCAGCGGATCGTCCCGCGGACGACGAGCGTCTCGAGCACGGGCGCCACGGGCTTCTCGGCGGGCGGATCGAGGCCGCGCAGCCGGGCGACCTCCGCATCCTTGCGCGCCACCCGGATCTCGAGCTCGGCCTCCAGATCCTGCCGCACGGCGTGCGCCAGCTTGCGCGTACCCACAGGCGACTCCCGGCACGCCTCGATCGCGCGCTCGAGGGCATTGATCACCTCCACGACGGGTGTGCGCGTGCGGCCACGCTCGATGCGCATGCGGTAGAGCGCCTGCTGGGCGCTACCGATCGCCACGCGCAGCGTGGCGCCGGAGCGCTGGGCCGCCCGCTCGCGGCGCTCACGCGCCAACGAGGCAAGCCGGGTCGTGCGGCGCCCGCGCGCGGTCCCAAGCAACGCGGCGTGCTCGCCCGGCGTCCCCAGGTGCTTCACGAAGCGGTCGCTCACGTAGACCCGGGTCGTCTCCGGCGCCATGACCCATACCCAGGCGCCCTCGCGCTTGACGAGGGGCAACACCGTGCCTCGCGGGATGCGATCGCGAAACGCCGCCGGCATGGCCTTGCCTTCCTCCGGGGGCGCCACCCGCATGTTGAGCTTCGACGCCACGACCCGGACCCCGTCGCGCCCGACGGGCTCGAGGAACTCGGCGGCAACCGCCGCGAGGAATCCCGCCGGCACGTGCACGCAGACCCAGCCCGAGAAGCGCTCCACCACGAGCAGGACGGTCCCATCGTTCAGCTGCGCGACGGGGCGACCCCCCGCACGCGGTCCGACGCGCAGATTGACCTTCTGACCCTGGATGACGGCGACGGTCCGTGCTGCCGCAGGCGCCTTCACCGCCGGGCTGTCCGGAGGATCCTCGGTACGCGCCGAGCGGACGGGGCCGGCGCACAGCAACAGCCCCGCCGCAATGCCAACGAGGGTCCGGTGCAGCCGGGCGAGCGGGCGGCGAAGGACGACCATGCTTGCTCCATCGGGTAGGCTCTGCGCCCGGCGGTACCGAGCCCATCCGCCCGCGAGGCTACCCATGCCCACGGACGACCAATCCACACAGACAACGCAACCGAGCGGACCTCACGGGGAGCCGCTGCGCCCCATGACCGCTGCCCAGGTGGCCGCAGCGCCCATGCCCTACATGCGCTGGGCGAAGGCCCACCTCTCCTGGGAGGCCCTGGGGCCCGAGTCGATCTGCCTCGGCATGAGCGGGCTTGAGCCCCTGGCCGCGCAGGATCGCAAGCACCTGGGCTTGCTCCCTCCTCCTGACGTCGGCGCGGCGGCCGCCAACCTGAAGTCTGCGCTCGCAACACGCTACGACCTCACGCCGGAGCACGTCCTCCTCACAGCCGGCACCTCCCACGCCAACTTCGTCGCCTACCTCGCCCTGGCGCGCGGCGGGCGGATCGCCGTCGAGAGCCCCACCTACGACGCCCACCCCCGGCTGGCGACCGCCGTCAGCGCGCACGCCGCGTCCTTGCGGCGGGATCCTCGGCGCGGCTGGCGATTCGATCCCGCGAGCCTCGCAGGCGTCATCGACGACCGCACCGACCTGATCGTGGTCAGCGATCTCCACAATCCCAGCGGCATGCGATTGGCTGGCGAGGACCTCGACCTCCTGGTCGAGGCCGCCGAGCGCCACGACGCCTACCTCCTCGTCGATGAGGTCTACGCAGACCTCGACCCGGTCCCGCGCGAGAGTGCGGCGCACCGCAGCCCGCGCGTGCTCACGACCAACAGCCTCACCAAGGCCCACGGCCTGCCGGATCTGCGCTGCGGCTGGATCCTGGGCGCGCCGGACGTGCTGGCCCGGATCGCCGGCTGGGATGATCTCGTCCACCCCGCCCTGCCGCCGGCGCCCATGGCCGACGCCGCGGCGTTCGAACCGCAGGCGCGCGAGCGCCTGGCCACCGCGCGGGCTCGGGCTGCGCTGCGCAGCGAGCAGGTCAACGCCTGGGTCGAAACCACCCCGCGCGTCGCGTGGACGCAGCCGACCGGTGGCCTCACGGGGTTCCTCCTGCTCGAGGGACTCGACGGCGATGAGGTCGCAGAGCACGCCTGGGAGACCCACCGCGTGCGAATCGTGCCCGGCTCGTTCTTCCAGACCCCGCAGGCCTTGCGGATCTCGTTCGACGTGCCCGAGGCCGACCTCGCACGCGCCCTGGCTGCGATCAGCGACTCGCTGTCCACCCTCGCGACCATGGCAGCCCTCGCATGAACCGCGTCGCCTCCGCCCTGCTGCTGCTCGCGGTCACGTGCTGGATGGCGTCCGCCCACTGGCTCAACGTGGACATTGCGAAGGCCGGGCAGAAGGAGGACCTCGTCGCACAGGTCCTAGACGGTACGGCGGGCGACCCCTACCAGTACAAGCTCTGGATCATCGACCACGCGCTCGACCGGGTGCAGCACTGGACTGGTGCCCCGCTCGAAAACGTGTGGATGGGAAACACCCTGCTCTCGCTGCTCTTCCTGGTCTTCGCGCACCACCTGTGGCTCCGCAGGCTGGTCAGCCCACGGCACGCGTTGGTCGGAGCCCTGCTGCTTGGCGCGCTCGCCAACGTGCTGTTCGTGATCCTCTACCACCACACCTACGAGTACTGGGGCGTCGGCCTGTTCTGCCTCCTGCTCGCGATGATCGACCGCGACAGCGCGTGGTGGAAGCTCGCCCTCGTGTGCTTGGTGACCGGCGTGGTGTGGGAGAAGCACGCACTGCTTGCGGTGCTCTGGGGACTATGGCAGCTCCTGCGCCGGCGGCCGTTCTGGCCCAGTCTCGCGCAGGGGCTCGTCATCCTTGGCGCGGCCCTGGCCGTGCCTCTGGCCGTACGCTTCCACCTGGGCACCGAGCGGACGTTGATCGACGGCATGACGGAACTCCATCTCCAGGAGTGGGAGAAGGTCGCCTGGTTCCAGCTGCCGCTGCTGCTGCCGTTCGTGGTGATGCTTGGCGCCAGCTGGCGCCGGCAATCCACCTGGGTGCGGCTGCTCTGGATCTACCTGCCCGTGCTCTTTGCAGCGTACCTCGTGAAGCAATACATCATCCACGAGCCGCGCTCGTTCTGGGCGCTCGTGCCCGTGTTCACGGCGACGGCTTGCGTCTGGTACGCAAACCTGCCGCGCGAGCCGGACACCCCGACGGAAGCACCCGACGTCACGACGCCGAGCTTGCCGTCCACGCAGCCTGCGCCGCAGCCATGACATCCTGAACGGGGATCCCGCTCCCCGTGGCCAGTGCCGCGCAGTCCTCGTACTCCGGGGTCGCAGCCGGGCCCGCGGGCGTCGCACGCACCTTCATGCGCACCGTGCCCCACGGCGTCGCGACGTCTTCGTGGTGGCGCGCGAGCACCGTGCGTTCCACAGGGCGCCTACGAATGCCCAGCGTCGGCGTCTCGTTGAAGAGCAGGTCCTCGAGGCGGCCCGCGTCCTCGGGTCGCGTGAGGACCGCGAGCAGGACGCCGGGGCGTCCCTTCTTCATGGTGACGGGTGTGAACCACGCGTCGAGCGCGCCCTCCTCGAGTGCGCGCCGCACGGCGAAGGCGACGACCTGACCGGAGGCGTCATCGAGGTTGGTCTCGAGCAACGTAGCGTGGTCGGCGCCGACGTCGTGCTCGACGCTTCCCAGGGTCAAGCGGACGACGTTCGGGAGCCGCGAGCCGTCGTAGGTGCCCGCCCCGAAGCCCGTGCGCTCGGGAACGAAACCTGCCGGCGGACGATGCCCACCGGCCAGCGCCCCGACCAGCGCCGCGCCCGTGGGGGTCACCTGCTCGTAGGTCTCCGCCGACGGCACCGTCGGGAGCCCCTCGAGCAGCAAGGCCGTCGCGGGCGCGGGAATGGGCATGGTGCCGTGCTGGGTCTCCACGGTGCCGGAGCCCCACGGGAGCGCCGAGACGTACAGGGCCTCGACGCCCAGATGCTGGAGGCCGAGACAGACGCCTGCGATGTCGACCAATGCATCCGTAGCACCGACCTCGTGGAAGTGGACACTGGCCGGCGACATCCCATGGACGCGCGCTTCCGCGTCTGCCAGACGGCGGAACGCGTCCGCTGCGCGAGCGAGCGGGCCCTGCTCCAGGTCCCCGGCCCGGCCGAGGATGCTCAGCACCCCCGCCAGGGTGCGGCCGTGGCCGTGCGCGTGCGCCGGAGCGGACTCCTGCTCTGGATCGTGATCGTGATCGTGACTGTGAGCAGGCTCGGGGTCATGGGCATGCGCCGCGTGGGGCGGCGGCACAAGGTGTACGTCGTCCATGCCCGCGATGGGCCGCCCGCCGCGGCACACATCCAGCTTGGTCGCGGCGATCGCGCCGCGGGTGACCCGGTGGACCGCGAGCTCGACGTCGTCGAACCCAAGCCGATCCACCAACTCCTCGAGCACGGCGACCGGCAGTCCCGCGTCCACCAAGGCTCCGAGCAGCATGTCGCCTGCGATGCCCGCGGAGGCGTCGAGGTAGGCCACGCGGGTCATGCGGACGGCCTCACACAGCCGGGCGCCACCACGCCGGCTCTCATCGGCTGCCTGCCCCCGAGCGGGTCCCGAGTGCCTTGTAGACCTCGTCGGCGTTGTAGGACGAACGCACGAAGGGCCCGGCCGCCACCGCAAGGAAGCCGAGCTCGCGACCGCGACGGTCCCACGCATCGAACTCCTCGGGCGGGATGAAGCGCTCGACGGGCAACTGCGCCAGACTCGGCCGGAGGTATTGGCCGAGTGTCAGGATGTCGACACCCGCCTTGCGTAGATCGCGCAACACCTCGAGCAGCTCGTCTTCGCCCTCGCCGAGGCCGAGCATCAAACCCGACTTGGTGAACTGGCGGGGGTTGCGCTCCTTGATGCGCGCGAGCAGCTCGAGGCTGCGCTCGTAGCCTGCGCCGGGGCGCACACGCTTGTAGAGCCGCGGCACGGTCTCCAAGTTGTGATTGAAGATGTCCGGCTCGGCGTCGGAGACGATGTCGGCCAGAACGCTCTCGCCGCGGAAGTCCGGCGTGAGCACCTCGATGACCGACTCGGGCAACCTACGACGGATGGCACGGATGGTCTCGGCGAAGTGCTCGGCACCCTGGTCGGCGACGTCGTCGCGATCGACGCTGGTTACGACGACATGGCGCAGGCCCAGCTTGTGGGCGGCCTCGGCGACCCGCTCCGGCTCCGCGGCGTCGAGCGCAAGGGGCTTGCCTTTGGGCACGGTGCAGAACCGGCAGGTTCGCGTGCAGATGTCGCCCATGATCATGAACGTCGCCGCCTTGCGCGACCAACACTCGTTGAGATTGGGGCAGCGGGCGCTCTGGCAGACGGTATTGAGCTGCAGGCCCTCCATCAGGCCGCGCACCTCCTGCACGGTGTCCTGCTTGGGCAAGCGCTTCTTGAGCCAGGGCGCCAAGCGCTCGCGGGGCGCATCGGGCGCCTTGAGCGAGGGATCCTTCAGGGGGTGGACCGGCTTCTCCATGGCGGGATCCTACCCGTGCGTCGGCCGGAGGCTATCACCTGCGCGTAGACCGCCGCCGTCTCGCGGGCCAATCGGGCGCCACCGAAGCACGCATCGGCCCGCACCCGCCCCGCCGCCCCGAGCCGGGCGCGCAAGGCCGGATCGCCCGCGAGGCGCTCCAGAGCCGCCGCCAGCGAGCTCGCGTCACCCGGAGGGACCCACAGGCCCTCCCCCTCGTGCGCGACCATGTCGGGGACCCCACCCACCGTGGTCGCGATCACCGGCGTGCCCAGAGCCATGGCTTCGACGAGCGAGAGGGGCGAGCCCTCGCTGCGGGAGGCCAGGACCAGCGCATCGGCCTGAGCGACCCAGGGTGCCACATCCGCAGCCGACCCTGGGCAGGCCACCCGCTCCGACAGCCCGCGGCGCTTGATGAGCGCGCGCGTGGACGCGAGCAGCGGGCCCCGACCGAGCATCGTGAGGTGAAAGCGCTGCTCGCAGCGCGCCACGGCCTCGACGAGCAGGTGGGGCGCCTTCACCGGGACGAACCGTCCCGTCCACAGGAAGCGCGGTCCGTCAAACGCAGGCAAGCCCCCCGCTCGGACCGCCGCCCGCGCGCGAAACGCTGCGAGATCCATACCCGGACCGACGACATGGACCTTGGCGGCCGGCAGGACCCGGTGCACCACGACGAGGTCGCGGCGCTGGCGCGCCGTGAGCGCAATGGCTGCTGCCGTATAGCGACCCAGCAGGCGCTCGGCCCGGACGGCCAGCCAGTCCTTCGGCCACGTGGCTTCGAAGTGGTGGCCGTGGAACGTGTGCACGGCAGGCACGTTGGCGAGGTGCGCCGCCACGCGACCCAGCAGACCAGCCTTGGCTGTGTGCGTATGCACGATGTCGGGGCGGAAATGCCGCACGAGGGCGGCAACCGCCTTCATCGCACGGGGATCCGCAGAAGGGTCGAGCCCCCGGCCCAAGGCGCGTACCCGGATGACACGGACGCCCTCGGCCTCCAGCGCCGTCGTGCCGTCGGGCTCATGGCGCTCCGCGCGTCCCGTCACGACGACACCGCGCCAGCCGATCTTGCGGAGCTCGGGGACGAGGGCGCAGAGCTGGCGCAGCGGCCCGCCCCGGTTCAGCCGCGTGATGATGCGCAGTACGGTGCCAGCCACCCGGATCAGACTACGACCGGGGCGTCGAGATTCCCCAGCCCATCTGCCGCCAGGGCCGCCGGCCCCAATGCCCGCAGCGCACCGCTCTCAGACGGCGGCGTGGAAGGCGCCGATCGCC
>JAJDEM010000373.1 GCA_029259795.1 Planctomycetota bacterium
CCGCGAGGCTGCTAGGGCCATCCCCTCCACCGAGTACTACCCATAGTGGCGGTAGTAGGCCCCAAGACGCGAGCGGCCCTGCGCAAGCTCGAGGGCTCCGGCGAAGTAACGGACGTGCGCGTTCTACATGACCGCGTGCGAGCCAGATTCGCCAGCGGGCTCACGGAGACCTGGGACCTGGATGGATCTCGGCCTCAGCGCAAGCGCCTTCCGCGATCAAACTGGTGGCTGCGAGCACCCATCCGTGCGACCGAGCACGGCCTGCTTCGCGCCTTCGACCCCGACTACGAACCACATGACGACCCGGAGTTTTTCTACGCAGCCACGGACGTCCTGGAGACCGGATTCCTCGATCAACGCCTCTTTGTCAACCGGCTCGCGCGCGAGCTCGCAACAGAAGGTTGGCGCCGGCCGATCACACCACGCACGGCCCTAGCGGAAGACCTCGACCGCGTACGGCGAACTGTGCGTAGGCATGCCCTGAGCACGGGGTTCCTCCGCGGACAGCCTGGAAGACCGCCACGAGGCATCCCGCCAGGACTGGCCCTCTGCAACGAGCTCCTCGACTGGGGAACCCTCGAAGCACCGGACCGCCCGTCCTTGTCTGAGGGCTGGGCCGATCCACTTCGGCTGCGCTGCGCGATCGATGCGCTGCTCTCCGAGGGGCGTCCCCTAACGAGGCTCGGTCTGATCCACCGCATGACGTGCGGCCGCGCCCAGGGCCACTCCGTGAAGTGCGGCCCGCGGTGGCAGCCGGTCAGTCTGTGGATCTCCGTCCTGCGTGACGTGCTGGGCATCAAGCGACATCCCGTCATCTTGGACCTGGATTCCGGATGCGGGTCACTCGCGGTGGCCACCGCAGTGCTGAACGGCGCCTACATCCATCCGCCGTCCGTGGAGCCCTCGGCAAGCGGTCCACTTTGGCGCGGCGCTGGCGAGGCCGACGAGGGTAGCTGTTGGCCCGACCTCGTCGAAGACGATGGAGCGATGTGCGCAGACGCGGCCTTCGTCGGACCGACGGATGTCGCCGGCCTTGGTCAGGCCGTGGATTCCTACGGGCCACGGACAGCCCTGGTCGCTGCGGACATGCTCTGGAGTGAGCGCGATGAGGTGTTGCGCCAGCTTCCGTTGGTTCGCGTGGTTCGATTCAAGAATCGGCCCTTCCGCCTCGAGGAGCGGCTTCTCGCGATCTGGCGGCAGCAATGACACTTACGTCCGTAGGAGACGCAAGGCGTTTGCAATCACGATAAGCGATGCGCCCATGTCGGCGGCGATCGCCATCCACAGGGAGGCGACACCGAGTGTGGCAAGCACCATGACGACGGCCTTCGCACCGAGAGCCCAGGCGACGTTCTGGCGGACGATCCGCAGGGTGCGCCTCGCATGCGAGACGAGCCAGGGGAGCCTTGCCAAGTCATCGGACATCAGGGCGATGTCGGCGGTCTCGATGGCAACGTCAGATCCGGCCGCGCCCATGGCGACTCCAACCTCGGCCGCAGCGAGAGCAGGCGCGTCGTTCACCCCGTCGCCAATCATGGCTGTGGGGCCATAGGTGTGGCTCAACTGCCCGATCGCATGCACCTTGTCCTGAGGTAGCAGGCCAGCGCTCACGTCGTCCACCCCCGTAGCAGCCGCTACGCGCTCGGCCGCGACCTGATGATCACCGGTTAGCATGACGACGCGCTCTATGCCCAAATCGTGCAGTCGATCCACGATGCCGCGGGCCTCCGGCCGGATCGCATCTGCGATCCCCAGCACGCCGCAGACATGACTTTCGGTTCCGAGCGCGACGGCCGTGAGTCCTCTCGCTTCCAGCGCGGCAATGGTCTCGTGGGCCGCCGGCGATTCGACACCAAGTTGGTGAACGAGGCGGTGCCCTCCGATCCAGGCTCGCCGGCCGTCGATGGTCCCCTCAGCCCCGAGTCCAGGTAGTTCGCGCACGTCCACCGATCGCGCCGGCTGAATCCCGAGGCTGTCCGCATGGCTGACGATGGCACGCGCCAGAGGATGTGTGCTCCGGGCCTCCAATGCGCTGGCCCACGACAGAAACTCCTCCTGCGTGTGTCCCTCCAGCAACTCGGTGGCCTCCACCACCGGCTCCCCCCGCGTCAGCGTGCCGGTCTTGTCCATGGCGAAGACCCGCACTCGGGCGATGGTCTCGAGGTGCGTCCCGCCCTTGATCAAGACCCCGCCGCGCGCGGCGCACGCAAGCGCTGCGACGATGCTCACCGGCGTGGAGATGACGAGCGCGCAAGGGCAGGCGATGACGAGCAAGACCAGGGCGCGGTAGAGGGAGTCTCCCCAGGAGGTCAGGCCCATCAGGGGTGGCACTGTCGCGACAAGCAACGCCAATGCCATCATGATCGGGGTGTAACGCGCCGCGAACCGTTCGACCCATCGCTCGCTGGGCGCGCGTCGTGACTGCGCCTCCTCTACCATGTGGATGATGCGGGCGAGGGTGCTGTCCTCCGCAAGCCGGGTTGCGCGGACCTCGAGGGCGGCTTCGGCGTTGATCGTGCCGGCAAAGACCTCATCACCCGGCTGCTTGGGGACGGGGACCGACTCGCCCGTCAGGGATGCCTCATCGATGTGGCCCTCACCCCGCACGACCAGCCCATCCAGCGGGACACGATCTCCCGGACGGACCACGAAGCTCGTGCCGGGGCTCACCGATTCGATTGCAACTTCGACCGTACCTTCGCCCTCCGGCCGCAAGACGTGCGCAGTCGGTGGCGAAAGATCGAGTAGCCGCTCGATTGCCCTGCGTGCCCGATCGACGCTCCACGACTCGAGGAGAAGCGCGAGCGCGAAGAGGAAGCTGACGGCGGCCGCCTCGAACCACTCGCCAATGAGGAGGGCGCCCGTGATGGCAATCACCATTAGTAGGTTCATGTCGGGCCGCAGGCGACGCAGCGCACTCCACGCCTTGGGGAGTACGAACCATGCGCCCGCGAGTGTTGCACCTGCGTACGCAACGATGGACACGACTGGGAACGCCCCTCCCTCGCTATCCGCCGCAAGCGCGTGCGCGAAGCCGTGCTGGAGAGCGTGGTTTACGTATCCCACGAGGACCAATGCTCCGCTGAGCCAACAGAGCAACTTCCGCACCCGATTCGCCGGTCCAGCCTCCTGCCCCGGCGCCCCCGGAGTCCATACCTCTGCCTTCATCCCTGTCGTTGCGACGAGCCTGCGGATCTCGTCTGCATCGACCGGGCTGCCAGCTTCGACCCGAACCGTCAGCCTGCGGTTCAATACGTCGAACCCGAGCCGCTCTTCGGGCACTGCTGGTGTGAGCGCGGCACGGAGTTGTGACACCTCCTCCGCGCAGTCCATTCCGGCAACGCGGAAGCGTAGTTCGCCGTTCACGAGCCGCTTCACCTTGTCTGCTGCGCGTTCGGCCATTACGGCTTGACGGGATACCGCGTCCCGGCCAGGGCACGCTTGATTTTCTCGGGCGTAGCCTTCTTCTTGTCATAGACAACCGTCACGCCTGCGTCCTTCGGCTTCACCAGGACTTCCTTCGTGCCCTTGACCGCCATGACCGCGACCCGCACCTTGTTCGTACAGCCCTCGCAGTCGGGCCTCTTCTTCGCGAACACGAGGTAGATCTGGCCGATGTCCATTGCGGCGGCCGAGACGCCGGCTTCCTTGAACGCGGCGACCAGAGTCGCCGTGCTGGCCCGTCCCACGACGCGAACGATCTTCGCCTCGGAGTGCGCCGTGGTCCAAGCGAACGAATGCACGCCCGTGACCGCTTCAACTCGCCTCTTTGCAGCGGCCGCGACTCGGTCCGCCTTGGCACCGGTCACGGTCATGTAGAGGTACTCCAGCTTCAGCTTCTTTCGAGACGGAGCCGCCGAATCCTCGGCGAACGCCTCGAGGCAGGGCAGAGCAAAAAGCGCCAATGCGAGCGCGATGAGTATTCTAGTAGGGGTCATGCTTGGTTCTCCATGTAGGGGCTGTTTGGTGTCGCGCCCCGGTGAACGACGCGAATCGAATGAACTGGACACGGCTAGACCTCGGCCCGAAACCGAGGGGAGTCCGAGTGCTCCGATACGGGGGAAGGCAGGGACGTTCGGCGAACGCAGTGCGGTGGCAGATGTCCGACCGCTCCGACAACGTCCGCGGCTGGCTGCCCGGCTTGGAGCAGAGTCCGCCGCCGCCCCGCGGGGAGGGCGAGCTGAGCCTCGCTTGCTCACGAATGGAGCCTGAGGGACACGATGGATTACGTAGGAGTCGCGACTGCGGGGGCTCTTGCGCGCAATGGCCCCGCCCAGATTTCCTCTTGAGGAGATCGCAACCCGAAACAGAGGTTGGTGCGACTCGGGGCGACCGTTCACGAGTCCCTCTCATCTCGGCGCCTCATCCGCTCCCGCTCGTACTCGGCAAGTGTGATCTCCCCGCGCGCGTACATCCGGTGCAGGCCACGACGAGAGGCGTGCTTCAGCGAACGGTGTCCTCTGGCCCACCGGTAGATCAGAAACGCGAGCACGGCGACGGTGAGGAGGACCCATCCCAACCACTCGAGAAGCACTTCCATTCGTTCGTGGAAAGGGAGACGCGCTCCTACAAGATCTGCTCGGGCGGCCAGTATCAGCGTGCCCAGTTGATTCATATCGATCCTCAAGACTCGCCATCGACTACGGCGCTTCTCCGAACACGAGCAGCGGGCTTCCGGCAGCGGACTCGAGAGACGACCATGCTTCATAGGCGTCAAGCCGGGCCTCAACCGTCTGCAAGCGCACGCGCCTCGTCGTACGGAACACCTCGAGAAACCGGAGCATGTCGAGCCCGCCTGCCTCGTCACGCATCTGCTCAGCGAGTCGCCGTACCTCCTCCGCAGGCACGAGTTGGGCCTCGATGGCGCGCAGCCGTCGCGTTGCCACTCTTACGCGAGCGTGGCTGGCCTCAATCCGGCCGTAGATCTCGATGACGAGGCTCGCAAACTCCTGACGAAGCTGGCAACGTCGCGCATACGCACCGGCGATACCCTGCTGATTCCTGTCGTAGAGCGGGATTTCGATGCCGAGCGGAAGCCCCACCTTCTGATCCTCGACTTCATCTTCGAACCCCAGTCCGATGCCTAGATCGGGGTACCGACGCGCCATCTCGAGTCGGAGATCACGCTCGACCACGAGATACTTCGCCCGGAGCGTCGCCAGTCGAGGGTGTTGCTCGACTGCGAGCGGCCTCAGCTCCTGCAACGCGGGTGGCGCAGCTGGCAGGGGTGGGATTCCCGCGCTGTAGACCGAGGCTGCATCGGACAGCGACATGCCGATCAACTGAGCCACAGCGTGCGCGGCACGAATCCGCGCCGCCTCGGCCTCCACGACCTCCGCCCGCTGCCCCGCCGCCACAAGTTCGAACAGTCCCACGTCCAGCTTCGTCGCCGCTCCGGCCTCCGCCGCCGTCTGTGCCGCGGACACCGCCGTCTCGGCTGCTGACACGAGCTCCTGGGAGGCTTCGAGCGCCTCGGCCCACATCATCACCCCAAGGAGTTCGCCGCGCAGCGCGAGGTATTCCGTGCGCTCAACCCCCGCCGCCTCGACCAGCGCGAGAGAAGCCCGCACGGCATTCAGATCATCCTGCATGCGGAGGCGCCCGGTCAGCGGCACCGTCCAGCCAAACACGAGCTCCATGCCAAGCCGAACGCCGGAGAGAATATCGGGGGACCCCACCAGGAGGGGGCCGAGATCCACCGTCGGATTCGGGCGTGGTGTGCGGACGGACGCGACGCGCAGAGCCGTGCGGTACGCGGCCCGCGCGTTTCGAATGCGAGGGTTGTTCCGTCGCATTCGCTCGGTTGCTTCGGCTAGCGAAAGCGGCGTCTCGGATGACCGCGTCTCTCTTGCCCGCCCGACCTGCTGCACGATCGCAGTCTCGTCCAGTGGACGCCGTACGTCCGGGGTCCTGCAGCCGCCAACAAGCGACATGGCAAGAAGGGCGAGTGCAGGCACCGCCGTACTTGCTGACGCCGTGCGTTTGGCGTGGGTCACGACCTCCGGTGCAGCATCCACCCTTGCTTCCTCCCGGCCCGACTGTTCCTCATGCGTCATCGACCACCTCCTCCGACTTGGACTCCGGTTTCACGCTCGCCGCTCTTCTGCCCTTGAATGCCACAAAGAGCGCAGGCTGAACGAAGAGCGTGAGCAGCGTGCCCGTGAGAAGTCCACCGATGACGACGGTGGCCAGCGGTCGCTGGACTTCAGCGCCAACGCCAGTGTTCACCGCCATGGGAACGAAGCCGAGACTCGCCACCAACGTGGTCATGAGCACCGGCCTGAGCCGCTGGACCGCCGCCGTAAGCACCGCTGACTTCACCGGCTCTCCGCGGTCCAGGTACTGCCGAATCGTCGAGATCATCACCATATCTGCCAACACGGAGACGCCAGCCAAGGCGACAAATCCGACGCCGGCGGACACGCTGAAAGGCATGTTCCGGAAGTGGAGGGAAAGTATGCCGCCCACCATGGCGAGGGGGACGCCCATGAACACACGCACGGTGTCGCTCACGGTCCCGTACGTGGAGTAGAGGAGAAAGAAAATCAAGAGCAACGCGAGGGGCACTACGTACGAGAGTGTTTCCGTGGCGCGAACGAGATTCTCGTACTGTCCACCGAACTCAACCCGCAGGCCCTTCTTGCGCATTTCGGCCCCGAGCTCGCTCTCGATACGCCTCTGGATCTCGTTGACGTAGCTCCCCAGATCCCGATCCGACACGTTCGTAGTGACGAGTGCTCGACGCTTCATCCACTCGCGGTTGATCACGAGTGGGCCGCTGGCGCGCTCGACCCTGGCCACGCTGGAAAGCGGGACTCTCGCTCCATCCGGCGCCGGCAGCATGAGCGTCGAGAACAACTCCGGGTTGTCCGTGAATCGAGAAGGAAGCCGGACCGCGAGCGGAAAACGCATCTGCCCGACGCGAACTTCTCCTGCCTCGAGGCCGCCCGCAGCCGTGACGAAGTCGAGCACGTCTTTTGCCCGCAGCCCATATCGCGATAGCGCCTCGGAGTCGAGGCGCACCTGGAGGAGCGGTTGCCCCACCATGGGCTCGACCCGTGCCTGCGCGGTACCCGGAATGGTGCGTAGCAGCGACTCGACCTTCTCCGACATCTCCTTGAGCACTTCGTAGTCGTCGCCGAACACCTTGATGCCGACGTCGGTGCGGATGCCGGCGATCATCTCGTTCACGCGCATCTCGATGGGCTGCGTGAACGAGTAGTTCATGCCCGGGAGTCGCCGGAGAACGCGGTCGATCTCCTTCTCGAGTTCATGCTTCGTCGATGCTCGTCTCCAACGTTCTCGTGGATGGAGGGTGATGAAGACGTCGCTGACTTCGATACCCATGGGATCCGTGGCAACCTCTGGGGAGCCGGATCGCGTCCAGATGTCGCGGATTTCGCTTGGGAATTCCCGCTTAAGCAACGCCTCGATGCGTGTCGAGAACCGTGCCGTCTCCTCGATCGAAACCCCCGGAAGTCGGACCGTGTTGATGACAAGAGATCCCTCGTCGAGCTGGGGAACGAAGATCGCCCCCAGGTTCATTGCAATAGGTACTGTCCCCGCGATGATGACGAGGGTGCTTCCAAGCACCAGCACCCGGTGCTCGACAGCGAACCGGACCATCGGAGCGTAGATCCACTTGCAGATCCGGATGATCAGGGGCTCTTTGTGCTTCGCGGACTTGTGCGTCAGCATGAGGCTCGCCAACACGGGCATCAGTGTCATCGAGAAGATCAGGGACCCGATCAACGCGAAGATCACGGTGAGCGCCATCGGCGTGAAGAGCTTCCCTTCGACGCCATGGAGCGCGAGAATCGGCAGGTACACGATCATGATGATCAACTCGCCGAACAGCGTTGGCTTTCGTACCTCCTTCGACGCATCCGAGACGATCTCGATCACCGAACGGTTGCTCTTGTCGTGCTGAAGGTGTCGGACGGAGTTTTCCACCATCACAACCGAGCTGTCCACTATCAGACCGAAATCGAGAGCGCCGAGGCTCATGAGGGTGCCGGCGACGCCAGCCTGGACCATCAGGTTCACCGCAAAGAGCATCGAAAGCGGAATCGCGACGGCGACGATCAGAGCCGCCCTGAAGTTCCCCAAGAATACGAAGAGCACTGCGACGACGAGGAGAGCGCCCTCGAAGAGGTTCTTCTTCACCGTGTTGATTACGAAGTCTACGAGCTCGGTGCGATCGTAGACGACATCGACCTCGGTTCCCTCGGGCAGGGACTTCTCGATGCTCTCCATGCGCTCCTTCATGCGCTTGGCGACCACATCGGTGTTCTCGCCCATGAGCATGAACCCGAGCCCCATCATGACTTCACCCCGTCCCTGGGCGGTGACCACGCCGCGGCGGATCTCATGGCCCTCGACAACCGTGGCTACGTCGCGAACGTGGACCGGACGGCCGTCCTTCGTCTTGACCGTGATCTCCCCGATCTCCTTGATCGTCGTCACGAGACCGATGCCGTGGATGAGCAGGATTTCTCCCGCCGTCCGTGCGACGCCGCCGCCGACGTTGGCGTTTGACCGCTCCAGTGCCTCCACGAGGTCCCCAAGCATCAGGCCATGTTTGACGAGGCGGATCGGATCGACCACGACTTGGAACTGCTTCTCGAAGCCGCCCCAGGAGTTGATCTCCGCGACACCGGGCACCGACAGCATCGGGGGCTTGATCACCCAGTCGTGGATGATGCGCGCCTCCGTCAGATCACCGCCTGGTGCGGTCACGATGTAGTGGTAGATCTCGCCGAGCCCGGTCGCGATCGGCCCCATGCTTGGTCGTTCGATGCCCTCGGGTAACTCGAGCGCCTGAATCCGCTCCAGCACCTGGGCACGCGCAAAGTAGATATCCGTTCCGTCCTCGAAGATCAGCACGACCTGGGATAGCCCGAACTTCGACATCGACCGCATGAGCTTGAGGTTGGGCAGCGCACCGAGAGTCTGTTCGACGCGAATCGTGATCTGCTGCTCGACCTCCTCCGGGCTCAGGGCCGGTGCTTCGGTGTTCACCTGCACCATCACGTCCGTCACGTCCGGGAATGCATCGATGGGCAGTTGATCGATCGCCTTGATGCCCACGACGACGACGACGGCCGACAGCGCAAGCACGATCTTGCGATGCCTGAGTGACACCTCGATGATCCAGTTCAACATGGGTTATGTGCCTTTCTCGGCAGCCGTGGCTTGTGCGCTGGCAGTGATCCGAGCGGTGAATACTGTGGGGGTTGCGGAGCCGTCACGCGGCTCCTACTCCGAGCAACCTCACCCCGCCCCGATCTGGCCGCGGAGGATCTCGGTCTTGAGCAGGAAACTCCCGGTCGTGACGACGCGGTCGCCTTCCTGTAGGCCGGCCGTGACCTCGTATCCGTTCTGGAACACGGCACCCAACTCAACGCCGCGGGAACGGAACACGTTGTCCTTGAGCTGGATGAACACGAGCTTGCAGTCGCCGTCGTCCTGGAGCGCCGCCTTGGGGATAAGCAGCTTTGGCTCCGCAGGCTTGATCACGATCTTCGCCCTGCCGAACATGTGAGCGCGGAGCAAGCCGTCTCGATTCTTGAGGTCGGCGAAGAACCGAATCGTACGGGTCTGCTCGTCCACCGCGCCGGCGCTAGCGACGATCTTCCCACGGAAGCGTTTGCTCTGCAGAGCGGGCAACCGGAAGTAGACCTTCTGGCCGATCTCGACGCGCGGAAGGTCCTGCGCGTAGATGTCGATCGCAATCCACATGCGGCTCATGTCGGCGACGGCGACGAGGGGTTTCTCCGGGCTCGCCCGCTCACCGATGACCGTGTTCAGTTCGGTCACCATCCCGTCAAACGGCGCAATAACCTCGACCGTGGGAGACGTGTCCTTCGTGCGGACGAGCTTCGCGATCGCATCCGATGGAAGCCCGAGCCCGGCGAGCCGTTGCGCGCTCTCCTGGACCTCAAGCTGCGCCTCAGACACGAGCGCCTCGGCGTCGAGAAGCTTGGAGCGCAGTGACAGCTTCTTCTCGTATAGGCCCTTCTCCTGCGCGTGCCGCTCCTCGCGAAGGGCGAGGAGTTCCAATCGGTTCAAGTACTGCGCCTTCGCCTGCCCCATCTGCGTGGATTCGATGACGACCAGCACCGCTCCGGCCTCGACCTGCTGACCCAGTTGGACCGGTACCTCTCTGACGATGCCCGGAATGAGAGGTGCCACGCGGGCGTACGCCGACGGGGGGTACATCGTCTCGGCGTTCGCCTCAAGGCGCTCGGAGACGGCCTGCGACTTGACCGGCGTGGACTCCAGTCCAATCTCCTCGGCAACCCCCTTGGCGAGGGTGATGCGCACGAGGCAGTTGGGACACTCTCCTTCTTCCGGCTCCCGCTCGGCGACAGAGAAGGTCCCGCCGCGCTGGAGCTCGATGTTGCACTGTTCGCACTCGGACAACGCCACGCCATGCGCTTCGCACCAGTCCTCCCCATGGGCGGGCGGTTCCACCCATGGGGCCTTCCAGTCGTTCTTGACGTACGCGAAGAGGAGGCCGAGCGCTGCGAGGACGGCCACCGTAAAGACCCCTCTCCCGAGGGCGGCAAGGAACCTCATGGCTACTTGCCTTCCTCTTCGTCTTCGCCGTCTTCGGCGCAGCCCGGACACTTGTCTGTGCCCTTGAACTCGCCGGGCTCGAATCCGCAGATCTTGCAGTAGTCCCAGTGGACCCACTTGTCGCCCTTCTTGACGTAGTAGCTCCAGGCTTCGATGTACTGCGTCTTGGGGAACTTCCAGCCGACGACCTTGATCGGCTTGCCGAGCAGCTTCTTTTGCTTGATGAGGTGGTGGCCGCGCGTGTTGTCGATGAACGTCCACAGCGTCCCGTCCCTGGCCAGCAGGCCCTGAGCATGCTTGGCGTGAAGCGTGCACTGCGCGTGCGCTCCCCGCTTCTCGAGCTCGCATCCGACGCACACGATAGTGCCGACGAACTCCTGTCGGTCCTTGTACAGGCGCTTCGCAACGCCCTTCTTTGCCTCTGCCTTTGCCTTGTCTTCCGCGAACGCAGAAAGGGCGCTTCCGACGAACACCGCCGCTACAAGCGCCACCATGATTGTTCCTAGCTTCATCGTTCTTCTCCGGGAGCCCGAAGGCTCGGTTCACGCTGTCTGATGTGCCTCGCGAGCCGAGTGCACGACTTCGGCTCTGGACCGAATGGTGTGCAAACAGGGGGGCGTCAGCGCCGGGAGGGAGGCGATGGGTGCTCCAGGCACAGGTAGAGCGCACGCAAGGCGCTCATGCCAAGGCGCGATTCACACCGGCTTCTTGGCCGCGGGGAACTTCGCGCGCATCGGGCGCAGCGCTAGGCCGGCCGCGCAACGGACGATCAGAATCGTCCGCAAGGAGCCTGCCTCTAGACGAGAAGGACGACTGACTGGAGCCTCGGCCCCGGATCGGCGCCAGTCGTCAGGTTCCCGCCCTCCACAGCAAGCGCTGGGGGGCACAGGATCAAGGTCTGATGGACGAGCAGAACGTCGTCGCCCACGAGGAGGTCCTGGTCTTCTGCCTGCGGGAGCTCGTGCATGGTCCCGAGAGTGTCGAGGCAGGGGCATCCATTGGTCCTGGAGCTGCTGACAGCACTCGCAGTGAGGCTGTTCTCCGCGCCGCCGTCAGCCTCTTCGCATTCATGACAGCAAGTGTCGTCAGGCGAGACACCGAAGCACGCTAGTCCACCGGAGAGGATCTCCACG
>JAJDEM010000374.1 GCA_029259795.1 Planctomycetota bacterium
AGGGGAAGCCCGTCGTTGGTGCCTGGGTGATGGTCTCGGGCAGCGGCCAGGGCAACAACCGGTCGTTCAGTCCGAACCAGAACATGACCGGGAGCGATGGCACGCTCACGCTGCGCGGCCTGACGCCGGGTGAGACGTTCACGCTGCGCGTGAACCCGTCGGACGGCGGCAAGACCCTCAAGAGCTACGTCAAGGAAAAGTGGACGCCTCTGGACGAGGTCATCCAGTTGAAGCAGGCCTTCCGGATCCAGGGCACGGTCGTCGACCAAGACGGCAAGCCCGCGTCGGGTGTGTCGATCCGCCATCGCAAGGCCGGCACCGAGAAGTGGACCGGCTGGGCGCGCGCTGCCAAGGACGGCACGTTCACTGTGAACGACCTCGAGGCGGGCGCCTACGAGCTGAAGCCCCAGTCCATGAACAGAACGATGGCCCGTCCGCGAGCGCCGGGTGAGGCGCCGCCGCCCGACCCGAGCATCGTGAAGGCACGGGCCGGCGCGACGGGGGTGAAGATCAAGGTCGACCTCGGCCTGCGGCTCACGGTGACGATCCGTGGGAGCCAGTCGAGCGGACGAGGCAGGCGTCGCGCCGTCATGCGCTCCGCCGATAGCCGGAGCCAGTTGCAGGGCACGTGGATCGACCGGAAGACGGTTCAGTTCCAGGGCGTCGACGCGGGCACGCAGTACGGGCTCTGGATCACGGGCCTCGACGATGGCAAGTTCGTCTTCGTCGAGAGCGTGAACGGCGAAGGTGGCAAGCTCTCGGTCGATGCCGAGGCCGGCGGTGTCATTGACGGCACCCTGAAGCTGCCCCCGGGCGTCACGTTCCAGTACCTGTTTGTCTCGGGCTACAACGAGCTCGGTATGGATGTCAGCGCCCAGGCCGACATGAAGTCCGGCACGTTCCGCCTCGAGGGCCTCCCCCATGGCGGGACCTGGACGGTGAACGTGCAGGGCCAGACGAGCGATCGCAAGCAGTACGCCGGTACGGCCAAGGGCTCCACCGGGGCGAATCTCTCCATCGAGATCAAGCTCAAGGAGCCCAAGAGATAGCCTTTGGAAGCGGCTTGTTCACGGCTGCTGCCGTGAGGCTTGAGTGCCCGGAGGCTTCCAGCCGAAGAGGATCCCAACGTGTGCTTCGGTGAGCACAGGGAGCGCGATCCATGCCGACCGGCGACCCGCTGAATGTCCTGAACCTTGAGCAGCTTGAGGCCTCTGCGGGCAGTGACCGCGCCCTGATGCTCGAGCTCGTCGAGCTCTACCTCGCGGACGGGGCAGCCAAGCTGCCCACACTCCTGGAGGCCGCAGCCGAACCGGCGCTCGATCGCATGGGCCTTGTAGCCCACGGCCTCAAGGGGGCCTCGGCCGCCATGGGCTGCGAAGAAGCTGCGGGCGCATTCCGGGTGCTCGAGGCCCTCGGCCGCGCGGGGGAGACCGCGGGACTGGATGACGCCCTCGCGACGGCTCAAGCCGCGTGGCGGCGCGCGTCCGAGCGACTGCGGCAGTTCGCTGCCTGACCGACTGAGGTTCGTGAGGAGGGTGTGGGATGCGGATTCTGATCGTCGACGATGACCCGGTGTCTTGCCGGATCCTCGAAGAAGCCATGCAGGCGATGCAGCACGACGTGCATGTCGTCCAAGACGGAGCCGCTGCCTGGGCGCGGCTCGCCAGTGAGTCCTTCGATGTGCTCATGACCGACTGGGAGATGCCCGGAGTCAACGGCTTGGAGCTCTGCCGTCGGGTGCGCGCACGCGTCGGCGGTGCCTTCCTGTACGTCATGCTCGTCACCGACCGGAGCATCCCGGAGGACGTCGTGGCCGGCATCATGGCTGGAGCGAACGACTTCATGTCAAAGCCCTGCGATCGCGGTGAGCTCTGCGCTCGCATGCACGCCGCGGAGCGGGTCGTGACGCTCGAGCGCTCGCTCGCCGAGCGTGTGCGCGAGCTCGAGACGGCCCTGCATGAGGTGGAGACCCTGCGTCGCCTCCTGCCGATCTGCATGTACTGCAAGAGCATCCGCAACGACCAAGAGGCGTGGGATGACATCGAGGAGTACCTGCACCATCACGCGAATGCGGACTGCACGCACTCGATCTGCCCGCCCTGCTATGAAGAGCGCGTACAGCCGATGCTCGACGAGATGCACCGCGAGAAGAAGGCCTCTTGAGCGAGCGCTAGAGCGCCGCGCGAACAAGTGCCGCGAGGGCAGCCGCGGCGGCCGGATCGCTGTTCAGGCAGGGGATTCGGGTGAAGGACTCCCCGCCCGCTTCTTCGAACGACTCGCGCAGCTCGCGCCCGAGCTCGTCGATGGTCTCGAGACAGTCCGCGAGGAACGACGGGGAGATCACGCTGATCTCCTTGATGCCCTCAGCCGGTAGCGCCTCCACGGTGGGCACTGCGTAGGGCTCGAGCCACGCCGAGCGCCCGAAGCGACTCTGGTAGACGAGCCGCCAGTCCTCGGGGGCAAGCCCGAGGGCCGCAGCGAGCGCCCGGGCCGTTTGCTCGCACTCCGTTGCGTACGGATCGCCGCGCTCGACGAACTTCTTGGGCAAGCCGTGGAAGGACATCACCAGCGGCGCGCTGGCGGACGGGGTGACGCCGGCGGCGCGGACGGAGGCGGCAAGCGCCTCGATGTAGGGCGCATGATCGGGAAAGCTCGGCATCATCGTGGGCGTCGGCGCGTCCGGATGCGCAGCGGCCCACTCGTCGACGGCGTCTTGCACGGACAGCGTCGTGGCCGTTGAGTACTGCGGGAAGCCCGACAAGACGAGGAGACGTTCGGCTCCGGCAGCGACCAGCGCGTCCAGACGGGAGGCGATCGACGGGTTCCCGATGCGCATCCCGTACGTGACGCTGATGTCATCGCCGAGGGCCTCGTCGAGCCGAGCCGCCAGGTCTGCGGTGTGAAAGAGCAGGGGCGAGCCGCGCTCCGTCCAGACGCGCTCGTAGAGCGCTGCCGAGCGCTTCGGGCGCGTGCGCAGGATGATGCCGTAGAGAATCGGGAGCCAGACGATCCGCGGTAGATCCACGACGCGGCGATCCGCGAGGAACTCACGGAGGTAGCGGCGCACCGCCGGGACCGTGGGCTCATCAGGAGTGCCAAGCTGGGCAAGGAGGACGCCGACGCGCATGCCGAACCCTACCGCGCCGCGACGCTCGCGCCGTCAATCGGTCAAGACGACGATGTCGGTCCCGCGCGTGGCGCGCTTGAGGAAGAGGATGCCGAACGCCGTGCCGACATGCGCGCCCCAGCCGCCGCGGACGACATCCTGGCGCTGCAGAAGCAGGTCGGCGCCCTCTTTGTACCAATCGTGAGTACCCAGCCAGCGAACGCCCGCGAGCATCCCCATGCGCTCGAGGCCGTAGAGGTAGTACATGTGGTGGGCCTTGTTGGGGTGGCCCGGATTCGCCGTTACGGAGAAGTTCTTCTGCATCCACGCCAAGCCATCGCGGATGGAGTCGCGTGACTTCTTGCGGTCGGCGCCCTTGAACTTCCGGGTGCGCCAGAGGCCCTCCTGGCAGATGGCCATGCAGGCGACGCCTGCGGTCGTCATGGAGCCCGTCGCGGGCTTCGCCCACAGGGTCTGCTTGCCCAGGGGCCCATCCATGCGCTGGATCGTGTAGTGGAACGGCCGGAGCTCGGCGTTCTCCTTCGAGGCGTACGCGTAGCCATCGCGCACGACCTTCTTCTTGAACTCGATGTCCGGGCCCTTGGTGTCTTGATGCTTGAGCAGCGCGCGGAGCGCCGCCTGCCAGACAGGGGCCTTCACCTTGAAGCCACAGTCCACGGCGGCCCGCAGCCCGAGCAAGCCGTACTGCGTGTTCGAAAGGTCGTGATCGATCGCCTTCGGCTCGGTGAGGACGTCGTAGCTCCAGAGGTCGCTCGTGTTCTGTGCGCGCAGCAGGTAGTCGAGGCCCTGGCGGACGGCGGCTGCATGTTCTTTCGAGAGCTTGGCGCGTACGTCCTTGGGCTTTACGCGTGCGTGGCGTGCGGTGCCGACGTCGGTGTCCAGGGCGTCGAGCTTCGGTTGGTAGCGCGCCTGGATCACCATGAGGTAGAGCGCGACGCTGTAGACGCGCTGCATCTTCATACCGGAGAGCGCCTTGAGCGCGCGCTTGACGCACGCGTCGGCGGGATCGACGCCCGCCTTCAGGAGTGCGAGAAGGGGCAAGGCGGTGTGCCCCATGGCCTGAGCGTGGGCGGGATTGCCCCAGTGGCCCTGCACGGCTTGCAGGTCTTGCAGGCGGCGAACGCCGCCGTCGATCGCCTCCTTCACTGCCAGCCGGAAGGAGGCCGGGTAGCGCTCGACCTTCTCGGCGCGCTTGCCACCCTTGGCAGCCGCCTCCGGCGCGAGCGCTCCGCAGCAGAGCGCGATCAGGAGCGCAGCGCCGAGGCAGATACGGGTCGCGGGGGGCGCCATGTGCCGAGTGTAGCAGCGGGCGCGAAACGTCGGACAGGGCCCGGTCACTCGTAGCGGGACGCATCCTCGTCCGGCAGGGGCGGCGGGGGGCCTTGCGAGCGGGCGGCTCGCGCGGCGGCGCGCTCGGCATCCCGGGCCTGTCCGGCCTTCCAGACCTTGGCGCAGTACAGACCCACCATCAGGAGCAACGTGCAGAGGAGACCGACGATGAACTCGACCGTGTCGAGCAGCCACAGCCGCCAGAGCAGCATGTAGAGCACGAACGCCGTGCCGAAGATCCAGAGGATGCCTCCGAGCGCACGGAT
This sequence comes from Planctomycetota bacterium, assembly GCA_029259795.1. GTDB lineage: Bacteria > Planctomycetota > PLA2 > PLA2 > JAEUHO01 > JAHEIK01. The sequence goes on from JAJDEM010000374.1 coordinate 4,723, forward strand.
CACAGAGGTCCTCCTTGCGGAGCTTTTGGGCCGGTCACTCCGCTTCGACGCGGACGGCGGCGTACTTGAACGAGGGGATCTTCCCGACGGGATCGAGCACATCCGTGGTCAGGAGGTTGGCCGCCGCTTCGCGGAAGGCGAACGACATGAACACGCTGCCCTGGGAGGTACGCCTCGAGGCAAGCGCCCGCACGCGGACCGAGCCGCGTCGCGTGGTGAGCTTCACGAAGGCGTTCGGCTCGATGCCGAGCGCTGCCAGGTCGTCGGGGTGGATCTCACAGCGTGCGTCGGGGTGGATGGCATCCAGCGCTTTCGAGCGGCGCGTCATCGATCCGGTGTGCCAGTGCTGCAGCGACCGACCGGTGTTCAGGACGTAGGGGTACTCCGCGTTCGGCAACTCAGCGGGCGGAATGGTCTCTGCCGGGCTGAACGTCGCGCGACCGCTCGCCGTGGGATAGCCCTCCCCGAACAGGACGACCTCGCCATCGGAGTTCGCGGGGTCGTCGCACGGCCAGAGCTTGCCCGGGCCGCCCAGGTGCTCGTACGTGAGGTTCTTGTAGCTCGGGTTGACGGCGAGGTGCTCGTTCCACACATCCTCGATGTCGTCGTAGTGGTGGGGGAAGCCCATGCGCGTCATGACGTCGCAGAGGATCTCCCAGTCGAGGCGCGCATCGCCAGGCGCTTTCAACGCCTGGCGGCCCAGCTGGACGCGGCGATCGGTGTTCGTGTACGTGCCGGTCTTCTCGAAGTAGCTGGTTGCCGGAAGGATTACGTCGGCGGCTTCGGCCGTCTCCGTGAGGAAGATGTCCTGCACCACCATGAAGTCGAGACCGCAGAACGCCTTGCGAGCCTCGGCGACGTTCGGATCCGACATGAAGGGGTTCTCCCCCATGACGTACATGCCCTTGACCTCGCCGGCCTTGGCGCCGTGCGCGATCTCTACGACCGTGAGCCCGGGCTTGGGGTCGAGGTCCACGCCCCAGAACGCTTCGTACTTGGCGCGGATCGCGTCGTCGGCGACGGGCGCGTAGTCGGGGAACATCATGGGGATGAGCCCGGCGTCGCTCGCGCCCTGCACGTTGTTCTGGCCGCGTAGCGGGTGGAGGCCCGTGCCGGGGCGACCGACGTTGCCGGTCATCAGGCAGAGCGAGATGAGCGAGCGGGCGTTGTCGGTGCCATGGATGTGCTGGGAGATGCCCATGCCCCAGAACACCAGCATGGCGTTCGCCTTGCCGATGGCGATGGCCAGCTCCCGGATGCGCTCCGGCTCGATGCCGCAGAGCGGAGCAGCGACCTCCGGGGTGTAGCGGGCAATCACCGTCTTGAGCGCGTCGAAGTTCTCGGTGAACTGTGCGATGTAGGCATCGTCCTGGAGACCCTCTTCGAGGATCACGTGCATGATCGCGTTGTAGAAGGTGACGTCCGACCCAGGCTTGATCCGGTAGAAGTCTGCGTGCTCCGTCAGCGTCGGCTGGAACGGATTGATGACGACCAGGCGCGTCCCGTTGCGGGCGGCTTCCTTGAAGAACGTTGCGGCCACCGGGTGATTGCTCGTCGCGTTCGAGCCCGTGATGATCGCGAGATCGGAGTTGACGATGTCGCCATACACCGTGGTGACGGCGCCGGAGCCGATGGTCTCCAGGAGGGCGGCGACGCTCGAGGCGTGGCAGAGGCGCGTGCAGTGGTCGACGTTGTTCGAGCCGAATGCGACGCGGACCATCTTCTGGAAGAGGTAGGCCTCTTCGTTGGAGCACTTGGCCGAGCCGAAGCCAGCCAGGGAGCGCGGGCCGTGCTCGTCGCGAATGCCTTTCAGCTTGGACGCAACGAGGTCGAGGGCCTCTTCCCACGTCGCCTCGCGGAACGCCTCGAGGGCCTTGTCGTAGTCGGCGTAGACGCGCTTCTTCCGCCGACCGTCGGCCTTCCCCGTCATGTCGTCGGTGAGCATGCTCTTGGGGTAGTACTCGGCCTTGCGGATCAGGGGCTTGGTCAGGCGGTGGGGGTGCGTCGCGTAGTCGAAGCCGTAGCGCCCCTTGACGCACAAGCGCCCCTCGTTCGCACTCGGCGAGCGCCCTTCGGCGAAGACGACCTTGTTCTCCTGCTTGTCCACGAAGTAGGAGATCGCGCAGCCGACGCCGCAATAGGGGCAGACGCTGTCGACCTTCTCGAGCTTCGTCGAGGCCTTGGCTTCGATCGTGATCGTCTTGTTGGTCAGCGCGCTCGTGGGGCACGACGTGACGCACTCGCCGCACTCAACGCAGGTGGAGCTGCCCATCAGGCCGTCGAGGTCGAAGCCGATGCGTGTGCTGTAGCCCTTGCCGGTCCGGCCGATGACCATGTTCGACTGGATGTCGTCACACGCCCGCACGCAGCGGTCGCACAAGATGCAGGCCTGGTGGTCGACCTGGATGACGGCCGAGCTGTCGTCGGCCGGGCGGCTGTTGCCCAGGGGCCAGCGGCTGGCGTCGACGTTCCACTCCTTGGCGAGGTCGAGCAGCTCGTCGTCCGCCGTCTGGGCGTCGCGCTGGCTCACGGCCGGCTGATCCGACATCATCAACTCGGTCAGGACCTTGCGGTTGCGGCGGACGACCTCCGAGTCGGTCTTGACCTTCATGCCCGCCTCGACCTGTCGAATGCAGGAGGCCTGCAGCGTGCGCGCACCTTCGATCTCGACGACGCACATGCGGCAGACACCGACCGGCTCCATGCGCGGGTCGTGACAGAGGATGGGCACGGGGATGCCCTGCTCGCGGGCGGCTTCCCAGACCGTGTAGTTCTCCGGCACGGTCACGGTCTGGCCGTCGATTTCGAGGCTGACGGTGGCGGTCGGCTGCGCGGCGGCCTTGGCCTTGGCGGCCTCGGAGATCAGGGGCGAGTTCATGCGAGCCCTCCCAGGCCCAGGGCGACCGCGCGTTCGCGCGGAACATCCCCGTCTTCCGTCCAGCCGCGTGCGCGGTAGTACGCGCGGATCATACGGTCGAGATCGGCCTCACTCAACGAGACCGCTGTGCCCCCCGGTCCTCCGAGGCCCGGATCCTCGAGCGATTCCTCGAGAAAGCGCGGGGGCAGGGTGTCCTCGGCGCGGAGCCAGCCCTCCCGGACGTTGAAGAGTTTCTTCAGGGTGACGATTCGCTCCGCGGTCTGGCCGAGTTCCTGCGCGTCGACATCCCAGCCCGTTACGGAAGCCAGCATGGACGCGCACTCGGCCTCGAGGTCTGAGAACACGCCGCGGAGGAACTTGCAGAGGATGAGGCTGTCCAAGAGCGCGGCTCGATTCTCCGTGGCGGCGGCTGCTGGCCCCTTCTGTTCATCGGCGGCATGCCGATCGCTACCCGGTCGGAAGTCCTCTTCGTACGCCCCCGAGCGGTTGTGGTCGGCGCCGCGCGCACCGACGGCGAGCCCGAGTGCCAGCGCCTTGAGCGCGCGCGGCTCGTAGCCCGGCAGCTCCAGTCCCTTGACCGTGCAGACAAACGTTTCGGCTTGGCCACCGAGCACGGCGGCGGCTGCGCGAGAGCCATCGGCGAGCAGATCGCCAACGCCCTGGCGGGAGGCCATCGTGTCCAGGAGCGCCAGCAGGCCCGGCGCATCGCCGAAGGGCGGGGCCTCGGGCAGCAGGCCCCGCTCGCGCGCCTCCATGGCGAATGCCGCCGTGCCGCCCGCGGAGATCACATCGAGGCCCAGCTCATCGCAGCGCGCCGCGGCTTCGAGCAGCGCGTCGCGGTCTGCGATGCCGCACAGGGAGCCAAGCGCGAAGATGCTCTCGTACTCGAGGCGCACGGACTTGCCGGACTTCGTACGGAAGAGATGCTCGCAGCCGATGGTGCAGGCGGCGCAGTGTTTGCGCACCGTGCCTTCGGTCGCGTGGAACGCCTCACCCGAGATGGCTTCGGCGCCTTCGAAGGAGCCTGCCTGGAAGTTGCGCGTCGGCAGGGCGCCGAGCCGGTTGAGCACCAACACGTTTGCGACGGTGCCGAGGTCGCGGTACTTGGCCGTGCCTTCTCCAAGGGAGCGACGCGAGAGATCCTTGGCGAGCGAGAGGACGGCGTCCTTGTCGGCGACCGGGCAACGCTGCGTGCCGCGGGCGACGATGCCCTTGAGGCGCTTGGAGCCGAACACCGCACCGAGCCCTCCGCGACCCGCGTGACGGTTGTCGCCGGAGATCGTCGCGAAGCGCACGAGACGCTCGCCCGCCGGTCCGATCCCGAACCAGCGAAACGCCGGACCCAAGCGCTCCTGCATTCGCTGCTCGGCGTCGAAGGAGGAGAGGCCCATCAGGTCCGAAGCGTCCTCGAGGCGGATGACCCCATCGTCGACGACGAGCACGGACCAGCTCGGCGCGCGACCGGTCAGCACGAGGGCGTCCATCCCGGCGCGCTTGAGCTCGATGGCGAAGCGATCGCTGGCGAGGGCGTCGGTGATGCGCCGCGTGAGCGGCGACTTGGCGACTACAGCGAACTTGGCGCTCGTTGTCAGGGGCGAGCCCACCAGGGGCGAGAGCGCAACGACCAGGGCCGCCTCGGGCGCGAGGGGGTCGACGCCGGGAGGCGACGCCTCCATGAGCAACCGCGTTCCCAGGCCGCTACCGCCGACAAACGAGCGCAGCAGCGACTCGGCGAGGGGTAGGCGTGCGGCGGCGCCACTCGTCAGGTCGACGTGCAGGGCGTGACCGTGATATCCACCGGGGGGCATTCGCTCATCGTAGGCTCGGCCCGGGTCCCCAAGCCGTCTATCCTCAGCCGTCGTGTCGCGTCTCTTCCTCCTTCTGGCGGCCTTCGGGGTCGCGGCGCTGATCTTCTGGGTCCTGCTTGACGACCCAGGGCCGCGCGAGGGCCCGGCGGCGGCCCTTGAGTTCCCGGCGGTGCTGCCAGCTACGGAGCCCGCCACGGACGATCCGTGGACGGATCCCGACTGGCTGGTGCCGCACTTCGACAAGGCCTGCGAGGCGGTCGAGTTTGTCTGCGGGGCCCCGTTCAAGGCGCGACCGACGCTGCGCATCGGCAAGGCAGAGGAGCTCGCGGACCTCTACCGCCTCTCCTATCTGGAGTACGCGCGCCGCAAGGGTGTGCCCGAGCCGCCGCCGCTGGCGGGCAACGAAGCGATGTTTGCGAAGTACGCGCGCTACCAACTGGGCCGCTACTTTCGCGAGGCCCATGCGGTCACGGTCTCGCGCGATGCGCTGAAGCGCTTTCGGAAGCAGGGGCTGCGCAAGAGTCTCGTCGGCGGTGAAGGTGTCACGCTCGTACTCGTGCATGAACTCACGCATGCCTGGCAGCAGGAGCATGTCCGAAACCTCTGGCTCCAGCGCGTGTTCGATCCCGACAAGGAGGCTGCGGAGTGCGCCTCCGCCATGGGGGAAGGCCACGCGCAGCACGTGACGCGGCAGGTCGCCCGCCGGTGGGGGCTCGAGACATGGTTCGACGACTTCCGGGCGTTCTTCGCGCAGGGCGAGAAGCGCAGCCGCAAGCGCGAGCAGCCGGTCGACGACACCAACTGGCGGGAGTACGTCGCGGGGCAGGACTTCATCGACGCGGTTTTTCGCGACGGAAGTCGGGAGCGCGTCATGGAGGCCTTGCGGCACCCGCCCACGACGCGCGAGCAGTTGCTGGATCCGAGCCTCTGGCTGGCGCAGCGCAAGGCAGAGCGCGAGGCGAGCGAGTAGGCTGGCTTCGGTGTTGACGTCCTCCCATCTCTCGATCGCCGCCATCGCATGCGCTGTGCTCTGCGTGGGGGCCGCCTTCCTCGACTGGGCCGTGCCCGCGCAGAGCCTGGCCGACCTGATGGCCGACGCGGTGGGCAAGCACGCGGACGGCCAGCCGCTCGACCCGCGACAGCAGGAGGCGATCCGCCAGGCCTACGCGCTGCAGGGCAATGACGAGCCGTTCCACGGCATCCTGCTCGTCGTGCTTGCAGCTGCCGGTGGCCTGCTCGCGGTCGGAGGGCTCTCGTTGGCTCGCGACGTGGCGCGGCTTGATCTTGCCGAGGGGTTGCTGCGCGGCTCGGGGGCCGTCCTCGGCGTTGCGTTCCTGCTCGCCTTGCTCGACAGCGGTTCGGACGTCTTCGTCGTGCGTTCGCGCGGTGTGGGCCTCTACGCGACGATCGTGCTCAGTCTGGCCGGCTGCCTGGCTGCGACGTTTGCCAGTGCGAAGCTACCGGGGCGAGAGCCCGCGCCGCAGGACGCGGAGCGTCCGGCGGACGCCTCCTAGAACTTGAACTCGGCGCCAAGACCCAGCCAGGGACCGTACTTCAGGTTCAGGTGATTTTGCTGATCCGGCTGGTCATCCCGCAGCACGGTGTCCCGGTAGCCGCTCTCGAGGAATACCGAACCACAGCGACTGAAGTCGTAGTGCGCCCGGCCCAGCACCTCGATGACCTGATTCCGGCGCGGGGACTTGCCGACCGTGATGGCGCTGGCTGCGGACCCGGAGAATCGCAAGCGTCCCTGACTGCGCGGCCGCCACTCCCAGTCCAGCAGGAGGTTCGGCATCGAGGGCCCGTGTTGTCGACTGACGCCCGCCCCGTTGTTGCCCGTGAAGGCGTGATGCAGGTTCGCGAACTTGTAGCCAACGCCAGGCCATAGCGTGACCGTATCGACCGCACCCGTGCGGAGGTCGAAGCGGTGCTGGTAGTGCACCTGCATCCAGTCGATGGCGGAGTCCGTGGTGATCTCGGTGCCGGCGGGGAAGCTCGCTCCTTGCGACGTCAGATCTTGGGTGACCGTCGCGTCGCCGGAGAGAACCTGACGCGAGTAGCCGAGCTTCAAGCGATGGCGGCCCCAGTCGACGTGCACGTCCAGCCCGTATTCCTGCGAGTCCTTGACCTTCGCCTCGCGGAACGTGGGGCGGCGCGAGGAGGTCGAGCCGTGCTTGCCGCCGCGGGGCGTCTGCCAAAACCCGTCCACGGCACCGGTGCGGGCGTAGGGCCGGAACCCAACGCGGATCGGATCGCGGAGCCCGCTGCGGCAGGCGGTCAAGGCACAGGCCGCCGCGAGTACGAGCAGGCAGGTCATCCGTCGTTGCATCGGGGCCTCCAGCGCCGTGGGGCCGGCGCGACGCGAACGATACAGCATCAGCTACCCACCTGCGAGCGCGCTGAGGATGAGGACGGTGTCCCCCTCGTGCAGCGGCGTGGCTGGGTCTTCCACGAACGAGTGACCGTTGAGATTGGCGCGCCAGTGGGGCGTGAGCCGCGCGTGCTCGATCACGCGTGGGACGAGGGCGGGATAGCGCGCAGCGGCTGCCTCGAGCGCGTCACCGAGCGAGGCGGCCTCCACCGCGAGCGCCGCCACGCCGGCAAGCTGGCGGGCGCCCTCGTAGAACTCAAGCCGGATCACGCTTCGTCCCCGGCGCCCAGCCGGGCGAGGGCTGCGGCGTACGCCTCGGGGGTGTTGACGTTCTCGAGCGAGCGCAGCTCGGGATCCGCAGCCCGGAGCCGCTCCACACCCACCCGTACGGTCTCGACCTCCTCGAACAAGAACACCGGTCGGCGCCGCTCGGCCGCCAGGAGGCGATCGATGACGGGGAGTACGGCTGGCCGGTAGACGGCAGCGAGCGGGTGCGTGAAGCCACCCTCGTCGGCGACGGCGATCTGCGCCGTGCCCAGCGCGTCGAAGAGCAGGCGTACGAAGGCCGGCTGGAGGAAAGGCACGTCGCAACCCGTGACGTACACCGCATCGGATTGGGTCTCGCGCAGCGCGGCTTGGAGCCCGCCGAGGGGGCCCTGGTCGTCAACCAGGTCGTGTGCAACGCGTACCCCCTCGGGGAGGGGCGGAAGGGCCTGGCCTCCATGGCCTACGACCACGATGTCCTGGACCAGTGCATGCAACGTAGCGACGATGCGCTGCAGGAGCGTTTCCTCGCCGAACGGCAGTGTGGCCTTGTCGCGTCCCATGCGGGTGCTACGCCCACCACAGAGAACAACCGCGCCGCGCCTCATCGCGCCATCCCGATGGCGAGGAGTGAGGCCGCTAGGGCGGGGTCGTCCAGCGCGGCTCGGAACGCCATGACCGCGGGGGCCTCCCAGCGGTCCGCCGGTACGAGAAAGTCCAGGTGCTCGTCGCGCCAGGGTCGCCAGCTCAGCCCGGCGGCCGTCGCGGCGTGTTCGATGCAGACGCCATAGTCCGCGCGACCCTGTGCGATCGCCGCGGCGACCGCGGTATGGGAGCGATAGCCCCCATGCCAGCCCGGCGGCGGGGGATCGTGAGGTAGGCGATCCAGCAACGCGAAGGTGCCGCTCGAGCGGTTGCGGTTGGCCAAGCGGCGGGAGGGATCGGACAGCGCGGACAGCAGCGCTGCCTCGGTCGTGGCTTGCTCGAAGCGGTCGGCCTGCTCCGGGCGGTACGCGATACCCTGCCGGCGCGTGTAGCCCGCGAGCAGGCGCGCGCCCTGTGGTGCGAACGGGGCGTTCCAGATGCCGGATTCGGGCTCCAGCAGATGGATCGGTGCGATGTCGCAGGCGCCGGCCGCGGCAGCCTCTACGCCGCCCCGCGAGCCGGTCGAAAGCACTTTCGCGCGCACGCGGTTGCCCAGCGCCGTGCTGGAGCCGAGGTGGGCGAGGATCCTGTCGACGCCCGGGCAGTGGCTTCCCACGATGACCAGATCTGCGGGCCGGACGCTTCGCCCCAGCAGCGTGACACAGACGGTCTCGCCTTCCTCGACGTATTCGCCATCCGCCGGGATCTCGAAGAAGCCATCGGCGCGCGCGAAGGTCGTCACCGAGCCCGAGCCGCTTCCGAGGGGGAACGCGAACCAGCCCGCCGGTCCCCGAATGAGGTTGACGAGCATGAACTCGTGCCGCCCGCGAACACTCGTGACATGGCGGGGGAGGACGGCGTCCACCGTGTGCGCTGCGCGCGCCGGTCGTCCCATCAACTCGCGCAGGACGGGCGCGACGACAGCATGGAACGTGAAGATGGCCGAGGTCGGAAAGCCCGGCAAGACCACGACGGGCTTGCCGTCCCAGACCGAGAGGCAGAGCGGCTTGCCCGGCTTGAGTGCGACGCCGTGCACCACCGTCTCGGCGTGCGTCGCAAGCACGCGGTAGGAGAGATCCCCGCCGCCCTTGCTGGTGCCGCCCGAGAGCAGGGTTACGTCGTAGTCGCGCGCTTCGGCGAGGATGGCCTGGAGTGCCTCCTCCTCATCGCGCGCGATGCCAAGCACTGTCGGCTCTGCCCCCATCTCGCGCAGGGTGTCCGCGAGCAAGGTGGCGTTCGCGTCGTGGACCTGGCCTGGTGTCAGTGTGTCGCCCGGTGCACGAATCTCGTTGCCGGTGGAGACGATCGCTACGCGCAAGGCGCGCACGCAGGGCACGCTCGCGAAGCCGCACGCCGCGAGGGTTCCGGTCTCGCGGGCGGACAGGAGCGTGTCGGCGCGCAGCACCACCTCGCCGCGCGCGACGTCGCTGCCCGCTTGGCTGATGCGCCCCCCCGGCGCCACCGGCCGGCGCACAGACACCGTGCCCTCGCGCGTCTCGGTGTCTTCCACCATGACGACGGCGTCGGCTCCGCGCGGCACGACCCCGCCGGTGGCAAGCACGCGGGCCTCACCGCGGGCTAGCTCGCCACCGGGGGCGTCCCCTGCGTCGATGGGCGCGCCCACGAGGGCAAGAGCCACGGGCTCGCGCTCGGACGCGCCGAACGTGTCGCTGGCGTGGACGGCGAACCCATCGACGTTGGATCGATCAAAGGCGGGAACGTCCCCAGGTGCCCGCACATCGCTGGCGAGGACGCGACCGAGCGCTGCGCCGAGCGGCACTTCGACGGCCGGTCGTGGGGTCAGATCCAGCGCCGCGCGCCAGCGCGTGCGCGCGTCGGCGAGGCTTGCCACATCGAGGAACTGGTCCTGTCTCACGTCGCGGCCTTCGGGTTGCGGCGTCGGGCCTTGAGGGTCTCGCGGTCAGGGACCCTCCGCTCGACGGGGTGATGGATGACGGGTACGTCGCGGCCCAGAAGCCGCAGCACGAAGCGCCCCGGCCATGCGAGCACGGCGCCCCACAGCTTGCGTCGATCGGCCCAGAACCGTACGGCGAGCTGATCCATGGCCGCCGCGAGGTCCCGTCGCCGCGGCAGGGACTCGAGTTCGGTCGTCAGGCCCGCCGGCGTGCTGCGTACGTGCAGCACCTGGAAGTCACCGCGCCGGATGCCGAGACCGTGCACGTCCCCGCCGTGCGGATTCACGATGTGGCGTATCCCCTCCACGGTCTCGTCGTGAGCTTGGTGGAGGTGGCCCGAGACCACGAGCTCGGGGCGGTGCTCCGCGAGGAGTGCGAGGAGTGCGGCGATCTCCGCTCGTGGCCGACGGTGATCGAGGTCGAACGAGTAGAGGGGGCGATGGCAGACGAGGATCCATGGCACGCCGGGGTGCTCGGTCAGGATGCCCCGCAGCCAAGGGATTTGGTCTTCCAGCAGCCAGTCCGCGCCGTCGTCGACGCCGACGACCAGCAGGGGGCCGACACGCAGCGCCCAGTGGCGCGCACCGAAGACGCGGGTGAACTCGGCGCCGCCGATCCGATCGTCCTTGGAGCGGCGAGGGTAGAGGTCGTGGTTGCCCGGCACCACGCGGGTGGGGGTCGTCCAGCCCGCGCGAGCGAAGGCGGCCGCGGCGATGCCGTAGTACGGCCCCTCCCCGTGGCTTATCAGATCGCCGCTCGAGACGAGCAGGTGCACGCCCGCGGCGGGCAGGCGGGCTGCGAGCGGGCGGACGACATCCGTGATGCCGCGCTGCACATCCCCGAGGAACACGAGATGGACTTCGTCGGCCTCCCCGCCTGGGCTGGAGGCGGCGCGGGGAGCGGAGCGAAAGGCCTCCGGGGCCTCGAGCGTCGCCAGCACCGCGGCCCGCCGGGCGCCCCACGCCATGGCTGCGGAGAGCAGCAGCCAGACCGCCAGGGCTGCGCAGGCGGCGAGTAGCAGGGCTTCGACCATGCGGCGAACCTACCGGAGAGCGTCAGAGACCGGGCCATCCGGTCGGATCGGAGGCCCGGACCCGCGCGCGGCTCCGGGTAGGATGGGCGCCGACCCGGGGGGGTTGTTCCGACGTCGGCGGAGACTGTACCGAGAGCCATGAGCCGACGAGCCAGACTGCGAGTACCCCCCTGCCAGCCTTCCCCCCGGTCGCAGGCCGCCCGCGGCGCGTGGGCTGCCCCAGCCCGCAGGCTGCGCGTGGTGTCCACCATCCTCGCCCTTGCGCTTGCCCATGTCGCCTGCGGTGGTGGTGGGGGCGGCGACGACGAAGGAGGCCCGACCGGACCCGTCATCATCGATGGGCTCGCGGGCACCGTATTGCTGCCTGACTACGATCTCGGCCGCATCATCGAGCAGGAACCGAACGATCTGCGTTCCCAGGGCTTCCTGTTGGCGCCGGTCTGGCCCCGCTGCACGCTCGAAGTGACGGGGAGCCTGGGCACATCCGGTGCGTGGTTTGGCGGCGCCGATGCAACCGACGTGCTCTTGTGGCAGTGCGTGGAGTCGCAGCAGGTGTCGCTCGAGCTCTCCTACGAGGTGCTGGATCCGACCTCGGCGGGCATCGGCAACGACTTCGGTGCCGAGGTCTTTCGCCAGGCGACGGGGGTCTCCCTCGGATCGACCGCGACCGGTGGACAGCCGCAAACGCTGACGTTCGAAGCCGAGGCCGGGCAGGTCTATGAGGTCGTGCTCAGCGCCGCCGGCTCGGGCCACGGTTGGTGGGTGGCGCGCTTCGTCTGCGCTGACCTGGCCGTCGCCCCCAAGGCGCAACTCGGGGATCCCGCGGAGCGAGCCTTGGCCGCGCCGCCGGCTGTCGCCGTGCAGCCGATCCAGCCGGACCAGCTCTGCGCGCACACCCACGTGCTCGTTCGCATGCGTAGCGGTTGTGACGCGGGGGGCCTTTGTGAGCGGCACGGGCTCGTGTTGGGTACAGCGACCGGCCAGGGCACCCATCGGGTGCTGTTCCGCACCGCGGCCGGCGGCGACCCCGAGGCTCGCGCGGGCTCGCTCTGCACCAGCCTGGGGGACGACCCCGAGGTGCTGTGGGCCGAGCCGGATTGGGTCATTCGGTCGCTCGGTGAGCCGGGCGATCCGGCGTTCAACCGCCAGTGGAACATGCGGGCGGTCGGTGCCCCGTCGGCCTGGGACGTGACCACGGGCTCGGACGCCGTGATCATCGGCGTCGTCGACACGGGCATCGGGGCATCCCCCGACCTCGAGGGCCGCCAAGTCCCCGGCTACGACTTCATCTCCAGCGCAGGGGTGGCCGGAGACGGCGACGGCCGCGACGACGATCCGACCGACGTCGGCGATCAATTCGCCGGCGACGGAACCTCGGTGTGGCACGGCTCCCATGTCGCAGGCCTGCTCGCGGGCAACCACGATGACTATGGGATGGCCGGCATCGCGCCCGGCTGCAAGATCATGATGCTGCGCGCGCTCGGCATCGGCGGCGGATTCGTGAGCGACGCTGCCGACGCGATTCTCTTCCTGGCTGGCCAGTTGACCCTGCCCGACGGCCGCAGGCTCGCGAGTCCGTTGCGCATCGCCAATCTCTCCGTCGGCCTGCCGCAAGACAGTTCCGAGCTTCGGGACGCATGCCAGCGAGCCGACAACCTCGGCGTCCTGCTGGTCGCGGCGGTTGGCAATGGGGGTGGTCGCGTCCAATACCCCGCCGCATACCCGAGCACGTTTGCGGTCGCAGCCGTCAATGCGCAGCTCCAGACGACGGCCTACTCCGCCTTCGGCACGGAGGTCGACATCGCAGCGCCCGGCGGCGGCACGGGCCGCGACACGAGCAACGATGGGTGGCATGACGGCGTCTTGTCGGTCTCGAAGGACGAAACGGTCGATCCCGCCGTGTGGTCCCACGCCTTCCTCGTAGGGACGAGTCAGGCCGCGCCGCATGTCGCCGGCACCGCCGCTCTCCTGCTCTCGCTCGATCCGACCCTCACAGCAGCCACCCTCGAGACGATCCTGCGCGGTACCGCGCTCGATCTCGGCGTTGCGGGCGAGGACATCGCCTACGGGGCGGGGCTGCTGCAGACGCACACCGCCGTCAAGAACGTCCTCAGCCGCATCGGCAACCCGCGCACCGACGATCCCTACCTCATGATCCCGATCCCGGGCTTGCAGTTCGACGGCTTGCGCACGCTCATCGACGTGCCGCTCTACAACGGCGGTAGTGGAACGCTCAACGTGTTCATCGCCAACGCCCTGACCGACGACGGCGTGCCGTGGCTCTCCGCGGTCCTCGATCCCGTCGTGGCCCCCTCGCCGCCGGTGAACAACTCGAAGGTCTCGATCTCCGTGGACCGTTCGCGCCTGCCTTCGACGCCGGGTCGCCACAGTGGTGCGATCCGCCTGGCGAACTCGAGCGGTGGACTCGGCACGATCCGGATCGTCGTCTACGTCCAGGAGCGCACGCGCGCGGGCATCGCACTCCCCGTCGTTGCGCTCGAAGACGAGTCGGGCATCGCACGTCGCAAGGCCTTCGCCTTCCCCGAGACGGGCTATCGCTATTGGATCCGCGGTCTGCCGCCGGCCGACTTCCTCCTCATGGGCGGCGAGGATCTCGATCGCGACGGCCTGTTCTGCGAGAGCTTCGAGGCCTGCGGATGGCACGGCGGTCCGCTCGAGAGTGACGCCCTCCTCGTGCCGTACGTGCCCGGCACGCCGGCTGTGAAGGGCCTCGGCATCACGCTGCTCGCGCCGCCGTAGGCACTCGGCCTGCTTCTACGAGCGGTCGGCCACGCCGCGGCGCGCGAGCGCCAGCGCCATCACGAAACAGCCGCCCATCATCCCAGCGCCGACCCAGAAAGGGAGCGGCTGGAGGATGCCGAAGAGGGGCAGGCCGATCAGCGGCCCGACGATCCGCGAGAGGCTCTGCAGGCTCTGGTTCACCCCCATGATGCCGCCTTGCATGTCGGCCGCCGAGCGACGCGAAAGCAACGAGTTCAGCGAGGGCGTGACCATGCCGAAGCCGAGCACGGCGAGCGGAGCCAACGCGATCAACCAACCAAGCGACGGTGCGAAACCGAATGCTGCCATACCCGCCCCGAGGATGAGCGTGCCGAGCACCGCGAAGCGCTGCTCGCCGACCTTCTTCATGTAGCGCCGGACGATCATCCCCTGGGTGAGAGCAGTCCAGAATCCGAGGTAGGTGAACAGGAGGCCGATCTGGAGAATCGAGAGATCGTGCTCCCTTCGACCGAGGAGGCCGACGGTGGACTCCATCAGCGAGAAGCAGGTCACCGTCGCGAAGTTGAGCAGCAGGATGGCTCCGATGGTCTCGGCGCGCATCGCCTCGCCAAACGCCCGGAGGTCAAACCACGACTGACGCGGCGCGGGCTTGTGTCCCTCGGGTTCGGGCAAGCGCCGCCAAGCGAAGAGGAACGCGATGGCGGAGAGGCACGCAGCAATGATGCCGGGCACGGTGGGATCCCACGCGTGGCCCAAGCCGCCGATCGCCGGCCCCAAGGTAAAGCCGATGCCGAAGGCCATGCCGATGAGCGCCATGCCGCGGCCGCGCTCTTCGCTCGTCGTCACGTCCGCGATGTAGGCGTAGGCGGTGGAGATGGTGCCGCCGAAGATTCCGGCCGTGAAGCGCGAGACGAACAGCAGCACGAGGGCCTGATCGAGCGCCGAGACGGCGAAGAGCGCGTAGGAGACGATCGAGCCAGCCAGGCCGACCAAGAGGACGGGCCGACGGCCGATGCGATCCGAGAGGCGTCCCCAGAGCGGCGCGGTCAGGAACTGCATGCCCGAGAACGCCGTGAAGAGCACGGCGATCGACGCCGGGCTCATGCCCCACTCGTCCCCGTAGAGCGGCAGGAGGGGTAGGACGATGCCAAACCCGAGCAGATCGATGACCACCGTGAGGAAGATCGAGAGGAGCGGACGCGGACTGCGCATACCGGGTCATACCCTGGGGCCGCCAGAAGGCTATGATTCCGGCATGAAGATCTACACCCGCGGCGGAGATGACGGCAGCACGGGCCTCTACGGAGGTGCGCGCGTCAGCAAGGCCAACCTACGGGTCGAGGCGTATGGCGCGATCGATGAGCTGAACGCCATGCTCGGCTGGGTCGGGGCCGTCAAGACATCGGAGAACGTCAGCGCCGTCCTCGCCGAGGCGCAGGACACCTGCTTTCGCCTAGGCGCATGGCTGGCCAGTCAAGCTGGCAAGGATCCGGGCGTGCCGGCGGTGGCCGACGAAGACGTAGAAGGCCTCGAGGCGGCCGTCGACGCCATGGAGGCACAGCTCGATCCGCTGAAGACGTTTGTGCTCCCCGGCGGGAGCGAGGCCGCGAGCCGCTTGCACATCGCGCGCACGGTCTGCCGGCGGGCCGAGCGTCGCCTGGTCGCGCTCGGCAAGGCCGAGGAGGTGGAGACGGTGTTCATCAAGTGGGTGAACCGCCTCTCGGATCTCTTGTTCGTTCAAGCGCGCTGGGAGAACCGTCGCGCCGGCATCGCCGACGTGCCGTGGTCCCCGCGACGAGACGGGTAGGGCGGTTCCATGGCGCGCGATGATTCCTATCCGATCCACAAGGAGGCCGAGGCGCTGATCCGCGCGGCCGGGCTGCATCGTCGGGAGCGGCACGCGGCGCTGCGGGTCACGGGCGGCGACCGCTTGGACTATCTGCACCGCATGCTGACGCAGTCGGTGAACGGCCTCGCCGTCGGCCAAGCGACCTACGCCTGCCTCCTCAACCCCAAGGGCCGGATCCTCGGCGACCTGCTGCTCTGGAATGCGGACGACCACCTCCGACTCGAGACCACGCGGGAGGCACTGCCCATCGTGCGGCCCGTGCTCGAACGCTACGTGATCATGGACGACGTCGTCTTCGAAGATGTCCAGCCCGACGAGCGTGCCTGGGTACTCGCAGGACCGGACGCACTGGGTGTGATTGTTGAGGCTGGCCTCGGCACGCCCGTCGAGGGCGGGTTCTGCGAGACCGAGGTGGAGGGCGCGACCGTGCTGTTGCTGCGCAACACGCGGCGCGGCCTGCCGTGCTTCGAGCTGCGCGCGCCGGAGGCGGCCGCGGCCGCGCTCGAGGCGCGCTTGCTGGACTCGGGCGACGTCCGCCTGGCGGGTCCGCGCGCCTGGGCGTGGGCGTGTGCGCAGTACGGCATCCCGCTGTTCGGGCGCGAGCTGGGTGACGAGATCTTCTTCAATGAAGCCGGTCTCGAGGAGGCGATCACCTGGGGCAAGGGCTGCTTCCCGGGCCAGGAGCCCGTGGTGATGGCGAAACACCGGGGCCACCCTCCGCGGCTTCTGGTCGCGATCGATCTCGAGAACGAGACGCGCGTCGAGCGCGGTGCTGAGGTGTCCATCGATCAAGTGTCCGTAGGGACCGTGACGGCGTGGGCGCCGACCCTCGCCCATCGCCCCGCGCGGGCCCTGGCCTACGTGCGGCACAAGGAGGCCGTGGAAGGCCGCCGGGTTCAGGTCGTGGGCGCGGGCTCGGGCACGGTGCACCCACTGACGGCCGGGGCCGCCTCGTGAGCGCTGCAGCGCTGCAGGGGCGCAAGGCCATCGTGACGGGGGCCTCGCGTGGCATCGGCACCGCGATTGCCCGGCGCCTCGCGAGCGACGGGGCGCACGTGGGGCTGGTCGCGCGCTCCGAAGATGGGCTGCAGGCCCTCGCCTCCGAGATCGTGTCGGCTGGAGGCAGCGCATCCGTGCTCGTGGCCGACATCACCGACCCCACGGCCAGCGAAGCCGCCGTTGCGAGCTTCCTTCGCGCGCAGGGGCACGTAGACATCCTCGTGAACAACGCCGGCGGCAACGTGCGTACGCCGACGGACGAGACGAGCCTCGAGCTCTGGAACGACCTGCTGCGGCTCGGGCTGACGGCACCCTTCCATTGGGCCTCGCTCTGCGGGCCGTCCATGCGCGAGCGGCGTTACGGGCGCATCGTCAACATCGGCAGCGTCGCAGGCGCGACAGCGCTCCCGACGGGTGCTGCGTACGCTGCGGCCAAGGCTGGGCTCGCCCAGCTGACGCGCAACCTTGCGCGCGAGTGGGGTCCCGACGGCCTGACCGTGAACCTGATCGCGCCGTGGTATGTACCGACCCCCCTGACCGAGGGCGTGCTCTCCGAGCCCTCGTTCCGCGAGGCCGTCCTCGCCTGCACGCCCACGGGCCGCTTGGGAACGCCCGCCGACGTTGCCTCCGCGGTTGCCTTCGTCTGCGGCCCCGAGTCCGGTTGGCTCAACGGCGCGACCATCCCGCTTGACGGGGGCTTCTCCGCGGCGTCATTCTTCCCGTAGGGAAGTGTTGCCAAGCCCGCTGCGTCCATAGGGCATGAAGTCTCTTCTTGCCGCGGCGTTCTTCTTGGTGACGCTTGCGCCTGAGGCGTGGGCGACGGCGCAGTTCGAGGAGCACCTGCGCATCGATGGTCGCGTGTGGAAGATGCAGTCGACACCGCTTGAGGCGGTGCTGAAGCGCCTTCCGCAGCGGCCTCCGGTGTTCGCGTCGCAAGGCAGCGCGCTCTGGCGTGGCTACCGAGGTACGTGGGAGCTGCGTTGCGGTCGGCTCTGGCTTGTGAGCCTGCACCGGTTGGGACGCGAGGGGCCGGACGGCAGCCCGTGGCGGCCCGTGCCGCTGAGCGTGGTGTTT
This sequence comes from Planctomycetota bacterium, assembly GCA_029259795.1. GTDB lineage: Bacteria > Planctomycetota > PLA2 > PLA2 > JAEUHO01 > JAHEIK01. The sequence continues at coordinate 22,302 of JAJDEM010000374.1, forward strand.
CCTGGCCAGCGCGGCCCGATCCTCGCGACCTGGCACAGCGGTGTCCTGCGCATTCCTCAGGGCCGGATGGTCCAGTACGTTCACATGGGCTTTGGATCGGTATACGAGAAGACGCTGGAGTTCCGCGTCGTACATGGCGTGGTGCACAGCACGCGGCGCACCGATTGGCGAGCGGCTGCGCTGCGGAGTCGTCAGGATCTAATCTGGTCGGCCCTGGGCGTGCCCGAGGCGGCGGGAAAACCGTGGGTCGACGCGCGCCGCATCGGTGAGGAAGGTTTCGCGAAACGGGTCGGGCCTCGCTTCCGACCCCGGGGCGTCTATTTGCAGCCGCAGGAGGGCCGGCGCGCGGCGCTCTGGATGCCAGAGACGCGTGCGACGGAGGAGCAGGTGCTGTCCCACCGTGGCGTAGCGGAGGTCAAGTCCAGCCGTACGTGGCCCCACGTGGAGGTCGACGTCACGCTCGCGTCGCGTACGGGGGAGATTCTCCTCGACGTCCACAGCCTCCGAGAGTTGCCGGGTGGCAGCACGATTCATCACCCCACCTTTCAAGCGGCGGTGCCAGACCTGCCTGCTCCGGAACCCCGCGATGTGTGGGATTGGCTCGCCACGACCGACACCCTTGCCGATGTGGCGATGTGCGGCTGCCGCCTCGGCGCCTCGGTCCAGTTGTGGGGAATCCTGGATCGCACCGGTCCCGTGCCACTCCTTCAGGGGATTGAGGTTGCGCGGAGTCGGGTGGGGGGCGGCACCCGCGCGCTGGCCGTGGGTGTGCTGCAACAATGGGTCATCACCGCGCGGATGCTGCACTGCTCGCCGCGTCGCTACCGCGCCTTCCGCGGCCGCGGGCCAGGTACCTACTGGCGACTTGTCGATCCTCTGACCGGAGCGCTGGCGATTCCCCGGGATCCACCGGCGGATGATGCGTAGCGGCGGCGCGAACTCAGAGTGAACGGCGGCCTGCGCACCGGCGCGCCGAGCGTCGCCGATTCGGCCGTTTGGCGCGCGCGCAGATCGGGTCAGCGTCCCCCCTTTGTGGGAATCTCCGCCTCCGCCGTAGCGGCGAGGAGATCCCCATGAAGTACGCATTCGTAGCCGCCTTGGCCCTTGTGGCGCTCGTCGCCTGGGCCCCCGCCGTCCTCGCGGAGGAGGTCGACGCAGCCGGGCTCCGCAACCAGATCGACGGCGCGCTCCAAGCACCCACGGCCGAGCGCTTGGAGCGTCGGGAAGCCGACTCTCCCTGGAGTTCCGAGGTCACGCTCGTTGGCGGGCGTCGCAAGGCCGATGGGACCTGCTGCCCGCCGCCGCCGCCGCCCGTGCTGCGCGAGGATCCCTGCACACCCATTGACCCGTGCGAGCCGCCGGACTGCTGCGCGAGCCCGTTCAGCGTGACCTTGGCGCTTGGCTTCAGCCTTGCCCAAGGCAACACGGACAAGCTCGACTTTACGTTTGCCGGCGAGGCCCGCTACGACGCGCGCCCGTGGCTCGTGCGCTTGCGCTGGCTGTTTGCCTACGGCGAGGAGGATGGCTCGGCTGCGACGGACGCCCAGCACTCCGACCTGCGTCTCGAGCGTCGCTTTGGTCGCAAGTGGTCGGCCTTCGCGGCGCTGAGCTTCGACAGCGACACCTTCGCTGACCTGCAGTACCGCTGGATCGGCAACGTCGGCGCGGGTTACTGGTTCTTCGAGTACAAGGGCACCTTCCTCAAGGGTGAGGTTGGTGTCGGCCACACCACCGAGAAGCGCCGCGGCCTCGTCGAGACGAACTCGATCTCGGGCTACGCGGGGGCGGAGTACCTGCGCAAGTTCCGCAACGGCGTCGACTTCAGCGCCCGCGGGCAGTACTTCCCCAACTTCGACAACCACGACCTCTCGCTATTCGTGTTTGCTGCGACGCTGGCCATCCCGCTCAACGAGACGTTCGCGTTCGCCCTCACCACGCGTATTGATCACGTGATCGATGCACCGGGGATGATCGACAACACCGACATCATTCTGGCGATCGCGATCCAGGCCGGCTTCTGATCCGCAGGGGGGCTCTCGGCCGCACTACTTGAGGCGGCGGTGCTTCCCGCCGCGCTCTTCGCCGCCTAGCTCCTCACGACGGCGCTCGCGGTAGGTGCTGTAGTTGCCTTCCCAGAAGCGGCCGACGCCCTCGTCCTCGAAGGAGATGATGTGCGTCGCGACCTTGTCGAGGAAGAAGCGATCGTGCGAGACCACGATCGCGGAGCCTGCATAGCCTTCCAGCGCCTCCTCGAGGACCCGGATCGTGTCGACGTCGAGATCGTTCGTCGGCTCATCGACGAGCAGCAGGTTGCCGCCCTGCCGCAGCATCTTGGCGAGCTGCACGCGGTTGCGCTGACCGCCTGAGAGCTGGCCGACCAGCTGCTGCTGGTCCGCGCCGCGAAAGTTGAACTTCGACACGTAGGCGCGTGAGTTGATCTTCATCTTGCCGAGCGAGAGCTCGTCGGCGCCGTCGGTGATCTCCTGCCAGACGTTGTTGTCGGGGTTGAGGTTGGCGCGGTCCTGGTCGACGTAGCACAGGTCCACCGTGGAGCCGAACTCGACGGTGCCGCTGTCGGCTTCGATCTGGCTGGAGATGATCTTGAGGAGGGTCGTCTTGCCGGTCCCGTTCGGGCCGATGACGCCGACGATCGCACCCGGGGGCACTTCGAAGGTCACATCCTTCAACACGGTGCGCTCACCGAAGGCCTTGGTGATGCCCTTCACCAGCAGCACCTTCGTGCCGAGCTTCTGCGTGACCGGGACGAGCAGCGAGAAGCCGTCGGAGCGCTTCTGGGTCGCCATGTGCTCTTGGTAGAGCGACTCGTAGTCGCGGATACGGGCCTTGTTCTTGGCCATGCGCCCCTTGGGGTTGCGGCCGATCCACTCGAGCTCCTTGTCCAGCTGCTTCTGGCGCGCCTTCGACCGTGCATCCTCGGAGCTGTCCCGGGCTCGACGCATCTCGAGGTACGCGGAGTAGTTGCCTTTGTAGGGGAAGGCCTTGCCGTCGCGCATCTCGAGCATCCACTGCGCGACGTTGTCGAGGAAGTAGCGGTCGTGCGTGATGGAGATGACCGTGCCGTCGTATTCGTCGAGATGGCGCTCCAGCCAGAGCACCGCGTCCGCGTCGAGGTGGTTCGTCGGCTCGTCGAGCAGCAGGATGTCGGGATGCTGCAAGAGGATCTTGCAGAGGGCCACCCGGCGGCGCTCGCCACCGGAGAGCTTGCCGACGTCGGCCTCCTGAGGCGGCAGCCCGAGCGCGTGGCTCGCCTGCTCGAGGGCGTGCTCGATCTCCCAGGCACCCTTGTGCTGGATCGCCTCGTCGACTTGCGCGATCTCGTCCATGACGGCCTGCATCTTGTCGGCGTCGCTGTAGATCTCTTCCTCGCCGAGCTTCTCGTTCAGCTCGTTGTAGCTGGTGATGAGTCCGGTGATCTCGCTGACGGCCTCTTCGAGGTTCTCCCGCACGGTGCCCGGAGTGAGCTCGGGCTCCTGGGACAGGTAGCCGATCGTGAGCTTGTCGCGCGCCCAGCGGGTTCCATCGAACTCGTCATCCACGCCGGCGAGGACGCGGAGCAGGGTGGTCTTGCCGCTGCCGTTGTGGCCGATGACGCCGATGCGGGCACCGCGGAAGAACGTCAGGTTGATGTTGTCCAGCACGACCTTCTGGCCGTACGCCTTGTTGACGTTCTGGAGGGAGAAGACGTTGTCGTGGCTCATGGCGGCTGTTGTAGCCGTATCATGGCGTTGCGAGGGCGTTCTGGCCGAGCGCCTCGGGGGAGCCCCATGTCCGGCATGAAGTCCTGGCTGATCAACACACTCTGTGGGCTGCTGGCCTACATGGGCTCGCGCTTCATCTGGGCCGAGAAGGACACGGGGATCACCAAGCTCCACTGGGAGCTCGTGACCTTCGCGGTCTTCTACCTCCTCCTCCAGGCCCTGATCCGCGGCTGGCGTCTTGCCAAGAAGGGCAAGGAGGCCTGACCGGGCGACTCTGCGCCCCGCCCCTTGTGGCACGATGGCGCGCTGGGAGGCGCGCGGCATGGCGGCAGGGACCCGACGATCGGGGGGCTGGATCCTCGGGATCGGGCTGCTCCTCGTCTGCGCAGCGGGGTGGTTCCTCTGGGGGCAGACGGACTCGCTGCCCTCTGGCTTGTCCGTGGACCCCGATCGCGAAGACCCCGCCACCTCGGCCGCGCTGCGGACCGCGGACGGGGCCGCCGAGCCGGGCGGGCTCTCCAGCGGACCCTCGCTCGTTGGGCATACCGCCGACCCGCACGCCCCCGTTCGGCGTGGCGCCGTGACGGTCCTCGTGCGCGGCGCGGGGGGCCGGCCGCTGGTTGGCATGCACGTGGAGCGGGTGCGGACCGCGCAGGTCGAGCGGGTTGAGGTCTTGATCGAGGAAACGGCTGTGACCGACGGCCATGGCGAGGTGGTGTTCGCCGAGGTGCCGCTCGACGGGTCGTTCGCCGCGCGCGTCTGCGCGCTGGCCACGAGCGTCTCGATGCACACCAATGGGGAGGGAGGCCTCAGCTTCGTTCGCGCAGGGCAAGCGGCACCCAAGGCGTGGACGATCCTGCGGAGCGTCCGGGGAACCATCGATGCGCCGGGCGGCCTCCCGCTGCGCATCGAG
>JAJDEM010000375.1 GCA_029259795.1 Planctomycetota bacterium
GATGACCGCGAGGCCGCGGTCCTGGTGACCGTGCCAGTCGATCTGGACATCCGGCTTGCCATGCTTCGCGGCAACGCTGCGGACAAAGCCGATGAGGGCGCGCACACCGTCCGGCGTCGCATGCCCACAGGTGTCGCAGACCACGAGTCGCTGGGCGCCCATGTCGAGCGCCTGGCCGTAGATGCGCTCGACCACGGCGGGCGGGGTGCGCGTCGTGTCCTCCGTGACGAACATGATCGGGAGGTTCTCGTCGACGCAGTACTGCAGCGCCTTCTCGGCCGTCCGCAGGAGATGGTCCACATCCCACTGCTCTACCTCGAGCCGGATGGGGCTGCTGCCGATGAAGGCGGCGACCTCGATCGCGATGCCGACCTCCTGGGAGATGCGGCCGATGGGCTCGATGTCCTGAACGAGGGTGCGCGCGGCGCAGTTGGGCAAGATGGCCAGCTTCTGGTCGCGGATCTCGGTCGCGAGGCGCTTGGCCGTCTTCACGACATGCGGACCGGCCCCCGGCAGGCCGATGTTCATCGACTCGATGCCGAGATCGGCAACGCGGTGAAGGACCTCGACCATCTCCGACTCGGACGGATGCCGGACCGAGGCGCTCTGCAGGCCGTCGCGCAGGGTCTCGTCATCGACATGGACGTAGGCACGGCCTTCGGGGGGCGTGCTCGCGTGCAGATTCCAGTCGTAGATGAGCTCGGAACCGTGGGTCGGGGGCACGTCAGCCATGAAGTCTCCTGAACGGGCGCGGTCGCCAGCCGTTCCATCCTACGAAATGCAGCGCACCTCGTGGTATCCCGGGCAGACAGGAGGCTGGCCTTGTTGGTGATGAAGTTCGGCGGAACGTCCCTCGGGGACGCGGAACGGATCGACACCGTGGTGTCGCTCGTGCGCCAGCGCCTCGCCCAGCGGCCGGTCGTCGTCTGCTCCGCCCACGCCGGTGTGACCGATCTCCTGCTCGCCGGCGCCCATGCAGCGGCCGCCGGCCGCCCCGACCTCAGCCCCATCCGCGACCGGGAGACGGCCTTGCTCCGGGCTCTGAAGCTGAGCCCGAAGCTCGTCGATGGAGACCTCGAGCGGCTGGATCAGATGTTTCGCGGCCTCGCACTCCTCGGCGAGCTCACCCCCCGCAGCCTCGATCAGGTCGCCGCCTTCGGCGAGCGCATGTCGGTCAAGGCCATCGCCGCGGTCCTTCGGCGCCGCCGGATTCCTGCGACGGCCGTCGACGCCGACGAGGCCGGGTTGGTCACGGATGGGCGCTTCGGGCGGGCAACCCCCCTTCCGGCGGCCTATCCGAACCTCAAGCGGGCGATCGCCAAGGTGAAGGGCGTTCCCGTGGTCACGGGCTTCCTCGGGCGCGACGTCGACGGCAACGTCACCACCCTCGGCCGCTCGGGCTCGGACTACACGGCGACCATTCTCGGCCGGGCGCTCTCCGCGACGGAGGTCGAGATCTGGACCGACGTCAGCGGCGTACTCACCGCCGACCCACGCATCGTGCCCAAGGCCGTGCCGGTCGAGCATCTGACCTACGCCGAGGCGAGCGAGCTGGCCTACTACGGCGCCAAGGTGATCCACCCCGCCACGATTCAGCCCGCAGTAGAGAAGGGCATCCCCGTCCGGATCCTCAATACGCTCGATCCGGCGGCGCTCGGCACCGTCATTCGCCCCGGTCGCGGCCGGCGCACGCAGCGCGTGACGAGCATCGCCAGCAAGCGCGGGATCCATCTGATCAACATCCTCTCGGGCCGCATGCTCGGGCAGTCCGGCTTCATGGCCAAGGTGTTCGACGTCTTCAAGGTGCACGACGTCGCGGTCGACCTTATCGCGACGAGCGAGGTCTCCATCACCGTCTCCGTCGACGACACCCAGGACCTACCGAAGGTCGTCAAGGACCTCAAGGCGTTCGGCAAGGTGTCCGTGACGGCCGATGCAACGCTCGTCGCCGTCATCGGCGAGCGCATGAAGCAGGCGAGCGGCCTCGCCGGTCAGGTGTTCAACGCCATTGGCGAAGCCGGCGTCCCGGTCCTCGCGATCTCCTACGGCGCGACGAAGACCAATCTGCAGCTGGTCGTCCCTTCGAGCCAGGAGCGCACCGTCGTCCGCGCCCTGCACGCCGTACTCTTCGAGTAGCAGCCCCAAGCAGCAGCCAGCGCTACCGAGCCAGCTCCATGGCGCGCTTGGCCAGGCTCACGAGGGACACCGCGGTGAAGCCACCCTCGGGCGGCGCGGTGCGGCTCTGGATCTGGCCGTCGTGCAGGAGCATCGCGGCGACACGGTCGCCTTCGAAGGCGTACTTGGTTCCGAGGACGCCGCGGCCCGAGCCATCGGCCGTCGCGGGGTCGAGCACCACATGGATGCCGTCCCACAACCAATGGCGACCGTCGGCCTTGAGCTGGTCGTCCAGTGCCTGATCCTCGACCAGGCGGCCGTCGGCATCTTCGTACGGGTCACGGGGCAGCACGACCGTCACGTGCACGCCGGTCGGCTCGAGCCGGCGGTGCAGTTCATGCGCCGTCTTGAGGGTCTGCTCCCCCTCCTCGGTGCGCGGATCGATGATCAGCAGCAGCCAGAGTCCCTGGTCGAGGCGCTCGCGGTCGCTGCCATAGGCTGCATCGAGCACCCGCGGCGGCTCGTTGGCGCCCGGGAACTCCTCATACCGCGGGGCCTCGGGGAGGTCCGCCAGCGGGCTGCGGGGAGTCGGGCTGCCGGGGGACACGTCGGGCTCGCCGTCGATCACGAGGTCGGAGACGCCGTCATCTTCGTCGCCGCGGTTGACGAGCATCACCAGCACGCCGCCAAACAACAGGAATCCGATGCCCAGCAGCAGCCACATCGTGCGCGGCATGCCCGGCGCGCCGAAGCGCGCCTTCCGGCTCTCGCTGCGCGCGGGCGTCGCTGCGGCCTGCGCGGTGTGCTTCACGGCGGGCGGCTTGGGCTGTATGGGGGGCCCTGCCTGCGCGGGGGGCTTGGGCACCACGACGGGCTTCGCCTGCGCGGCGGGCGCCTTCTGCAGGGTGGGCTTGGGCTGCGCTGCCGGCTTTGACTGCGCTGCCGACTTTGACTGCGCTGCCGGTTCTGACTGCGCTGCCGGCTTGGCCGCAGGGGCGGGCGCCGCGACGGGGGTGGGGTCGGCAACCACCGGAACCGACGCCGTCACCGCGCCGAGCAAGGCCTGCGCGCGCGCCTCGGCGACGTAGGTCATCAGCCGCTGCTTGTCGAGAATCAGATCGCGCTTCTCGGCCGACCAACCGTCGCGCGAGTCGACCGGCTGCGAGCCCCGGCGGGCTGCGATCTCGGCATCGGCCTGCGTCGTCGAGACCTCCCGCGGTGCAGCGCTGCGCGGGTCATCCTTCGGGCGACGCACGCAGCGGAAGCCGATGGTGCCGTTGCGGGCCTCGGGCTTGGACGCGAAGCGAAACCAGGTCTTCGCGTAGAGCGCGAAGTCATGCCACGAACCACCCCGAACGACGACGCCGCCGCCCGGGGCCGGCGAGTGGGTGATCTCCCACGCGTTACCGACCATGTCCCGCACGCCTTCGGGGGAGACGTTGGCGCGATGCAGGTCCACGGGGACGGTCATCTTGAGGCCGACGCGCGCGGTGTTCGCGCCGCTCAGCTCTTGGTCGTTGCCCCAGGGGTAGGTGCGTCCGTCTACGCCGCGCGCGGCACGCTCCCACTCATCCTCGAACGGCAGGTCCTTGCCAGCCCAGCGGGCGTAGGCAAGGGCGTCGAAGTAGTCCACGCCCACGACCGGATGATCGCGAAGCACATCCGGGTAGCTCGCGTTGTCCCAGTAGAGCGGGGGCCGGTGGCGGGTCGCACGCACGAAGTGCGCGTACTGCGCGTTGGTGACAGGCGTGCGGTCGATGGCGAAGGCGTCGATCTCGCGCGACTGCCGCCCCTCGCCGTAGAGGAAGGCGCCCGCGGGAATCGAGAGCTCGTCGTCTTCGCCCGCCGCGGCGCGAGCCAGCTCGCCGACGGCGCCGGCGCGCTCCGGGAAGCCCGACGGCCGGCGGGCCCCGCGCTTGGGCGGAAGCGCGGCCTTGCGCGGCCGGGCCGGATCGACCGGCGCCTGGCGCTCGGCAGTGGCGCTCTCCTCTTCGCCGGCGGGCCGGTGCGCCTTGCGGGGCTCCAGCTTGGCGCGCCCAAGCAGGGCGCCGGACTTGTCAAGGCGGAAGCGGCCGACGTCACGCAGGCTCTCGCCCTCGCCGCTCGCGGCCGGGGCGGCGCCGGGGACCCCGCCGAGCTCGCGGGCGAGGTCGTCAAGGGAACGCGGTTCTGCGCGCTTTGCCGCTGGGGCGGGCTTCGGTCGCTGTCCCTGGGAGTCTGATTCGCTCACGCTGCCTCGCGATTTGATAGCCACGCCGGAGTCTAGCTGCTGCCGCCCCCAGCCCTGGCAGGGCCGGACGCGGGGCCCGCGGGCTACTTCTTCGAGCCGTCCGGGGCCCGGGGCCGCGGGTCCCGCTGGCCGGGATGGTCCAGCGCGGGGCTCTCGTCAAAGGACAGGATCCGCCAGCGCAGGCGGATCGTCCGGTCGGCGTCCACGCGGCGGAGATCCGCAAACGACCACGTGTAGGTCGCCTCCCGCGTCTCCTTGTCGACGGGCGTGCCCTGTTTGCTGACGAGCTCGCCCGGCACGCGGACCCGGCTCTGCAGCTTGACCTCACCCAGCGGCAGCCGGACGAGCTTCCAGATCATCTCGGCGGCCGTGCGCTCGAGCCCCATGCGGGCGAGGGGGGGCGGATCACGCTCGGCCGCGGCCCCCTCGGCCTTGGCCGGGGGCTTCTCGGCGGCCTCCACGAGCGCCGCGATCCGGTCCAGCACCGGCACCCGGGCGATCGGCTCCATCGTGAGCGTGGCGCGGAGCGGCTTCGTACTCGCACCCTTCTCGGGCTGCTCGGCCTCGATCGTCACCCGGCGGCCAGCCAGGACCTCCCAGCCAAGCAGATCCTCCATCCGCTTGAAGGTCAGCGCTACGTGCAGCTCGCGCAGCCCCGTGTCGGTGTCGCGCTCGCCCACGTCGCCGATCGTGACCCCGGGCAGGTCCTTCAGGCCGTCGCGCCAGAGCTCCGGACGCAGCGGAAAGCCCGGGCCGGCGATCCGCGCCATGACCTTGGCCCCAAGGATGTCCCCGACGCGGCGCCAGAGGTCGGCGTTCCAGCGCACGACCAGGGCGTAGGTGCCGCCGCCCTTGCGATCAAGCTCCCAAGACTCCTCGGCCTCCACACAGCCCGGCAGCACCAGGGCACAGAGCAGCAGGCATGGGAGGAGGGTGCGGCGCACCACCAGAGCCTAGCGGAGATCGGCGCAGGGCGGGGGGCCGCCGATTCCGGTGAGGTGAGGTGCGGAGAGGGCTCGGGACATCCGATCCAAAGAAGAGAGTCCGTCTGCCTCGACCGGAGCCCAGCCATGCGCGTCGCCCTCATCGTCCTGCTGATCCTGAGTCTCGTGGCCCTACCCGCCTGCCAGATGAACGAGCGCCTCTCCGGCACCGTCATGGGCGGCGTCGGCGGCGCCGTCGTGGGCGCCGCCGTGGGCGGCTTCGGCGGTGGCGTGATCGGCTTGCTCGCGGGCGGGTTGGCCGGCTATCTCGTCGGGGACTACGTCGCCGATCGCCGCGAGCGCGGCCGGGCCCAGGTGTTCGGCCCGGAGTCCCAGCCCCAGGCCGCCTTCGCCCCCACCGGTGGCCAGCAGCCCGCGTCCTATGGCCCCAGCGGCATGGTCGCCGGCATCAAGGCCCGCGCCCCGGCCACGGGGACCCAGCGCGTGGATCACAGCGGAGCCCGCGCGGCCTACCAGCGTGGCAAGAGCTCCCTTACCGCGCCGGAAGCCCGCGTGCACTTCGAGGAGTCCGTCCGGCTCGACCCGAGCCGCCCGGAGCCCTACAACGCCCTCGCGCTGAACGCCCTCTACCGCGGCGACACCGCCGAGGCCGAGCGCTACTTCCGCAAGTCGCTCGAGGTCGACCCCAACTACCAGCCGGCGCGCTTCAACTTCGAGCGCTTCCAGCGCCAGCACCTGCGCTAGGCGGCGACCTCTCCGATCAGCCCCGCACAACGGCACTCGCCATGCGAGGGCGCACCTGGAACGTGTCCGCCGGCCCGGTCGAGCCCTTATCCGGCCCACGCCCGGGCTCCGAGATGCTCGCGGGAAGCCGCCGCTGGAGGACCGCTGCAGGGGGAGCCTAGCCTCCCCCCGAACGCACGACTGGATGGAACCGCGCCGCCATGCTGCGAATAGGGCTCTATTCGCCGCATACCGAGCAGCGAATCATTGACGATTCGCTGCAATGCGCCGACAATAGACGCGCAGATCGCATAGATTATGACCTACATCCACCAATCCCCGGACTGGCCCCACTTCACGTGGGACGCCCAGACGCTCGCTGACGAGCTGTCGGCCGTGCGCCACAAGCAGGGCAAGCACCTTGGCACCATGGAGGCCCTCGGATTCGAACTCCGAACCGAGGCCAGCCTGGCGGCGCTCACAAGCGACGTCGTGACGTCCTCTGCCATCGAAGGCGAGACGCTCGACACCGACGAGGTTCGGTCCTCCCTCGCACGCAAGCTCGGCCTGAGCACCGCGGGACTCCCACAGCCGGGCCGGCAGGTCGAGGGCATCGTGGAGATGATGCTGGACGCAACGCAGGCGTTCGACGAGCCACTCACGCCCGAACGCCTCTACGGGTGGCACGCCGCGCTTTTCCCAACGGGCAGAAGCGGAATGCACCGCATCACCGTCGGTGCGTGGCGCACGGAAGCCCACGGGCCGATGCAAGTCGTCTCTGGCTCGCCGGGCAAGGAGCGCGTTCATTTCCAGGCGCCAAGGGCCGATCGCATTCCAAGCGAGATGGACGCGCTCCTCGACTGGTTCAACAAACCCGCCGGTATGGACCCGGTGCTGAAAGCCGCCGTCGCACACCTGTGGTTCGTGACCCTCCACCCGTTCGATGATGGCAACGGCCGAATCGCGCGGGCGGTTGCCGACATGGCGCTTTCACGAGCCGACGGGTCGAAACACCGGTTCTACAGCATGTCAGCGGCCATCGAGGCTGAGCGCAGGGATTACTACACACGCCTCGAATCCGCCCAGCGCGGCTCACTCGATATCACAGCCTGGCTGGCATGGTTCCTCGACTGCCTCGACAGAGCCATCGACGCCGCCGAGGCAATGCTCGCGTCCGTCTTGCACAAGGCAAGGCTGTGGCAGCGGATCAACAGCAAGCCGGTCAACGAACGCCAGCGCGCGGTCATCAATCGCATGCTCGAACACGACTGGGAAGGGCATCTGCACAGTTCCAAGTACGCGCGTCTCGCCAAGTGCTCCCAAGACACCGCCCTGCGCGACATCAAGGACCTTCTCGAACGAAACGTACTCGTGAAGAACAGCGCGGGCGGGCGGAGCACCAGCTACCGCTTGGCCAACCCCAACGCCGTGTGACCGCAACGGACGACGTCAATCGCCCGACAGCTTGGCCTTCTCGGCGTTCAGCGCCTGGATCCGCTGGCTGATCTCACGGCGTTCGTCGTCGTCCTTGGCCGCGCCGATCGCGGTGTAGAGCTCCATGAGTTCCTTGTCGATGGCCTCGATCCGTGCGGCCGCGTCCGGGTCCTGGTTCTCGAGACGGAAGACCACCTCGCCCAAGCCGGCGCCCACGACTTGCTTCGCCGCGACATGGCCCTCGTGGGACACGTCCAGGTGCACCTGCACGCCGGGAAGTCCCTTGAACGTCAAGCGTCCGTCCTTTCCGGCGGTGCCGCTATCGCGTGCCACCCAGTCTTCGTCGGTGTCCGCCGCCGCGGGATTGGCACTCCGCACGCTCACGCTGGCTCCCTCAAGCGGCGCCCCGCCGGCGTCGAGCACGCGGACCTTCAGCGACACGCCGCGGCGCAGACGTACCACGATCTCGCGTTTGGTCTCGGCATTGGGAGCCGCGCCTCCGCGCGCCTCCAGGGTCAGCTTCGCGCGTCCCGGCGCGTGGTCCTCGTAGCGGGAGGTGACGGTCACCTCACCCGGCGGAAGCTTCGGCACCTGCACGCTGCCGCCCTCACGAGTGCGCACATCGGCAAAGCTCTGGAAGCTGCCCATGGGGTCGAACTCGACCTCCTCCTCGGCGTCGACGTCGACCTCGACCTTGGCGCCCCGCGCCCGGCGGCCGTCGGGGGTTTCGACGGTGATGGTCAGCACGGTGCCCTGGCGCACGACCAGCTCGGGCGCCATGGTTGCTCCGGCTGCAGCCACGGGGAACTCGGCGGTCTGCGCGTCGATGTACTTCGCATGACGCACCTTGACGCGCACCTTCTTCCCCGGACTGACGCCGTCAACGACGTAGCGGCCGTCCGAATTCGTGATGCTCTCGCTCGTGCCGCCGGTCATGGCCGAGAGCATGGCCAGCGCACTCTTGGACGCCGCGCGAACGCGCGCGCCCGCGACGGGCGCGCCCTTGACGTCGACCACGCGTCCCGACACCGAGGCCGCACGCTTCAACGTGATGTCGATGACCCCGTCTTCGCTCTTCATCCCCCCTGCCAGGGACTTCATGTCCAAATCCTGCACATAGCCGGACTTGGTCGCCATGACGAAGCGCACGGGCGGGCTCTGGTTCTTCAACTCGTAGTAGCCCTCGGCGTCGGTCGTCGCCATGCTCCCAAAGCCCATGATGCCCATGGCGCCGCAACGAACGCCCGCCAACGCCTCGCCTTCATCGTCGGTCACGTGGCCCGTGATCGTGATGCCCGTGCTGATCTCGAACTCGAAGGTCTCACGGCGCTTGCCGATCACGACGTCCTTCGGCCCGACGAGCATGCCCTTGCCTACGCCGCCCGCCATGGCGGCCATCATGGGCGAGTACATCGAGGTACCGCGCTCGGCGTGATTGAAGTAGAGCATCACCAAGTGACCGGGGCGGGCCAGGAAGGTCGCTTCGCCGCGCGCGTCCGTCACGCCGGTGGCGAAGCTCACGCCGTCCTTGCTCTGCATGGTGGCTTCCGTCGAGAACATGGCCATCAAGTGGGCGTCGGGGACGCCGCGGCTCGTACCGGCCTCCACGATGCGCAGCACCACGCCGGTGCCGCCCTGCAGTACGAAGCGCTGCTCGCCCTCCCCGCTGGATTCGGCGAAGAGGGTCGGGTACTCGGCAGCCGTGACGATCACGGCAAAGCTCCCCTCGCTCGGCGGCGACGGCACGCGAAAGCGACCGTCCGCGTCGGTCTCGGTGAACTGACGTGCGTAGAAGACCGAGGTCATCTCGCTCTTGTCCAGGCACGCGACGCGGGCGCCCGCGACGGGCCGGTCCAGATGATTGACGACGACGCCCACGACCGCACGGGCCGACCGCATGCGCACCTCGAGGTCGCCGCCCGCGGCGCCCTCGCTGGCCATGACGATCCCGTCCGTCTTCTGCTGGAAGCCAGCCGCGCGTACGACCAACGTGAGCGGCCCCGGCGCGAGGTCTTCGATGGCGAAGGTGCCGTCGGCCTTGGACTCACCGCTGGCGATCGGCTCGGCGTCCTTGTCGAGTTGCTCGAGGAGGTTGCCCATGTTGGTGAACAGCTCGAGTACCGAGGCTCCGCCCGGGTGGACCTGCACGTCGGCGTGGCCGACGGGCGCGCCGTCCTCGTCGATCACCCGACCTGTGAGCGTGCCCCGCTTGCCGAGCCAGACCGTGCCGACGTCGGTGAGCCCACCGCGGTCGATGGATTGGGAGGGCAGCCCGTGTTGGCGCCCCTTGCTGTCGGAGACACGCAGCGCGTAGCCGTCCCCCGCGGCGATCTCGGCGAACGCGAAGAATCCACTCGGATCGGTGAGGGCGCGCTGACTGACCGGCTCGCTGCCGTAGCCCTCGCCGACCAGGGTGATCGCCGCGCCCTCGACAGGCTCGCCCAACTGAAAGTCCATCACTCGGCCTTGGAGACCGCCGAGGCCCTGGCGCAACGCACGGGCGCGCCCAAAGAGCACGGGGCCCTTGGCGTGGTCGGCACCCTTCGCGCCTGACGAGTCCGCAGCCTCGTCGGCCCCATCGAGACCGGCGCTTTCCGTGCCCCCGCCGCCCTCCCCGCGGTCGCTGAGTCCCGAGAAGAACTCGGTCCCACCGAGCAGGAAGAAGACGCCCACGACGGCGGCCAGCACGATGACTCCGAGAACGACCCTGTTTCCCATGCACGCCTCCTTGGCGTCGTCAGCCTACGCCAGGGCTTGGGGGAGCGGGTGGCTTGCGGTCCTACTTGCGGAGAATGAAGCGCAGCGCGCGATGGGTGCGCTGCTGGTTCCTGAACACCTGAGTCTTCAGGCGGCGCATGCGCGCGCTGATCGTGTAGGTGCCGTGCTTGAAGCCCATGAGGGAGAACTGCCCCTTGGCGTTGGTCGTCGCGCCCCGCGACTCGACCTTCTCCGCGCCATCGGGCGTGCCGCGCACGGTGATCCGCGCGTAGCGCAGTGGTTGGCCAGCCTCGTTGACGACCTCGCCGGCGAACACCAGCCCGGGGTCGAGGCGCAGCGCTACGCTCACGGCCTTGTCGCGAACGACCGTCGCCGTATCGGGCTGGGCGGTCAAGTAGCCCCGCTTGTAGGGCGTGAACGTCCAGGCGCCGGGGAGCATGCCTTCGACCTTGAACTCGCCCTTGCCGTTCGTCCAGACCGTGCGGCCAGTCCGGCCGTCGTAGGGATCCGGAACGATGCGCACGCGAACGCCGCCGATCGGCGTGCGCAGGTCGAGATCGACGACGCGGCCCTCGATGTCGCCGGTGCCCTTGAGCGGGAGGCGCAGCGGAAGCGGCGGCGGCTTCTCCCACGGTGCGCTGACCGGGTCGGCCTCGAGCTTGCCCATCGCCGCGCGCACGACGACGTTCTTGTCGGGCGGGATATCCGTAATCAACCACGTGCCGTTGGCGTTCGTGAAGACCTCGAGTACGCGGCCGGCGCTGCGGGCACTGCGTACGACCCGCCCGCCACCGACGATCCAGACGCGCGCACCGCCCACGCCGGCACCCGCCCCATCGACGACCGAGCCGTGCAGCCGGCGGGCGCCCACCAACTCAAGGTCGAAGGTGGTCGCCTTGGGCTCCGCCCCGCCGGGGATGCCCACAGCGAGGGCCTGCCCGGCGACGGGAAACCACGCCGGGGTCTCGACCTGCAGTTCATAGCGCCCGGGGACCATGTTGGCCGCGAGGTAGGATCCATCGGCCTTCGTCGTCACCTCGACCACGGGGCCCCGGCGCATGGCGAAGCGCAGCGAGACGCCGGGGACGGGGGTCTTCTTCTCGCCGGTGGTGACGATGCCGTTCAGCACGGCGCCCGAGAGCAGCGTCACGTCGCGCTTGACGGGCTTGGAGCCGCGCAAGCCACGCAGGCCGCGCAGGATGCCACGCGTCTGCTTCGGCGTGGGCCAGCGCGCATGCCCCTCGGCCTCCACGGTCAGGCTGCGCGGGTTTCCGCGCGGGACGAGCATCTCGTAGGTGCCGTCGGGGTTGGTCTCGAACACGGTCTCGAAGAGGCCGTGGGAGCCGCGCGCCTGGGTCTTCAGCGTGATGACGGCACCCCCGACCCCGGGGCCATCCTTGCCCGCACGCACGACGCCCTTGAGCGCGACGCCCTGGGGCACGACCACATTGACCGGGCTCGTCTTGGCTGCGCCGGCGTACATCGAGTGCTCGACCAACGGCCCCTCGGGCACCTGCGCCGTCACGATGTAGCGACCGGGGGGCAGGCCCTCGAAGAGCGCAAGCCCATCGAGGCCCGTGGTGCCGGCCTGCTGACTCAGCTCGCCCAGGTCACGGGAGATGATCAGCACCGCGACGTCGGGCACGGGCTCCTTGGTGCGCGTGACCTTCACCTGGACGGCGGCCGGCTCTTTCAGCGCGAACTCGAGGTCCTCGCGCGCTTCGCCGTCGAGCATCCACGAGCGGAGCAGCAGCGAGCCCTGCTCCCCGCCGTCGATCAGCATGCCGTAGCGGCCGGGGCGGGCTGCGTGATTGAAGCGACCGTCCGCATCCGTCGTCACGGTCTCGACCGAGCCGGCGCCGCGCATGACGATCTTGACGCCCGAGGCCGGCCGACCGTCCTTGTCGAGGACCTTCCCAACGAAGGGAACGCTCGCGTCACTGCCGCGCACCCCACCCGGTCCCTCGATGCCGGCCGCCGCTGCGAGGGCCGCTGCCCGAGCCGCCGCGTTCGCCTCCCGGGCACGCCCGGTGGTCGTGAGGGTGGGTCCCGCATCCTCTCGCTCGTCGCCGTCCGCGCTGCGGACGTCCTCGTCATCGAGCATCGACGTCGCGTCGCTCTCGTCGGTGGCATCAAACAGCGAGCTCAGCCCAACGCCCCAGAGCAGGAAGCAGACCACGCCCACAGCCAGGAGGAGCAGGACGAGGGGCGTCCGGTGGGCCATCGGGGTTCATGCTATCGCCGGGGCTTCAACCCGCAGCGTCCTCGGAGGACTCGGCGCATTTCGATCCGCCCCAGGGCCAGAGCACGCAGGCCCCGGCCAGGAGCAGTGCCCACACGACCGGGCTGTCGTAGAGCAGCCGCGTCCCGCCCCACCAGGGTCCCGCCAGGCGATCCGTGAGGGCGCCGTAGCTGAAGATCACAAGCACCGCGGCGGCGTGGATGCCGATCGCCGTCCAGAGCGTGCCGGTC
>JAJDEM010000376.1 GCA_029259795.1 Planctomycetota bacterium
GCTCGAAGAGATCGTGGCGCAGCATCGGCTCGCCGCCCGTGAAGCCAACGCCTGCGGTACCGATCGCCTTCATGTCCCGAAGGACGGCGCGCAGGCCAGCCGTGTCCAGTTCGCGATCCCCCGCGCGACGACGCGCCGCGGCCCGCGCCGGCAGATCGCAGACGAGGCAGCGCAGGTCGCAGCGATAGGTCACGACCAGCGTGCCGAGCGCCGGGCCGATGAGGGGTCGCCCCAGCCGGGGTGCCAAAGCAGTTCCCACCCAGCGCAGCCCGTGCTGGAGGACGCTTGCAACATCCCCGGCCAGCGCGCGATCGCGCAGGATGTCGGTGTACTGGCGCCGCAGGCCCATCATGCGACGGGCGCCTTTCGACGGGATGTGGGGTCACGGTCCTGCGGGTCGGTGTCCTTCGAGCCTGTGTCCTGCGGGCTCGTGGGGTCGAGATGCGGCGCCAGCGCGGAGGCCTCCTCGCGCTTCGAGAAGCGGGGCGCCGCGGCGTCGGTGGGGTACTCCGTACAGCCGGCGCAGAGCGGCGGAAGGTCGCCGTCCACATGCTGCCGGCGCAGGCGCTGCAGCGCAGGGCCGTTCCAGATCTGGCGCAGGCTCTGCTCCCGCACATCGCCGCACGCGAGCTCACCGTCGTGGTCCACGCAGCAGACCGTGACGCGCCCGTCTTGGAGCACGACCAGCCCGCCCCGCCAGGGCTCGCGACAGCGGGTCCGCCGCTCTCCACGCGTGAGCAGGGGGATCTTCTGGATGCGGTCGGCGCGCTCCGCATAGCGCGCTGCGAACGCACCTGCCGCGTGCTCGGTCTCCGGCGAGATCACCATCGAGACGTCGACGGCCATCTTGAGGCCCAGGGCGTCCCGTGCAGCGAGCAGCCGGTCCAAGCCGGCCTCGGTGCGGGCGAGTGGCACGCCACGAATGGCCTCGTGGCTCTCGGCGTCTCCGTCCACTGAAACGGTGACCCGATCCAGCCCGGCTTGCAGCAGGCCTGTGGTGCGCCGCTCGTCCAGCAGCGTGCCGTTGGTGGTCACGAGCGTACGCCGTCCGCTCGCCGCCGCTTCTCGCGCCAGCTCGGGGAACTGGGGATGAAGCAGGGACTCCCCCCACTGAAAGAGCAGGACGAACTCCAGAGGCCCGGCCCCCCGCAAGGCTTGCCGAAACACGACGGGATCCATGAAGCCGCGGGGCCGCGCGAGCAGCCCATTGCCCGTCGGGCAGAAGCTGCACTTCAGGTTGCAGTGGTTCGTCAACTCGAGGTTGATCGAGATCAGGCCCGGCGCGCGGGCGCGCCCCAGCCGGTAGGCCAGCTCGTTGCCGATGCCGAACACAAACGCGCGGAAGCTGCGGTAGCGGATGGCGATCACCTCGGCCATGGCCGGCCGGCGGAGATACAGGCGTGCCACAGCCTGACCCAGCAGGCGGGCGAGCATGGGCGGTCGGCGGTCAGGCTGCGGTTTCATGACGCCCTGGTGGATTGGCCTCGCGGCACTCGATCCGTCGGCCCGGTTGCCGCTACAGCAGCCGACCCGGTTCCAGTTGCTTGGTCTCCTGTTCACGGGAGAGACTTGACGAGGCAGGCCTCAAGGCCCGAACGACCTAGAAAAGAAGCCCCGGGGAACACCCCGGGGCTTCGATGACCGCACCGAGGTGCGGCTCGCGGCGAACGGTGCACGCGCACCGAACGCCCTGCTGGCTCCGTTGACGAGGCAGGCCCGTCTACTTGATGAACGGAATGGTGACGTCGAAGATCGTCGGCACCGGCAAGGAAGCCGGGTCGCCGGGATTCGCGCCGTAGTTGGCGTCCGTCCAGAAGCGCCAGCGCCAGCGGAAGTACCGCTTCATGTCGATGCCGTTGATCCCCGACACGTCGACCCAGTCGGTCAGACCATCGGCCGTGGTCGGGGTGCCCACTGCGGGCTCCGGATTCAGGAAGTCCGCGCCCTGGAACTCAAGCCGCGCATCGAAGGTCCCGCCGCCGAACCCGTAGGTCTGGCCGCCGCCGCCCATGGCGGTCGGCGTCTCCAGGAAGCCGGGGAAGGCCGCGCCCGGGAACTGGAAGTTCCCGGCGAAGGTCGGGAGCTGTGCGTTGCCGCCGACGATCGGCGCGAAGTCCGCCGTCGGGGTGAACAGGTCCACCCACTCGCTCTGGCCGACGCTCATGTCCTCGAGGGTCGGACGCCAGGTGCCAGAGCCTGCGCTACCGGTGCCGACACTCACGGACCCCGGAAGGGTCAGGAGCGCAGGCGCGGCAACGCCATTGTCCACCGCCGCGAAGAAGATGCGACCACCGGCCCCATCACCGCCCCTGCGCGTTGCGTGGCCCGAGGTGCCGCCGGCACCACCGACCGCACTCAGGGTTCCGGTCATGGAACTCGCGCCCTTGCCGATCAGGAAGATGCCGCCACCGGCGCCGCCGCCGCCCGGGCCGCCGTCGCCAGTGCCCGTCCCTGTCACGCCCGCAGCGAGGCCGAGGAAGAGGTCATCCTCAGGGCCGCCGCCACCCGGATCCGAGCCATCCGGACCCGAGTCGATCAACTGCTCGGCCACGGCCCAGGTGTTGCCACCCGCCCCACCGTTGGCGCTGATCACGCCGGTCGGCAGGATGTCGAAGCTGCGCGCGATGACCCAGAGGGCTCCGCCGGCACCGCCGCCGCCGCCGCCGCCGTCGTCACCCGAGCCGCCGACCATGTCACCATCTTCCGAGGCGCCGTTGTCATCTTCGATGCCGCCGCCGCCACCGCCGGTCCCACCGGAGATGTTCGCGTTGGGCTGGTAGCCGCGATCCGGAACAAAGCGGGCCAGCTCACGCTCGAAGTTGAACGCGCCGAAGACGGGACCACCGTCGGCGTTCGTTGTGACGCCAGCGCTGGTCGAGCCGGCCGAGCCGTTGGCGCCGAAGCCGCCGCCGCCGCCGCCCTGGCTGCCGTCGTTGGCTCCCAGCGCGGTCTCCTGGAAGCCGGTGCCGCCACCACCACCTGCTGCCGTCGGGAAGGGAGGCGTCGTGGGCAGGGCGGGAGCCATGGACTCAAACAGCGTGCTGCCGAGACCACCCGCGTTGCCGTCATTCGCCGGTGCGGCCACCTCGATGCCGAGCGTCTCGGCACCGTGGCCGCCGTCGCCGCCACCGGGGCCGCCAAGGCCGCCTGCACCCGCGGAGCTTACGGAGCCCGCGTTCGTGTACATGGCCGCGTCGCTCGTATCAAAGCCCGGACTACCGTCCGTACCGTCGAGCGTGATCGTGCCCGCGACCGTGAAGTCACCGCGGCAGAGAATGAGCAACGGCTTCGAACCGGAGACGTTGACTGTGTCACCCACCTGCAGGTTGAACGAGATGTACTCGTAGATCCCATCGCCGTTGAGCGAGCCGTTGTCCGTGTTGAGCCCCGTGGTCGAGCCACCGCCACCGGAGTTGAACACACCGTCCTGACCCGTACCGAAGTAGGGCTGGCGAATGTGCAGCAGGTTGCCGATCGGCGTGTTGGAGGGGTTGAAGCCGCCCGCAGCCAACGTCGGGATGTTCAAGAAGCGGTAGCCGTTGACCGCGGAGATCGGACCGCCGGCCGTGGCCACGCCCGAACCGTTCCAGAGCGCGGTCGTCGACTGACCGCCCTGCGCACCGTCGGCGTCCGCGGGGGCGAACAGGCGCGTGAGCGCCGGGAAGGGGCCGAGGGGCTCGAGCATCGGGTTGCCGTCGAAGGTCAGCGGCGTCGCGGCCGTGTGGTCTTCGACGGTCTGCGAGAAGACACCCGGCTCGGGCGTCGGCGCGGCGACCTGGTTGTCGCCCCACTCAGCAAGGTTGTTGTTGAAGTCCTCGATGATCGACAGCGGCGTGTCCGGCACCTCGAGCGTCTTGAAGTAGATGCGGTAGCCAGGCTGGATCGCGTCGGTGAAGGCCATCAAGGCCTCGTACACGTCGTAGCCGCCGATGGCCGGATCCGGGCGATCGTCGATGCGCAGCGGGCAGCCGGGCAGGTCCTTCACCGCGGGCGTGATGTTGACCACGAACGTGCCCTGCGGAACCGGGCCCGCCGGAACCAAGATGATCTCGGTGTCCGAGGTGTCCTGGTTGACGATGGGCTTGTTCGTCAGGATCTGGTCGGGCCCCGTCGGGGTGCCGTCCTTGAGCGCCACGCGCCAGAGCTGCACGTTGATCGGGATGCCGGCGAAGAAGGGCTCCACCGACAACGGGTCGAGCGGCTCGTTGATCTTCACGCGAATGGCGGGCAGGTCGATCAAGCCGGGCTGCACGGCCGAGGCGTCGCCGACGGCCACCTGGTTGTGGGTCGGCTGGCTCAGCTCGGGGACGACACGGGGCGAGCCCTCGTTCTGGAGGCACAGCAAGCGCGCGCCCGGACCGGAGTTGGTCTGGATCGCGAAGGGGTCGTTGAACAGGTCGCTGTCCGGGTTCTGGACGCAACCTTCGTCGTCGCTCCGACCACCCGCGCTGGGCACGACGCCATGGCGGACGCTACGCCGGGGCTCGATGAAGAACGAGGCGCCCGACGGCGAGCCGCCACCGGTGCAGAGGATGTTGCTGACGATGTCGGGGCTCGGCGCCGGCAAGGTGCGGAACGTGAACGACTGAGCCGCCAGCAGGGGCTTGCCCGTCGTCGACTCGATCGTCGTGACGGCCGGGAAGGTGCTCAAGCTGATCGTGTACTCGGTGTCGGGGGCGTAGCCGGCATCCTCGTAGTCCGCGAAGTTCGGCACCGTCGGCAAGAGCGCGACGAGGTTGCCGTCGACGATGATCGACTCGAAGAATGGGCTTCGATCACCGACGACGCGCAAGCTGTCCGGCGTAATCGTGGCCGGGTTGATGCTGGCGCTGAAGGTGAAGATCAACGGCTGATTCAAGGCGATGCCCGAGAGGTTCGGGACGTTGAAGCCCAGCAGGACGAGGTCGGGGTTGGTACCCCCCGAGCCGCCACCGCAGGACGTCATCGACACCGATGCACTCAGCATCAAGACCAAGACCAGTGTGAAGACGAGACGAGAACGATGCATGACGAGTTGCTCTCCCGGAGCCGACCTGCCGCGTCGCTCCCTCGAGGGCCAAGCCCTCAAGGTCTCGATTCGACGTAGGCGCCATCCGAAGGTTGGAAGCCAGTCCGTAGCCCTATGCCACCTGGTGGCCCAGATCACACCAAGCCAGCTGGTGACCCGGCGTACGCTGTGCCACCAGCTTGGACCGTAGACCCCGCCGCGGGAGCCACCCGCGGCGAAGCGTGATTTGTCGGGAGAGCCGGCCCGGTCCGTTGACCCGCCTCCCCGGCGATTTGCTCTCTAGTTGCTGATCATCGGGATGGTGACCTTGCTGACGCGAGCGACGCTCAGGCTGATCAGGTTGGAGATCAGGCGCAGGCGGAACCGGAGGTTCTGCATGCCGTCGCAAGCATTGATGTCCTTCACCCAGGTCGGGTCACCCGTGACCGTGTCGGCCGTGAACTCGGCGGCGCGGTTGATGACCTGCTGGCCCGTGGTCGGATCGACGTCGAACGCGTCGGCGGCCTGGAACTCGATCTCAGCCTGGGCCCCACCGGTCTGGACGGCCGGGTCGAGCAGCGCCGCGGAGTAGTTCGTCATGTCGCCGAACGTCCGGTTGTCGCCAACGCCCGGCGTGTAGAACAACGTCTGGGCGGTGCTCACGCGACGCGTGATGGTGAAGCAGGTATCGGAGATCGACTGCTCGGGGTTCTGGATCCCTGCCACGAAGTTCGAAGCCGGGTTCGGCTCGTTCTCTTCGTAGGTGGCGTACATGCGCGACAGCGGAAGGCCGCCGATCAGCACGCCAGAGCACGGGTACGTGACGCCGAACCAACCACGGACCTGCTGGAAGCTGTCGCCCTCAACCACCGAGGCGTCGAAGAGCATCACCTTGGAGCTCGCGTCGGGTGCGCCCTGCGGGTCCCACTCGAAGAAGGTGGTGAGTTCCGGCCAGTCGTACCAACCCGATGCGTTGAACAGCGGCTGGTTCCAGTCACCGTTGGTCCGGCAACCGGGGTTCATCGTGTAGCCCGCGACGTGACCCACCGCCGGCTCACCAGGGGTGTTGCCCACGTTGGCGGCCTGCTGCACCGAGTACTCGCCGTTGTAGATGACGGCCGGCTGGCCGTCGTAGTTGCCGCTGAAGCTGGGCGACAAGGACAGGTTGTCGTCCTTCTGGTAGCCGACGCGCAGCTTCACGTTCGAGTAGGTCGCGGCGAACGTGGCGTTGCTGTCAGGACCCCAGGCGGCGCCCGTGATCGAGCCCTTCTGGCCCATGCGCGTGGCGCCGAAGCTCCACATGACCCGACGGCCGTCCGCGGACGGAGGCGTGACGTTGGCAACGAACTGATTGATGTCGGCACCGATCAGGGGCGCTGCGAGCGGCGCGTACTGACCGCGGCCCGAGTTCGAGCCGTTGTCGGTCTCTACGTAGCTGTAGATGTAGGCCTGGCGGCTGCTCACCGGCTGCCCCAGGACCCAGCCCTCCTCGGTGGAACCCCAGTCGGCGTCCGTCACGAAGACGTCCATCTGCGTCTGGTCGTCGAAGAGCTCCTTGAGCGTCTTGCCGGCCTGGATGCCGTTGCCGTCACATGTGTAGGGGCCGAAGCTGCGCGGGTTGACGAGCAGGTTGCCCGAGAGGTCGGTGAGGCCCTGGAAGACCTCGACGGCCCACTCCAGCTTGACCGTGCCCCACGAGAAGAGGGGCTTGAACCACCAGGTCTTCCAGTCGGGGCTCGGTGTGAACGAGCCGTCCACGGCCACGCCGGCGAAGCCGTTGGCGTCGTTGATGCCGCCGACGCCGGAGTCGTCGAGGTAACGGATGTCGATGTTGCCACCCTGCGTCTGGCGGCCCTGGACGAAGGAACCGGGCGACATGGCCTCGTCGAAGACGATGCCCATCAGGCCGTTGCCGGGCACGTTCTTCGTGAGAACGTCCTGCAGCGGGTTGAAGATGATCTCGACCACCTGCGGGGGCGTCAGCTCACGAAGCCAGCCGTCGGCGGTCGTGAACTGGGTGAAGAACGTCGAGAGGTTCGGGTCGGCGTCGAGGTTCTCGACGACGCTCGCCTGCTCGCTCACACCGGGGATGTCGATGATGTACTGCGTGACGGGGAGGAACCCGGGCGGGTTCGGCTGCCCCTGCGCGGTCGTCGTGGGATCGAACAGCACGCGGTTGCCGCTCACCTGGAACGAGCCGTCGGGCACGCTCTGGAACGACGCACCGAAGCGAAGCTGCACCGTCTGGTTGTTCACGGACACCGGACTCACGAGCTCGGAGAACACAAGCCCGATGATCGCGTTGCGCGGCAGGCTCTGCGTGCCGGTAGGCGCCACGGGCGTCAGACTGCGATCCATGAACTGCAGTTCAACGAGGATCATGGGCTTCGCGGACACGCCACCTCCGCCACACGACGTGGCGAAGCAGGAAAGCGCGACTACGGCGACCAGCGTGGCAATGCTGCTGGCGCGGGTGATGAATCTGGGAAGCATTTCGATGCGCTCCTCGACGGCTTGGCGTCAATGCCGCGTACGCGACGTGACTTTCGTTTCGACGCGGATCGACCGCGACGTTGCTTGCTCGGACCTTACTTCTGATGTGACAGGAAGTTCCGCCCATCCCGCAACCCGCGAGCACGGCGCAACGCCACCTCCGACCCCGGCCGACACTCTACGGAGGCCTTATCTCCCGGTAAAGAGATTTGGACCTTGCCGCAGCCTGTTCGACTGAGCCGGAACCACGCCCACCACGTGGCAAACCTCATTCCACAGGGGCTGCGTAAGGCAATCGGTCGTAACCCCGGTGGGAGCAAGGAGTTCAGGTTCGCTGGCCGTGTTCTTGGGAACCGTCCGGATCGTCGCCGGCCGCTCCCCGCGAGCGAAATCGCACGCCGGCGGCGGGACCGGCCGTGCGCAGCCGACCGCCGATCCAGGAGGCCACGGGCCAGCCCGAGAGGACCTGGCCGTGGAACGGGCAGTTGCGGCTGCGGCTCTCGAGCGCCTCACGGTCCACCGTGCGCGGCTCATCGAGGTCCAGGAAGTTCACGCGGGCGGGCGCGCCCGGTGCCAGACGCGGCGCGTCGCGGCCGACGACACCGCAGGGGCCACTCGTGAGGCTGGTGATGAGGCGAGCGAGGCTGAGGCGACCCCCGCGGACGAGGTGCGTGTAGAGAACTGGGAACGCGGTCTCGACCCCGATGGCGCCGAACGGTGCGCCGACGAAGCCGGCGGCCTTGCGCGCGTCGCTGTGCGGCGCGTGGTCCGTGGCGACCGCCGCCAGCGTGCCGTCCGCAAGGGCCTCGACCAAGGCGGCGACGTCTTCGGGATCGCGCAGCGGCGGCTTCATCTTGAAGTCGGGTCCGCCGGCCAGAGCGTCTGCGGCCGTCAGGACGAGATGGTGCGGCGTCACCTCGCCCGTCACCGGCAAGCCTTCCGCCTGCGCGCGACGGATCGCATCGACGGCTCCCGCGGTCGAGACATGACAGATGTGCAGCGCGGCCTGCTCGTCCGTGGCGAGGTGGATGTCGCGCGCCACGGCACGGTCCTCGGCCTCCCGACTGATTCCGGGAACACCGGCCGCCAGCACACAAGAGCACTCGTGCAGCACGCCCGTGCCCGTGCGCTCGAAGTCTTCGCAGTGCTGCATCACCGGCACGCCGTTGCGTGCGGACCAGCGCAAGGCCTCGCGCGCAAGCCGCTCATCGGCCAGCCAGGCTCCGTCATCGCTGAAGGCGCCGGCGCCGGCGGCCGCGTTGGCATCGAGATCCACCAGCGTGCGCCCGCGCAAGCCCTCGCTCAGCGACGAGACCGGCACAATCTCCACAGGGCCTGCCTCGCGAGCGCGCCGCAGGGTCGCCGCGATCCGCTCGGGGTTGTCACAGGTCGGCGCGGTATTGGCCATGGCGTACACCACGGCGTAGCCGCCGCGAAGGGCGGCGGCGCTGCCGGACGCAAAGGTCTCGTCCTCCTCGCCACCCGGTTCACGCAGGTGGACGTGCAGATCCACGAACATGGGCGTGACCACGGTGCCTCCCGCATCGAGGACCTCGATGCGATCGTCCTCGCGCACGCCTTCGGGTCGCCCCGCCCCCACCTCATGGACGGCGACGATCGTGTCGTTGCGGATCCAGAGCTCGCCCGGCCCATCCAGGTCGGAGGCCGGATCGACCAGCGCGGCTGCCCCGACGATCTGGGTCCACACGACCTCGGCGCCCGCGCTCATCGGGGCGGGCTCGCGCGAACGGCCAGGGCGACGCCCAGGATGCCGAGTCCCGGGTGGGCGCGAACGGGACGCCGCAGGTGCGGTCCCAGGTGCAGCGCGTCCGCCCCGGTCAAGTAGACCGGCGTGCCCTGGGCCAGATCGGCCTCCTCGAGGAGGCGCTCCGCCGCACCCGCCCCCCCCAGCAGCAGGCCGGCGCGAATCGCCGGCTCGGTGTCGTGGGCCGGCATCGTGGCAGCGCCCTTCAAGTCCACCAGCGGCAGCCGCGCGGTGCCCTCGGCCAGCGCCCGGGCACCGAGGCCGAGCCCCGGCGCAATCGCGCCGCCGCAGAGCGCGCCGTGCTCATCACCGATGTCGACCGTGAGCGCCGTGCCGCAAGAGATGACGGCGCACGCTTGGCCGCCGAGCCGGGTCGCCGCGAAGACCTGCGCACGCCGATCCACGCCGGCCCGCGTCGGGTGCTCGACCTGGGGCGCGGGCAGGCCCTTGTGATCAGGGCCCACACTGGTCACGGCGCCGAGGCGCAGCTTGGAGAGCTCCCAGACGAGGCTCTCGATGCGGGTCGGATCGCTGCCCGCGATCGCGATGGTGGCGGCCTTGCCCTTGAGCATCGGGCCGGCCAGGTCGCGCACGGCCCGTGCGTCGATGCGCGGAAGGCGGACGGGGCCTGCGACGTCCTCGCCGCGTACCGCGCCGACCTTGGCGCCGGAGTTGCCGACATCCACGACCAGGATGACATCGAGGGGGGAAGGTTCCTTGGGCGCTGCACTCATGGCGCAGAGCGTACCCGAGCCTCCCCCAGCGCGGCTCAAACACACGCGCCGCCATGGCGTCATGGCCTTGCGGCCGGCAGGTGCGGCCGCCGGGTGCGGGCCGCCTGGGCCGAGCTGGCTGGGGCAGGTCGCCCGGGACAGACGCGGCTAGTTCGCGAAGCCCTCGAAGTAGCGGACCTTGCGACGGTTGCGCGGGTCCTGCGGATCGACACGGTAGGTGACGAGCTTGCCGCGACGGTCGATCACGACCGTCACGACGGTCGCGTTCTTGAGCGACTCGGCGATGCGTACGGCATCGCCACGCGACTTGACCTTCTGGCCGTTGATCGATACGAGGATGTCGCCCTTGCGGACGTCGAAGACACCCGACGGCGCCTTGTCCTCGAAGCCGGTGATCCGCAGGCCGATCGTACGGCCGGTGGTCTTGTCGATGGCGACCTGGGTCTTCACCGTGCCCGCGACGCTCTTGGCGTCGCGCTTCTTGAAGTAGCGATAGGTGTTGTCGTCGAACACGATCGCCCGCTGATTGGCGTTCTTCGGGTTGCGAATGATCTCGGGCTTGAGGTCTTCGAGCGTCAGCTCGGCCGTCGGCTTGCGGATGGGGCGCACGACCTCGGGCGTGCCATCCGGCTGGGTCCCGTCCGGCTGGGTCCCGTCGGCTGTCTCCGGGGTCGCCCCAGGCGCTGTACCCGCAGGCACGGCGTCGACGGCACCCCCGGCACCGGCTGCCGGGGCCGCCTTCGGCGGGCTGTCCGGTCGCAGGAACTCCGGATAGCCCTCGGAGGAACCCGTGCGGTCGTAGCGCAGCACATCAGAGCGCTCCGCCTTGTCGGCGTCCTTGCCGAACACGTCGTAGTGGACCTCGTAGACCCGCGGCTGCGGCTCGAGGATCTTCGTGATCCGGAAGCGGTCGGCGTCGGTCTTGCTGTTGAGCTTGACGAAGTCGCCGACGCCAAACGCACGGCTCTTGCCGCCGGCGAACTTGAACAGGATCGTGCTATCCGGCGGATCGATGATCACCGTGGACAGCTTGCCGAGCGTATCGAGACCCTTGGGCGGCGGCGGCCCGGTGGGCTCCTTCTTCTCGCTCTTGACGGCCTCGGGCGGCAGCGGACCGGAGAAGATCCAGTGCGTGGGGCTCTTCTTCTTGTAGTCGGCGCGGAGGATGGTCGCGTCGAGGTCGGGATCGCTGACCGGCGGCTGGGGCTTCCACTTGAGGCCGGTGACGCGCATCTTTTCGTAGTCGCTGCGCAGGGCCTCGAGGTGCTTGGGGCGCTTCTTGCCGGCGCGCTTCTTCACGGCCTCGGCAACCGCCGGGCGCACCTCCAGCGCGTACCAGGCTCCGATGCCGATGACGGCAGCCGCCAATGCCAGGTTGGCCAGCCATAGGCCGCTGCGGAGGGCGTGGGGCTTCATGCGGGGACTCCGGACGCGATCAAGACAGCCCCCAGCGTACAGGCGGCACGGGGGCGAGCCTACCGGCGCACACGGGGAGCGCACATCTCAGACGCCGCCAGGGGCCGCGCGCTTCCCGGCAAGCCCGGGGCGGGCCCCCTCGGCGCCCGCGGGATCAGGTGCCGTAGACGTGCTCGATCCGATTCACGCCCTTGGTGATGCCGCGCAGCGCCAGCTTGAGCTCGTCCGGGCTGTCGGCGCCTGCCATGGCGTCGTCAAAGTCGATGATGCCCTGGCGGACCAGCCCGACGAGGCACTGGTTGAAGCTCTGGCTGCCGTAGTACTGGTGGCCGTCCTCGACCGCCTCGTGCAGTTCCCGGGTCCGGCCCTCGAGCACCATCTCCTTGACCGTCGGCGTGCCGATGAGCACTTCCACGGCCGGAACGCGGCCCGAGTTGGCCCTGCGGGAGATGAGGCGCTGGCTGACGACGCCTTCGAGAACAAGCGAGAGCTGCATCCGGATCGTGTCGTGCTGGTGCGGCGGAAAGAACGAGATGATGCGCTCGACCGTCTGGACGGCGTTGACCGTGTGGAGCGTCGAGAGGACGAGGTGCCCCGTCTCTGCGGCCATGAGGGCGGCCTCGACCGTCTCCTTGTCACGCATCTCACCGACGAGAATGACGTCGGGCGTCTGACGGACAGCCGCCTTGAGCGCCACACGGCAGTCCTGCGTATCGATGCCGATTTCGCGCTGGGTGATCGCACAGAGGCGATCCTGGAAGATGAACTCGATCGGATCCTCGATCGTCACGATGTGGCGCTGGGTGTGCTCGTTCATGAAGTCGATCATGGACGCGAGCGTCGTGGACTTACCCGAGCCGGCGATGCCCGTCACGACGACGAGCCCACGGCGCAGCATCGCGAGACGCTGCAGGGTCTCTGTCGGCAAGAGCAGATCCGTCATGCTGGGGATCGTCTCCTTGACATGGCGGAAGACGAACGCGGTCTGCCTACGCTGCCGCAGGATGTTGCAACGGAAGCGGCCCGCACCGGGCACCACGAAGGCCGTGTCCCTCTCGTGCGTGTTGTAGAAGGTCTCGAGCTCGTCGGCGTTGAGGATATGGCGCGTGAGCGCCTCACTGTCCTCCTCGCGGAAGATCTCGTCGCCGAGGAAGCGGATCTCACCGTCGACGCGCATGACGGGCTTGTGGCCACTGCGCAAGATCAGGTCGGAGGCCTGTGCCTCCACCATCTGCTGGAAGTACTTGAGGACATCGTCTTGCATGGCGGTTTCCGGGAGTTGCCTCAGCCGACCGCCTCGTCCTCCGCCGCGGGCCGCGGGGGCAACTCAAGCCGGTCGGGCACCTCGGGCACGGGCGGGGCGTCCGCCAGAGCCCGGACGACCTCGATGAGGAGCGCCTGGAGCCCTTGACCGGTGACCGCCGATACGAGGTGCACCTTCCTATCGACCGCCTTGGCCAGCCGGCTCAACAGCTCCTCCGGAGGTCCCTCGGAACCCCAAACATCTGCCTTCGTCACGGCCACGATCTCCGGCCGTTCCGCCAGGGCGTGGCCATAGGCGGCCAGCTCCCCGCGAATCGCAAGGTAGTTCGCCACCGGGTCGGACCCATCCTGGGGGGCCGGATCGATGAGGTGCAGCAGCACTCTCGTGCGCTCCACATGGCGCAGGAACCGGTCTCCGAGGCCGTGCCCGGCGCTGGCGCCCTCGATGAGGCCCGGCAGGTCCGCCATCACGAAGCGCGTGAAGTCGGGGAGATCGATCAGCCCGAGATGCGGGGCCAGGGTCGTGAACGGGTAGTCCGCGATGCGGGGGGTTGCGGCGGTGAGGCGCGAGAGCATGGTGCTCTTGCCAGCGTTCGGAAGGCCGACCAGCCCGACGTCGGCCATGAGCCGCAGCTGCAGCCGCACGCGGCGCTCGGAGCCCAGAGTCCCCTCTTCGCAGCGTGTGGGCGCCTGATCCAGCGCCGAGGCGAAGCGTGCATTGCCGCGGCCGCCCCGTCCGCCGACCGCCGCGACCCAGCGGTCGCCGTCCTCGGCCAGGTCGACCAGCAGGTCGCCGGTCGCCTGGTCGTAGACCGTGGTCCCCACGGGCAACGGGAGGATCCGGTCGGGGCCGCCACGGCCGGCGCGCTTGTTCTTGCCGCCCCGCTCGCCGTTCTTCGCGCGCACGAGGTGGACGTCTTCCATGTCCCCGAACGTCGTCAGCTGGACGCTGGCCACGAAGACGACATCGCCACCGTCGCCGCCATCCCCGCCCGCGGGACCGCCACGGGGCTCGCGCTTCTCGCGGCGCCAGGAGGTGATGCCGTCACCACCGTTGCCAGCGCGGACGCGTAGGGATCGCTCGTCAATGAACACGGCTTCACCCTACGAGGCAGGCCTCCTGTGGGCTGTCGCGCGAATCGCGACAGCCTCAGGCGCTACGCCCTCTCAGGCAGACACGATCAAGCCGTCGCCGGCGCGGGACGCTCGACGACGTGGACCTTGCGGTTGCTTTGGAACTCAACGACACCCTCGCGCACAGCGTAGAGGGTGTAGTCATTGCCCATGCGCACGCCACGGCCGGGATGAAACCGCGAACCGAGCTGGCGCACGATGATCGAGCCGGACTGGACGCTCTCGCCTGCGTAGCACTTGATGCCACGGTACTTGGGGTTGCTACGCCGACCGTTGCGGCAGGAGCCCTGACCCTTCTTATGTGCCATGGTTAAGCCTCGTTCTGCGCTGCAGAAATGCTGTCGACGCGCACATCGGTGTAGCGCTGACGGTGCCCCTGCTTGCGGCGGTACTTCTTCCGGCGCTTCTTCTTGAAGACGATGATCTTGCGATCCTTGTGCTCGGCGAGGACGGTGGCCTTGACGGCTACGCCATCGACGAGCGGGGCGCCGATGCGCGCGTCGGCACCTTCGTCGCCACCCACCAGGAGGACGCGGTCAAAGACCACGTCCGCCCCGGGCTGGACGTCCATGAGGTCGACACGCAGACGCTCGCCAGCTTTGACGGTGTACTGCTTGCCTCGATCGTTGATGACGGCGTACATGGTTTCGGATCCAGTTCCACGGGGAAGCGGGTGAGAGTAGGTCTGCTCCGTCAGAGGGCCAAGGAAAGTCGGCGCGTGGCTACTCGTCCTCGGGGTCCAGGGTGCCCCCGGGGGGCGGCGCCCCCTTCATCGCCCAGCCGTCGACAGCCAGCCGGCTGTCGGCTTCGAGCGTGACAGGCCCGGAACACTCACGCTTGAGCTCCTTGAGGACGGCCGGCCGGTTCTTCTTGATCCAGCTGATGACCTCCTTGGGGGCCCGGACCTCCAGGCCGCCCCGACCGCGGGAGCGCGCCACGCGAGCCTGCATCTCGCGCAGGACCCGCAGCCCCAGGCCGGAGACCTGACGCCGCCGCCCCGTGCCCGCGCAGTCCACACAGGACTCGTGGGTGACCCGGTTCAGGGCCTGGCGGATGCGCTGGCGCGAGAGGACCACGAGGCCGAACGGGCCCATGCGCCCCATGCGGATCCGGGCGCGGTCACTGGAGAGTGCCTCCTTGAGGGCCATCTCCACCTGACGCCGGGACTTGCGCTCGCGCATGTCGATGAAGTCGATCACGACGAGCCCACCCAGATCCCGCAGCCTCAGCTGGCGCGCGGTCTCCTCCACGGCCTCGAGGTTCGTGACCAGGGCGGTGCGCTCGGGATCCGTCTCGTCGGTCAGTCGACCGGAGTTCACATCGACGGCAACCAGCGCCTCGGTCGGATCGATCACGATCGAGCCGCCCGAGGGCAGCCGGGTCGAGCGCCGGAAGGCGTCTTCGAGCTGCGTCTCGGCCCCGTACTGGTGGAAGAGCGGCATCGCGTCGGTATGCAGCTCCACCTCGGGCATCGCCCGCGCCACCGCCTCGAGGCGCGCCAGACGCTCGGCATCGGTCTCGACCACCACCGGCTCGGGCTCGGGCTCGGCCGCGTCGCCGTCAGCCGACGGCTCGTCGGACGTCGCGGGCGCTCCGCCTTCGTCGTCGGCTGCGGGAGCCTCGCTCCCAGCGTCGCCCGGCTCGTCGCTCGAGGGCTCGGCATCCGCAGGCTCCTCCTCGACCTCCGGCTCGACCGGCATGGGCTCGGGCCTGCTCTCGCCCCGCGGCGCATCGAGCGTCGCGGACACCGCCTTGACCTGTAGCGTGGACGCCTCGTCGGCAGCAATCGCGGCCGTCGGGTACCAGACGCGCAGCAAGCGATGGATGCGGCCCGCGAGATCGTCCTTGTCGACGACGATGCGTGTCACGTCACCGGGCATGATGTCGCGGACGCTGCGCTCGGCGAGGTCGCCCTCACCGCGCAGAAGACCGGGCTGCCCCGGCTCGGCCGCCTTGCGCTTGATGATCTGCCACTCCTGGAGCAAATGGGCGAGATCCGCGTCCAGGGCTGCGAGATCGGTGGACTCGCTCGCGGTCCGGATGATCACACCCATGCCCTCGGGCACCTCGAGCTTGCGCAAGAGCTTGCGCACGCGGTCACGCTCCGGCCCCTGGGGGATGCGTCGCGAGATCCCTGAACGCGCCGTGAACGGCATGAGGACCAGGTAGCGGCCCGGGAAGGAGATGCGACCGGTCAGCGCGGGGCCCTTGCGCCCGATGCTGTCGCGCGTGATCTGCACGATGACCTCGTCGCCGGCCTTGATCCGGTCGGTGACTTCCTGCTTCGAGTCCTCGCCCTCGGTGAGCGGCAGATCGGATGCGTGCAGGAAGCCTGTCAGCCCGCGACCCAGGTCGACGAACGCTGCGCCAATGCCGCGCTCGACGTTCTGGACCCGGCCCCGGTAGATGTGCCCGGCCGAGGAGCGCTCGGCCGCGGCCAGCTCGAGGTAGATCTCCTCGAGGCGACCGTCGACGAGCAGCGCGATGCGCGCCTCGTCCCGATCGCGCGCGTTCACGAGCAAGATCTTCTCCTTGGCGGCCTCCTCCGCGGTGGGCACCCGCGGGACGATGTCGATCGCCCGCGGATCCCGCTCGCGCGACCCCCGGCCTTCGCGACGCTCGTCGCGCCGCCCGCGTCCGTCGCGGGAGCGTCCGCCGCGCTCGCGAGACTTGCCGTCGCCGGACTTCGAGCGACTCCGGCGCGAGGAGGACTTCTCCGAGCCGCCGTCGCCATCCTTGCCCTTGGCGCCGCGGCCACGGGAGCGGCTGCGCTTGGGGGCCTCGCCGTCGACGGCGTCCTCGCCCCCGCCGTCGGCGGTTGCGCCATCCTTGCTCTTGCGGCCACGCCCGCCACGCCGCCGGCGCTTGCGCCGGCTCTTGCCATCGCCGGAACCCTCCCCGTCGTCGGGCAGGGGCGGGATCGCCTCGCCAGCCGCTTCGTCTGCGGCCGGCGGGGACTCAGTGCCGGCTTCGCGGTCGGCGTCGGGCTTGCGCCGGCGCACGCGGCGCTTGCGCTTCTTCTTGGCCTTCGGCTTCGGCTCGCCGCCATCGGAGGCCGCGGGCTCACGGCGCGCGGGCGCCTCGCTCGCGGCAGCGCGCGGCGTGTCGCCGCCAGCCTCGGCGGCAGGCTTGGCCCGCACGCGTCGGCGCCGGAGGCGACGGATCTTCTTCGGAGCGCCGCCGGCGGAGGAATCCGCCGGGGAATCGCCTGCCGGGGCAGGGCCACCTGCCGTAGCAGGATCTTCAGGAGTCATGGGAGGCATGCCTTCCGCGCGGCGTGGCCTGTGGCCGCGCCGCGGAAGTCTTGTGGGACCGGTTGTCCGTGGATGGTGGACACGGCGCCTCCGAACATCGGAGGCACCGCTCGGCCCGGGCGCTGCCTACCTGGTCGGTGCGACCTGAAGGGGCGGGGAGCTACGGACGGCCGGCGGCGGGGGCGGCGGCGGGAAGTCCGTCGCAAATGCACCCTTGCTGCCGGATCCGGAGCTGGCCAGATCCTTCCATTCCGCGGCAACCTTATCCGTTCGACCCGACAACTCTTCCGTGATGGTGCAGTTGACGGCGTCAGTCCCGGTCAGGATGCGCGGCGTGATCGTGATGAGCAGGTGTTCTTTGATCTTCTCGGTGCTACGGCCCTGGAAGAGCAACCCGCCAATCGGGAGGTCGCCCAGGAACGGCACCTTGTCCACGCGCTCTACCTCGCGGTCCTCGAGCAACCCACCGATGACCGCCGTCTGGTTATGGCGAAGGATCATGTGGGTCACGAGGCTGCTGGATTGAACGCGGGGCAGATCGATGGATTGCCCGGAAACCGTGATGCGGTCGAAGCCCGGAAGCGGCCCGTTGCCCGTGAGGGCACGGCGATCCGGGATGACCGTCATGCGAATCTTGTTCTCGCCCGGCACGACGTGCGGAATCACGAGCAGCTGGAAGCCGACCGTGACCGGGCTGTTGGGATCTTCAGCGACTCCGAACTGGAGACCGCCATTCTGGTTCGTTGCCGCCTCTGTGCGGGCGTAGCGAATCGTCTCACCGATGAAGATCGTCGCCGCCTGGTTGTCCAGGGCGAGGAGCTTCGGCGCCTGCACGATGCGCGTACTTGTATCTCTCTGGAGGAAGTTGAAGAGAAGCGACGTCTCGCTACTCGTCAACGTTCCGTAACTGAACGCGGACGCCGCCGGGGGCGGGAACGCGGTACCTGTGATCGCATCGGCCAGGCCGCTGCCGCCGCCGACGTTGAAGGGCATCTGGTGGATGATGTCCGAGCCGCTCACGCCGAAGCTCAGGCCGTTCGCACCACCCTGCATGCCAAGGTCCAGCGCATCGCTGCTGCGCGTGACCACGAAGTTCATGTCGATGAAGACCTGCGGAGGCTCGACGTCGAGCTGACCCGCGATGCTGAGCGCCCGGTCGAGGTTCGGGCGGGTGCCCGAGACCATCACCGCATTCTGCTCGGGCATGTAGCGGACGCCGCCGCCCTGGTCGACCTCGACGATCTGACGCAGTGCCGCGACGATCGGGAAGTTCTCTTCGATCGTCGTGGGGTCGTCGGAGCCGGGGATCGGCTCACCGGACCAGATGGGGTTCGACGAGCCGCTGCCGCCGCCACCGCCGGTCGAAGCACCGCCGCCACCGCCGCCACTGGAGCCGCCCCCAGCCGTCGCCATGATGCCCTTGTAGATGGGCGGCGGGCGCAGGTAGCGGAACCGGTAGTAGTCGGTCTCGACCTTGAGCTTGTCGCGCGAGATCACGCGGTAGATGCCGTGGGTCTCCTCGACGAGGGCGTAGTCGCCCACCGTCTCGACGACATGCTTGAGTGCCGCCTTCCAGGGCGTACCCATGAGGTTCAGCGTGATCGTGCCCTCGACGTCAGGTGCCACGATCACGTTCGCGCCGGCGAAGTTCGCGATCTGGTTGATGACGGTCTTGATGTCCTCATCCGTGAAGGACATCTCGACGGGCTTCGGCCGCTCGATGACGAGCAGGTTGGGCGCGCGGCGCACAAGGAACCCGCCGATGCGGTTGGCCATGGCCTCGAGAGCCAGGACCCAGTGAAGGTCGACGAAGCGCGCCGTGACAGGCAACAAGAGCGCTTCCTTCGAGACCTCGATGTTGACTCGCGTGCGCGATTGAATGCGCTCGCGGACCACTTCACCGAAGGGGGCGTCTTGGACGTCCAGCGTGACCAGGCCTCCGCCCACATCCTCGCTGCGGTAGGCCTCTGGATCGGCTCGATCCCCGGCGTGGCTGGGGGTTCCAGCGCCAAAGAGGCAAGCAAGCCCTGCTAGGGCCAAGATGATCGTTACGGGGACACGAGCGCGTCGCATGCTTCGCTTCTCCCTTCCTTCCACCGTCATCCCCTCCCTGGGCGATTGATCGGTGCGATGAGCCTTCGTGGCGGGCGAGTCCAGCTGCGGTACATCCCGCAGTGGGCCCTCACGCCGTCGGTCGGTCGACTCCGGATCGAAGTAAAGCCCATGTGGGGCGGGAGGCCAAGACCCCGTGGCGGGTTGTTAGGGAAACCAAACCTTCTTCGCGCCTGCTGGGCCCCGCTACGTGACAAAACGGAGACATTGGGTGCCGCCGGGAGAGCGCGAGACAACCCGTCCATGGGATCCCGAGGCCTGCTGGCTGGGCTCCGGGGGCGCTCGTGGGCCTCGCCGGAGCCCGCGGGGCCGGTGCCACGTCTCCAGGTGGGCGCGGGCGGGCCCCCGGAGGCGCTCACAGACGCACGGCAGGTCGGCCCGGCGGGCCGCTGGCTACGGGGCCGCGCGACGGCGCGGGGAGGCCCGGGCAGCGCAGGGCCGACGGCCCCGAGGAACCTGGGCCGTGCCGTGCGCTGGACCTACTTGCGCTTGGAGGAGCGCCGCTTCTTCTTGGACTTCGTGTCGCTGCGCTTCTTCTTGGTCTCAGCGGAGCGGCGGACGGTCTCGGTCTTGTAGCTGAACTCGACAGCGCCACGGCTGACAGAGCGGATGGTCACGAGACCCTTGCGATCGACGGCGTCGCCGACGCGCAGGTACTTGCCGTTGACCCGCACGACGCTGCGCTCAGGGAACTCCTTGTCGATGATCCGGCCCCCGATGTCGAAGCTCATCGCGCCGAACTCGGCGAGCACCTTGGAGCGCTCACGCAGGGTCTTGATCGCTTCCAGCGACGGCTGCGCCTCGGGCATGACCTGCTTGCCGCGCAGGAAGCTGACCCAACTCTGGCCGGTCGCCTCGATCTCCTCGTACTTGCCCTTTTCGAACAGCTCGAGGAGCTCTTCGTAGACGTTGTCGGCCACGACACGTGTGACGACGACCTCCTTGGGCGCACGGCTGGAGCGCACGCGACCCACGTTCTCCTTCAGCACATCGACGCGGGCCTGGAGCGCCGGAATCGACACGCTCTTGTTCACGCCAACCTGCTCCATCTGGGCGCGCAGGTTGTTGATCTTCTCGTCGATGGTGCGCCGGATCCGATCCAGGCGAAACAGGTCGCCGGCGCGCTCGAGCGCCTTCTCCTTCTCGAGCAGCTCCGCGATCTCGCGGTAGAGGTTCTCGAGCTTGATGACGATCTTCTCTTCCGTCTCGAACAGCACGCGCTGGGCTTCCGGATCAACCGTCTCCTCGGTGCGACGCGGGTCGACCAGCGGATCGCGGCGGCCTACGGCGGGGTGGAGGATGTAGGTGTCGGGGCGCTCCGGCTGGAAGGCGGCGATGGCTGCACGCATCTTCGGATCCTGCAGGCGCTCTTCAGCACCCGGGATGTGCTCGCGGCCGATCGCACCCTTGCCGGGGCGATAGTGGTAGGTCTCGAGGTCGATCTCGACTTCGTGAAGGATCGTGGCATCGGGATCGTCGCGATCCCGCTCGCCGGCATCGATCTTGAAGCCCTTGACCGCAACGAGGCGCGGGTCGTTCTCGATCATGTTCATGAACTTCAGGATCGAGGCCGAGTCGCCC